>CAIXCY010000072.1 GCA_903918045.1 uncultured Bacteroidia bacterium
ATCAGCATTTAATGGATTCCTATAATATCGAGTAGAGTTGATTCTGTTTCAATACGTAAACCGTCGGTTCAGTCAAAATTAAGTACTTTAAAACATATCTTTGTGTTCCAGATCATTCCAGAGAGAAACGAGTTAGTTGTCGCAAAATTGATCAGTAAATTTATGGGATCAATTGAATCGCATGAAGTTATGACCGATATGCTTTGCATTACA
The DNA here is from genome assembly GCA_903918045.1 of uncultured Bacteroidia bacterium. Taxonomy (GTDB): domain Bacteria; phylum Bacteroidota; class Bacteroidia; order Bacteroidales; family Prolixibacteraceae; genus JAAFHB01. Next base: position 214 of record CAIXCY010000072.1, read on the forward strand.
GTCAAAAAAGAGGTTATTGAGGAGGCTCTTTTCTTTCTTCGGGATGACCAGGAGTTACAATATAATTTTCTGACTACCCTGTGTGGCATGCATTATCCTGCAAATGAAGAGCTTGGTGTGGTTTACCATTTGCATAGTTTTGTGAATAATCACAGAATCCGGATCAAAACATCGGTGCCAGTTTCCGATCCACGCATAGCCACGGCAACTTCCGTTTGGCCTTCTGCCAATTGGCAGGAGCGCGAAACATACGATTTCTTCGGTATTCTTTTTGAAGGTCATCCGAATCTTACACGTATTTTGAATGTTGAGGATATGGTTGACTTCCCGTTACGCAAAGATTTTCCACTGGAGGATCAGACCCGTGAAGATAAGGATGATTCCTATTTTGGGCGATAGTCATCCAAAAAACAGAGATAGGTTTTGAGACTTTGAGGGTCGTGTGAAATTATTTTGATGACCTTTATTAGGTCAAATCTATTTAGAATTACAGCATAAGAGAAATTTATACCATAAATGGCAAAAGGAGTTAATACCGATTATTGGGACAAGGACATAGTCAAGACAGAGGAGCCAAAGGAGTATAACACACTTAATGTTGGACCTACCCATCCTGCTACGCATGGGGTTTTTCAGAATGTTATGCTAATGGATGGAGAATTCATAGTAAGTACTGAACAAACAATTGGTTATATCCATCGTGCATTCGAAAAAATAGCAGAACGACGCCCGTTTTATCAGGTCACACCTCTAACCGACCGGTTAAATTATTGCTCCGCACCCATCAATAACATGGGATGGCACATGACAGTGGAGAAGTTACTTGGGATCGAAACGCCCAAAAGAGTAGACTACCTCAGAATCGTCATTATGGAACTGGCGCGAATCGCTGATCATATAATCTGTAACAGCGTGATTGGAGTCGATAGCGGAGCACTCACCGGATTCACCTACATTTTTCAGAATAGGGAATTCATTTATGAAATTTATGAGGAGATCTGCGGATCACGCCTCACGACCAATATGGGTCGGATCGGAGGTTTTGAACGCAATTTCAGCCCGAAAGTATGGGAGAAAATCCGTTATTTTCTGAAAACTTTCCCGGGTAAATTAAAAGAATTTGAGACCTTGCTAGCCAGGAACCGCATCTTTATGGATCGTACGGTGGATGTTGGCGCTTTCCCGCTTGACCGTGCATTAGCCTATGGTTTTACAGGTCCAAACCTGCGTGCATGCGGCCTCGACTATGACGTAAGGGTAAATAATCCCTATTGTTCCTACGAAGAGTTCGATTTCATCATCCCTGTCGGACAAAGCGGTGATACATATGACCGTTTTATGGTCAGACAGGAGGAGATGAAGCAGAGTCTGAGCATTATCCAGCAGGCCCTTGATAAACTCGATAAACTGGAAGATAAAGAGACTTATTACGCCACCGATCCCAGGTTTGTCTTGCCTCCCAAGGAAAAGGTTTATAATAATATGGAGGCTTTGATCTGGCACTTTAAAATCGTGATGGGTGAAACCGATATACCCGCAGGGGAAGTCTACCACTGTGTGGAAGGTGCTAACGGAGAACTGGGCTATTACCTGGTTAGTGATGGTGGACGTACGGCCTCAAGGCTCCATTTTCGCAGGCCATGTTTTATTTATTATCAGGCCTATCCTGAAATGGTGCAAGGGACTATGTTGTCTGACGCAATTCTTACAATGAGTTCAATGAATGTAATTGCAGGTGAATTAGATGCATAATTTTTTGTAGAGACGTTGCATGCAACGTCTCTACAAAAAATATATTATAAAAATGAAAATTAAAATAATGCAGGAAAAGAATAATATACCTG
>CAIXCY010000073.1 GCA_903918045.1 uncultured Bacteroidia bacterium
ATAATACTTAGGCTCGTGACCTGGGCAATACCAAATTGAAAGGAAAATAAAAACAGAACGATTAGTAAAAGAGGGGTTTTCAAATTATATTTAAAGCAAGCAGCAGAGCTGCGCAATATTTGTAGCAATCCACATGGAAATAAGAGGTAAGGTGCAGTGCACCGAAATATTGATGCTATTGGTTTTGATATTGCGGTGCTCTGCACCTTCTTGAAATTGTGTGCCATATATACTATAAATATTAACGGTGCCCTGCACCTGCTTAAAATCTCAATTTAAATGTCTCTATCGAATTCTTACCGATAATTAATTTTAAGACGCTCCCTGTTTGACCCGTATTCTCAACCTCTTCTTCCATAAGGTTGGTTTTCATAAGGGCTTTCACCGGAGTGAATAGTTTTAATTCGAAGTTCTGATCAACACCCCTCATTTCTACAAGACGGATGATTATACTTTTATCATCATCCCCTTTTTTCAAGGCTGTCATTCGGACAAAGGGGGATGAAACGGAAACGAAACTTTGCTCAGGAGGAAGTGAACCTCTCTGTGACTTCACCTTTAGAATGGCCGAAAGCGGATGGTTCTCCTCAACGCCAAAATGGTATCCGTTTCCCCATCCGGGCTGATGTGTGGAGATTGAAATTTTGAAATGGTGAGCTCCGGTCTGGTGGTACCAGTTTCCTTCACCATGACAACTCTTGTGTGAGGATAATAAAATCCCCTGCAAAACAGGGTAACTTACCGCCTCACGCGTCGGATCAATCCAGTCAGCCACCGCAAGATTTGTCGACATTGTAAATCCAAACTCCGGGTTACTGGCAGAAATAAAATTTTCGATTTCACGAGGGTTGATATCCATAGGCATTTGCCTGTAAGTACCACCCCATGCCCAACCGCCGGGCGATTGATTTAATTCATCTTTACCAACCGTAACGATGCCCATCGGAACATCATAGGTGATCTTTGAATCGTTCATATTCATCGGGAAAGCCACCCTCAATTGTCGGTTGTGTTCACCAGGCCAGTTTGGAATATCGTATTCAAATTCAATCTTTTTCTGGTGGTGATAGATTGTGATCGTCTGGTTTACGTCAAAATTCTTCATCCGAACCGAAGATTCATAGGAAGCAAAAACAGCATTATTCATGGATAAGGTCCAGTTAGCTCTTTTCATACTCAGGGTTTCAAAATCCTCCATATTCGTTGGGGTAACCTGTACAAACTCTCCGGCACCATTTCCGCTGTAACCCATACTCAGAAGATCACCACCCGCATATTTGGTTGTATTCAGGATGTTTTTACCTAAAGCCTTATCGAAAAGACGTGTAAGTCCTCCCGCTCCAAGTTCAACCGAATAAAACTGATTTTCATAAAAATTGCCACCCGCAATTATCGACGGATCAGTTGGTGCAACCCCTTTTTTCAGATAAAATGTCTTATAACCGACTGAGGGGATATTCTCCGCCTCAAAAGTGATCGTTTTTTGAGAACCATGAATTGTGATTTCTGAGGGGATCGTTTTCCCCTGGAGATCGCTGATAATCCAATCCAAGCCTTTTTGGGCGGATATATCAACCGACACAATCCCCTTCCTGATCCATGACAGATTGTTAAAAACCAGAATATTGTTTGGATTTTTCAAATCAATCCGGGAAGAGAGCGCTGTTAAGGATTCTTTCAGAATTTTCGCTCCGATTGCATTTCCCTGTTCCAAAGAGGCGCGGTAGATGCTATCAGTAATTTCACCATGTTTACCACCCCATCCATGGTCTGGATAAATCGATTTCAACCAGCCTTTGTTTAATTCTGCCAATGGATATTTGGACTGGTCAGATTTGATCATTCCATTTATGGCGCTAAACATCTCCGCTGCCGGGAGGCTGACCGCCGCAGCTTTCTTCGCCTTAATTGCCTCATAATGGGCCGGTCCATGAATATAGAGCCAGAGATCGGGTCTCTCTCCGGATATGGAATCAAACTTTGCTTCCGGGACATTTACTTTTCCGAGAAATTCCTCCGCGGTGGCATGCTGCAATTTTGGGATATCAAACCCCGAATTTTGAGCGATTTCATTCCACGCCTTAATCAGTGGAGAATAATCTTTTGGCCCTCCGGCATCCGTACAGATGACAATGGCATAATGTGGTGGAATATGTCGCGAGGTATAATATTCGCTCCAGTTTTGAATCACCTTGTTGATTTTCTGCAATGCAGTGATCACATCTTCTTCAAAATAGCGGTAAACCAGCAATGACCAGCCATAATTCCCCGGACTGTAGGTGAGAATTTTTGAGCCATCGGGGCTGTACCAGTTGTAAAATCCCTCCTTCATGCGACTTACAAACAGATATTTTATCCCTGATTTTTGAAGCATCTGCGGAAACTGGAGTGAGCGGCCGGGAACATCAACGTTATAGGCAGCGAGGGCATCCATTCCCGGAAGGTTGTCCTTAATCCATTTACGACCAAGGTAGCATTGACGCACCAATTGCTCCCCGGATTCAAGCCCTTCATAAGGCTGATTAAAGGTGGCGCCCCAGGTAAACTGACCATTTTTGCAGGCGTTGATTATTCGTTGTTTTTCTGAAGGAACTGATTCTAAAACTTCCATAAGATTGAGCGTTTGTTCCATCTCGAACTTATAGGAAGGATTTTTATCGATAAGATCCAGGGCAGGAATGATTATTTTGTGAATCCGCTCCTCGCGGCACGAATCGGGGGTATTCATCCAGGCAATATCCTGATGTGAGGAGCAAATGATGTTCATGGTTCCTTTGCCAAAATATCCCCAGTCGGAAGAGACCAGCGGATTAAAAAGCTGCCTGTTTATTAATTTACCGATTGATTTCTGTGTCATATAGAATCGCAATTCGCCAGCTTTACCAATCAAGGGAAGTAGTAATTCTACTTTGCCAGAATCTCCTTTTACCAGGGGAACCTTGTTCCCATCCAGCAAAACCGAAAAATCATTTCCTAACCTCAAATCCTTAACCCACGCCTTCACCACAAACTTTCCGGCAGTTAATTGATATTGATATGGTTGAAAATAATTAATCTGAATTTCCTTTTGAGAAAAGGCGTTTTGTGTAATGAGGGAAATGCACAAAAAGAGTGATGCGATTAAGATCTTCATCGTTTAATTGGTTAGATCAGTACATGGAAGTTTTACCAAAGGAATCAAATTGTTTATTAAATAACTTTCATAATTTTACAACGGTCGATTTTATAAATATGAGCTATTTTATCTATTCAAAGGCCCCCCACCGTCTTGTCAATATACCGGTCATTGAAGAGTTTCCGTCTATCTGGGAATTCGGACATGAACGGTATTCAAATATTCGACCCTCATCGCTTGATCTTCACCTCAACAGTGGCATTGAGATCTGTTACGTTAAGAAAGGGAGGTATGACTGGCAGGTTGAAAATAAAGAGTATGTTGTATACCCCGGGGAGGGATTTATTACCTGTCCCTGGGAATATCATGGGAACAGCCTGGGGGTGGTAGAACTTGGCGAGATATACTGGTTAATCATAACTCCGGATATTTTCAGTAAGGAGGATGGGTGTCATCTGGCAACCTGGAGTTCCTTTAGCACCCAACAGGAAGCCTTGATTGCAAAGGTCTTGCGTGAGAATCAAAATCACCTGCTTAACAATTGTGCAAGGCTTGAGAAATATTTTCTTCAACTAAATCATGAACTGGTCACCCGGGAATTTGGGTATGATGTAAAGATCAGGTCGCTGATTGAGACTATTATTCTCGAAGTTGTCCGGATTATCCAAAGCCGAAAACTCGAGACCAATAAGAACAATGTCTGGATTAATGAACTGAAGAGGCTTATTGAGTCTGATTTTGCCAAGAAATGGAGTATCGATGAGATGTCGTCACAGTTCAATATGGGCTCAACTTCGTTCAACGACAAGGTGAAACGGTTAACCGGGTATACACCCCAAAGTTTTCTGATTGACCTCAAAATAGAACGCTCGAAGAAACAACTGCTTGAGAGCGACAAGCGGTTAACGGATATTGCTTTGGATACCGGATTTTATTCCTCACAACATTTTTCAGCGACATTTCTTAAACGGGTTGGGATGACTCCAAGTACGTTTAAGAAAAAGAATTCAAATGGCTACCTTGCAAATCAAATAATCCGATATCCCTCCAATGGCAGAAAGCTTTAAATATTTGGTTCATAGTCCTGACGATGAGGCATGGGGGATGTATCTTAATGTAGCAGGTATCGCCAATGTTGCACTCGGTGCCGACTATCCCCCCAAAGGTCATCCTCGCGGTTATAATTTCAACTGGGAAAACGGCCGGATTTTACAGGAATATCAGTTAAACTACATTACTGAAGGGGAAGGTATTCTCGAAACTCAAAATGGCGAATATGAGATCAAGGAGGGATCAGTAATTCTTATTCGGCCCAATCAGTGGCACCGCTACAAGCCGTTAAGAAACAGGGGCTGGACCGAACATTACATTGGCTTTAACGGGAATTTCGCGCAGAATATCTTTGAAGTTTACGGTCTGTCCTCAGATACTCCGATAATTCATATTGGATTTGACGATGAGATTTTACACCTCTTTCAGGATATTTTCAACCTGATCAAACTTGAGAAGCCGGGATACCAGCAAAGATGTTCGGGATTGATCATGCTGATTTTGGGAATAATTATTTCGATTCAAAGAAACCAGGATGCAGGTGCCAACCGGATTGAGAAAGTTATTCAGAAAGCGTGCCTGATCATTCGCGAGAATATTGATAAGAATATCATCATAGAAGATATTGCCCGGGATTTGAATGTAAGCTATTCGCTCTTCCGCACAGCCTTTAAAAAATATACCGGACTATCTCCGATTCAATATCATCTGTCATTGCGTATTCAACATGCCGTTTATCTGCTTAATAATACAGACTTAAGCATAAAAGAGATCTCTTTTAACCTTGGATTCTGTTCCATATTCTATTTCAGCAAGGTGTTCAAGGAGAAGACCAAACAAAATCCATCGGGTTTCAGACAGAAAAAGGGGGGATAAGAACCTGTTCCACATTCTGAAGATACTTTCCGGTTAAATCTGAAACCTGAACAATACGAACCGGTGATAAATATTTCCGGATAACATCTGATGTCCTCACGGAAGGAACCTCCTTCGCTTTAAATGAAGGAGGGAGTTGGGCAACAGATTGCAAACATGATCCAACCAGCAAAAGGCTGATTAAAATATGAGATCTAAAATTCGTTGACTATTGAAACTAATTATTTTTTCATTATTTAGTTAATCCCATATTTAACACTTAGAATCTTTACCGGCCCCAATAGCCCGGAAGGTTGCAACTGGCTGTCTGACTTATACGGATTGGCCGGACACCATGTTAAGCGCTGTTCAACAGGCAATTTGCTGTCCCCGATCAGCCTGTTTACCCAGGTGTTCACAATTTCGATCTTCAGTTCATTCTCCCCCTCCTTCACGAATTGTCCAATGTTTAACTGAAAGGGAGCCGTCCATAGGCCACCAACATAGGAGCCATTAACAGTCACCTTAGCCATTGCCGTAAATACTCCCATATCAACAATTACCTGTTCATCAGAGGGTAATTTATCTAGTTTAAATTTACAGGTATAAAAGGCTGTACCCGAATAGTATTTGATCCGGTCATCCTGTGATAATGTCCAATCGGTTAATGCTTCAAATACAACCGGCTGTTCGGGCCCCCTTTGCACCGAACTAAAGTTTACAGTCCATGGTCCTTTAAGCTCGGCAAGTTCTTTGGGATCGGGATAGTTAGCCTTAACAGCCGTGACGGAGCTTTTACCTGCGGGTTGGCGGAAGACCACAAAGACACTTTCATAAGGTGCCAGTTTTAAAGGGACAACAGTGCTGTTTTCTTTCTGGTCAAAAGCCTTTAGGTTACGGATTCGCCCGGTTGTTGCCTCCCAAAGTTCAGGCTGCTTTCCTTTTACGCGGAACTCCGGGGTAACCAGTTTTGTTTCGGCAGTCTGATTCGTAATAAAGTAAATATCGCCCTCCTTAAGTGACCGGTG
>CAIXCY010000074.1 GCA_903918045.1 uncultured Bacteroidia bacterium
AAAAAGCTGAATCAGAAATCTTTAAACCGTGGCACCAGGAGATGGTTACGAAAGGGAAAAAAGGGAGCTGGCAATTATTAAGAACTATTTTACCTGCAGGAAGTGAAGCATACGGCACTCATATCACAGTAAGTATGTATACAGATGCGGCACAACTCTCTTCATTTATGGAAGGTATGGGAGGAGGGGCCCCCATGGATATGAGGACCAGCCTGGCAGTAAAAGAGGGGTTAAAAACCCGTGATTGGAGGGAAGTAAAAGTTGCGAAGCTTCAAATGATGGTTAGATAATCAAATTTAATGAAATTATGATTATAAACAGACATTTTTATACATCCAAAGTTCAGGTGATTTTATCGATCGGGATGGAAAGGGTAACATCATTTTTGACACGCGACAGCTTAAAACCCCGTTAAAATTCCCAATGACTATGTGGAAAGATGCCGAAGCCCCTCATTCTGTAGAAAACCTCAGTAAAACAATCACATTACAACTTATTCGTGTAGAGATGAAAAAATAGTAATATTTCGATTAAATAGCCCAGACAGGTTTTAAAACCTTGTCTGGGTTACAATTCAGGATCATTATATTCCTCCAAATCGAGCGGATAATTGCCGTATTGGCGAACCAGTTTTACGATAAAATCGTAAGTCTGACCCGAAACGCCACTTGAAACAGAGTGATCCGACTGAAAAATAAATCCACCACCTTTTGCAGCATTCAACTTTTTAAGGGTTTCTCTTTTTATAAGATCCAAATCGCCGGTCTCCCAAACCTGAATATCGCTATTTCCGCAATATCCAATCTGATTTCCATACAGTTTCTTTAACCTTAGAGCATCCATGTCTGCTTTAACTTCCAATGGATTATAGGCATCGAGCCCCATTTCGATAAAGTCTTCAAAGATAAGACTCACATTTCCACAGCCGTGGTAGATCACAGGCAGGTTATTTTTATGACATTCGTCAATCATCGCTTTAACCCACGGTTTAAAATACTGTCGCCAATATTCGGGATCAAAAAGCATGGTTTGCTTAAATGCGACATCACCCCAGATTACCATTCCATCGAGCAGACCATCCGCAGCGATAATCTGCGCTTTGGTACAATCGAGATAGAACTGCCCAATCTTATTTATGCATGCGCCAAGTTCATCGGGATACATCCCCATCCACCAGAGGGTATTTTCCTGTCCTACAAGACGGGTCAGACACTCGGAACACTCAATAATGCTTCCGTAAACAGGAAAATCGGAATGAAGTTTTTGAACAGTTTTAACCCAAGGTGGTGAGTTTCGTTCAAACCCATCGCCCACCCCGGCAATCTGATTGTCTCCTGCTGCAAAATAACGCCGGGAATCATAAGGATCCTCAAACTCAAATGCCTCGAGCTTTTCAATGGTATCCACCTCGAAAGCCATAAATTCAGGCATCTGGAAATCAAAGCGTTTTCGTAACGTCGCACCAAAACCGGTCTTAACGACAACTTCAATTTTGTTTTCACGGATCGTTTCAAACGGACGAATGTGTGGATCCATATTCGGAGTGGTAACTACCCAATCGAGGTTGTAGTACGAATAGGGTTCGGCGTTGTCGGGCAGATTCAGATCCTTTCGCCAACGCTTCACAAAACTACCCCAGAAGAAATCACTTATAGGTACCCGGTCTGGTTCTTCGTGTCGTAAAGCCTTATTGATCCGATCCAGCTTGGCAAGGCAGTTAGCGGTTCTC
>CAIXCY010000075.1 GCA_903918045.1 uncultured Bacteroidia bacterium
CGCCAATACTCCCCTCTCCCATCTCTCTTCTCTCCGCAAGCCACCTGTCATTGCGAGGAGCATCTCTGACTTAAATGTTCCGAAGGAACCAGGCAGGTCTGATGCGACGAAGCAATCTCATAATTGAAGAAGGCACTTTTTCAAAGCATTTATTGAAATGACGTATGACTGAGTGACAAAGTGGTATCCTGCGAATGGAATAGATACATCTCCTGTCATTTTAAATTCCATATGAAATATTAACATATTCTCCCATTACCAATCCGTCGTATATGATAATTGGTTAATAAACTATCTGAAATAAATAAATAATAAGAAGTTAAACGCACCTCATTGATGTTTCTTTGTTTCGACCCGTTAATTACGACGCAATATGAGAAACTTTTTAGTTCGATATCCCTTTTTATTGTTGTTAATCATTTCTTTGACAGGATGCAAATTTAAGAGTTCGGAGGCTCCTGTTGAAATCACGAATAAAAAGGGGCAGCCGGTTTATCAGGATAGCGCTTATTTACAGCCAATCAGCGTAAGATATTATTTCAATCAGTCGCAACAACTTTCAAAACTGGCCGCGATCTCTGCAAATCGTGATGGTCAAATCCGGGTCTTGTCAGACAGCGGAGTCGTTGTTCCCGATAACGGGTCTCTTTTTTATTCAGGAAGACTTATCCGTGATATTTCGTACTCCTCCCTTCTCCCAAAGAAAATAAAGGCAATCGGAACTTACAACAGGCAAACCATTTACCTTGACAATAAACAGCTTTTCAGCAATGCTTGGGCCGGTAAATTACAGATCGACCATGGGTTGCCCAATGCCTCAATTTTTGCCGGAGGGGAAGATTTTCATTTCCTGATTTCTGATGGAGAACAGATTATCTATATTGATCAGACAGGGAAAAAGCTCTGGACCGGGGTTTTTAACGGAGTTTTCCAGATCCGTTATGAAGCGTTGAAAAAATGCTTTCTGCTGGTTTCTCCCAACCAGGTGGTAGAATATTATCCGGGGGAGCCAAATCTTAAGGTTCGTTATGCAGGAACCGGAATAACTTGTGCAACAGAAATATCCCAAGGGAATGAAGTTTTTATAGGGACCACTTCCGGCTACTTTGGACTATCCGATAAGAAATTAATAGCAGCTTTGCCTTGTGCTGAAATCACCGATATCCAGGAGATAAACGGACAACTTTGGTTCGGCTCTTCCTGGGGCGTCTTCTATCGGAATAGCAAAGGGAAGTATACTTATTTTGCCGGCGAACGCTGGCTTCCGGGCAATCGGGTTATTTCCCTTGAAGCAGGACCGGAAAAAAGTGTGTTGGTTTTAACCGACAAAGGGGTTGCACAACTTTCGTTTAACACGATGACTCTCGGAGAGAAAGCACTCTTTTATGAAAAACAAGTCAGAGAAAAAAATATCCGCTATGGGTTCAACTGCAGTTCTGCAGGTATTCCGGATGGGTATTCTACAGGTCGGACAGGTAACCAGCCGAGTGATAACCTTTGGACCGGCATGTACCTCGCAGCTGAACTTTTCCGATATAAGGTAACCGGTTCGGAAGATGCCAGGGAAAATGCTTTTGAAGCATTTGAAGCGATGGAACGGCTTCATACCGTGACAAACATCCCCGGACTCTTTGCACGAAGCCTTGAACGCGATTATAAAATTGAAAATGCAAAAGGCTCCGATTGGAAACGGAAAGAATTACTTACGGGCAGTCCCGCCAGTTTATGGCTCCCGGCAGCCGATCACGCCAACTGGTCGTGGCGCTCAACGGCCAGTAGTGACCAGACTGTCGCACAGATTTTTGCCCTTACGATTATCCTTGAACTTTCAGACGACCCGCAATGGAAGTCCCGCGCCCTAAAATGCCTCGATAACCTGATGGGATATATTGTGAAAAACGAACTCTATATTATTGATGTAGATGGCGAACCAACTATGTGGGGAAAATGGAATCCAGAATATGTGAATAAATTTCCTGTCAATGTCGGCGACCGTAAAATCACCTCCTCAAATATCATCGCGATGCTTCAGACAGCTTATCATTTTACAGGAAAGGAGATTTACAGGAACAAGGCGAATGAATTGATGACCAAATTCGGATATCTTGAGAATCTGACCCGCCCCTTCTCACAGATTGGTCCCAACGGCGCGGATGAGCTGAGTAAAGTGCTTTCAGAAGAGTGGAACCATTCGGACGATGAGATGTATTTTCTTGCCTATTGGGGGTTATATCCTTATGCCTTTGAAGATGATCTAAAAGCTAAATTCAGAGCTGCTATCAAGGATCATTGGGAGATCGAACGGCCGGAAGGCAATGCATTGTGGAACTTTACCTACGCGATGACGGGTGCAAAGGAGTTCGATCTAGGCCCTTCGGTTGATTTCCTAAAAGAATATCCAGTAGATATGCGCAACTGGGCCATGCATAACTCACACCGAAAAGATATCGAACGGCTCCCTGCAAACTTCAGGGGGCAAACAACTAAAGAGCGACTTCCACTGGGTGAAATTCCTATCTACAGACATAATGGGCAGTTTTTTACCCTTGATTCGGGTGGCGACGGATCGTCCCTGGTAAGTGCAGGCGACACATGGCTTTTACCCTACTGGATGGGACGATATTTGGGGGTTATTTCTACTCCGGTGATAAAATAGATTAATGTGACAATTCAGTAATTTAATAATTCGGCAATTAGGTAATGTGACAATTCGGCAATTTAATGCTGAGTCAACATATAAGTATTACAGAATATATAAAGAGTGTATATCATAAGTATTTTTACCGCTGAGATACGCAGAGAAGGCGCAATCCCTCAGCCGACGGACGCAGAGATATTCTGCATTAATTTAATGCTTTGCAATTCTCTGCGGTTTCCCTTAGCGGCTCTCTGCGGTTAAATTCATATCTTTTGATATAGCTTCGATATCTTAATAGGTCATCAATTAACCGGATAATAGGGATTAAGAAACAAAAATTAATTCAATGAGAAAGTCAATTCAACTTCTACTGTTCTTCCTTCTTTCGGGTCTGATTTCAAATGCCCAGGAAAAGTATGCCATCGGTATGTTTCACTTCAATCTTCAGTATGTAGCCGGAGATTACAAAATTGAAAGCAAGATAATCCGAAATTCAGTTTATCCTGTGCTTCAGTTTTTCGAGAAAAATCCGCAGTATAAGTCAGATATTGAAATACAGGGATATGCTATCGAGACTTTCGCAGAAGAGCATCCCGAAGTATTGGCGCTTCTAAAAAAACTTGTCAACAGGGGCCAGATAGAACTTGTTATTGCCCATTATTCCGATCAGTTCTTTATAGCCTACCCGGCAATCGATCTGCAAAAATCGATTGAGATCTCAGACCAGATTCTTGCTGATCATGGAATAAAACGATCACGCGTATTTTTCGGGCAGGAGATCCAGTGGACTCCGGCTTATGCGAGCGTACTGAAGGATAAATATGACCTCGTAGTTACAAGTTCCGACCCGCATAGCCATTATCGCGGTGCCACACTTCCCCTGGTAAATGTAACTTACGGGACAGATCATATCCTGGGTTTGATAGGGGCGGGTGAAAATAAACTGGATGGACTTACCTGGAATTTCGCATTTCTCGATGATGGAGAGGTCTTTAATACACTCGATTATAACAGCGATTTCAATATCGTTCCGGAACAGGAAAAGAAAAGTATTGACAATTTTAAAAGGCTTCAAAAGGAGGGTTACAAGTTCGTGACGATGACTGAGCTGGCCAATAAAATTAAGAATTTAAAGGGATATAAGATTCCGGATTATCCGTTTGTCCCGGAAGGAACCTGGAACATGTCGGTCTGCGGTCCTTTTATGTGGATGGGTAGGCAGCGAACCGGAATTGAAAAAGACGGACTTACCCGGGCGGCCTCATACAAATTGAGGGGCGTTGTCCTTCTGGTCGAAAAATTGGTTGATTATGCAGCATCAAAGGGGTTGGATGTGTCCAAACTTCGGAAAATGGTTCTGGAGGCATGGAAACACCTGCTTCTTTCTGAAGTCTCCGATTCCAGTGGCTGGTCACCATTGCTGGTTGAGGTTCAGTATACCGATAACGAAGTTGCCAATGCTGAACTCATTCTTCAGGAGGTGCTGAAATCCTTAAAAGTGCTGATCCCCATGGATGAGAAAAGTTATCAGGTGGATACAAAAACCGGAAAAGTAGAACCGCTGAATATTTCAAAATCATCATCAAATCAGGTGGGAGTCCTTCCTGTTCCGTTTGCAGTCAGAGCCGAAAAATCGGTGAGCAGCGTTAGGCAAATTAATGAAAATTTGTACAGTATCGAGATAAAAGGGGAACGCCCTGCCGATGGAGCAGTGGAGATTATCTTCGATACCCCTGCTACCGGACTATTTTATTCAGCCGGGTCAGGGGAGGAGATCGCCGTTGAGATCCCCACCGATCTGAAGAATGATCCCGCTTTCACCCTCTCAAATGGATTTGTTTACCTCAATAACGGCTATAGCCTGATTAAGGATTGCTCGGTCGAGCATATCGCTGCAACCTGGAAAATGAAGGAGCAAAAGCTTGTATTCCGCGAAGAACTCAATCCCAATAATCCGGAGATGAACATGCGGTTCTATTTGGTCAAAGGAAGCGCCATTGATGTATTGAAATTTGCCAATAGATTAAATACCTGGCCATCTTATAATGTAACCTTTTCAAAATCAGGGATAAGCTATTCAAAGGTAATGCCGGAAACCTGGTGATTTTCAAGGTGCATAGCACCGCTGATATTTGTAGAAAAAAATATTAAATGGCAATATAAGTATTGAAAATAAATAGATGTCATATTAGAGCCATCGGCTCGATTCATCTTGTAACTACGGATTTTAATCCGTCGGATGAAATCTGAAAGTGAAAAGGAGTGCCTTAGGCACGGTACATTAAGCTGCTAAATGTGCCGAACCTACGGTTCTTCTGACTACTTCATGCTCTTTTTCAACGGATTTAAATAGGGTCTGCTGTTAAACTCAGACCTGATATTTTAGATCAACTTGTTTAGAGTAGAGTATTTGTATGATATTTTTTAAGTTCCTCAGAAATTCTTCGACAGAAAGAGATAGAGCTATTTTAGCCTTTACTGAAAAACTTGAAAGTATATTAAAGATAAGAGACGGGAGTGCCGCCCCGGCCAATTTGACCAGGTTAAGCACCAGGATGATGCAGGCAATCCACGATTCGCTGGTTTCTCTAAGCCTGGCTTTTACACGGTTTAACCCGTATGCTGTTTTAGCTTGACCAAACTTACCTTCGATTGGATTACGTTCTCCCGGACTTACGTGTTGTTGCACAGCCGATGGCCTACCTAGTGGTTTGGCCAGCAGCCTGATTCCTTTCTCCTTTAGGGCAGCCCGGTTAATACGGTTGCAGTAGATCTGATCAGCCAGAACCTCCTTGGGATAAAAACCAAAACGATTCCGGTATTTCTCGATGTATTCCATCATATGGCTTCCTTCATTAAAGGCATCCCAGCTCAGCTCATCCAAAAAAGAGATCCCGTCAATGAGTGAGAGGTGGATCTTTGCCCCAAACTCGACTTTTGCCTGACTTTTCCCGCGAACGATTGGTCTGACATGAGGTTGATGGATACTGACGATCCTATCATCAATGCGATGAACGCCATTGCTATACATTTGCTTCTGTTGCGCATAAAATGTGTTTAGCACCAGAAGGTATTTATGGCTTTGCGGTTTGAGCGGAATCGTTTGATATGAGTCTAATAACCTGTTGATTGAATTAAGATTGCGCTTTAAAAATCTTAACTGGCTACCAGTAGCTTTGCGAATTTCTTTGTGAGTTTTATTCTTCTTCTGAGCAGTTTTCAAATAACGTTTACGGGCAACTTTTCGGTAAGTCCTGGGCTTTTTCTCATGCAGGACAGGGTTGTAGAGTTTGTCAATCAATTGCTCCGATTTCTCTCTCGCATCTGATAACAGGTCCAGATCCGTTGGATAGGCGATATCCTGAGGGCAGGCAGTTGCATCAAAGATGATTCTGCCTTTGTTTTCAACCTGAGAGAAATTAGAAAGGTTGCCCGAACCGGATGAATCCCCGTCATCTTTTTCGGGTTTTCTATTATCGTTTTGCGAAACAAAATTAGCCCTTAATTCAGCTATCTTTTCGTTCATTGCATTCAGGCTATCCATGCCAAGTTTCTTCCGGAAATCAACAAACAGAGAGGCATCAAACGGTGGTTCTTTGATGAAGCTTGTATAGCCCAGAAAGTACTGCATATAAATGTTTTCAGTTATCTGATCAACTGCCTCACGATCGTCAAGATTACACATGTGTTTAATGATTAGAGAACCTATAACAATTCTAGGATTTAACCCAGGACGTCCCGTATTGCTCACAGGTACATTCTTGAGATATAACGAACTAATCTCGTCCCATGGAATCAGTCCTGCGAGTACTACCCATCTGTTATTAGGATTAAGTTCACGCTCGAATGGACTCTTAAAAGCATCCAAAGTAAGTTGATTCGGACTCATGTAGGCTGGAGCAGGTGCATGCTTTCTTTTTGACTTTTCCATAATTCCTTGCACTTAGTTATCCAAATATCGTTATAAATATTTAAATTTCAGCATTCAAATAGTTTTTAAGCAGACCCTA
>CAIXCY010000076.1 GCA_903918045.1 uncultured Bacteroidia bacterium
AACCCGCTCTTTGAGCGCTTCCAGCACAACTTTGGACTTGAATTCTTTACTGAATTTTCTCCGACTTGTTGACATAAATTTTATTTTAAAGGATGTAAATTTATATCTTAACTATCTGTCCTAATTTTGGGGAGTATCATAATTAAAAGAGGGTACATCATTTGCGACGATACTGAATTTTCTATTTCACATAAAGATTTGAATGGCATCATAGATTATGATCTTTTGGGAGGCGGTAATCATTTCGGGGGAAACTATGTTACGCTTTCAAAACTCATTGGCAAGCGATTAAATTTGCAGTAACTTAAAGCAGATCGATTGGAACTAATTGAAATACTTCTTTATCAACCCCGATAATAAATTCGGATTTATCGGTTTGGAAATATAGTCATTGCAACCTGAATTAATCGATCTCTCCCTGTCACCTGCAAGCCCGTAAGCTGTTTGTGCAATAATGACGATACCCGTATTAAACTGCCTGATTGAGCGGGCCGCCTCATATCCGCTCAGCTCAGGCATTCGGATATCCATTAAAACAAGGTCAATATCGGGATTTTCAAAGCAGGTTTTAATTGCATCAATGCCCGTCTTAACGGTTAAAAGCTCCCGACAAATCGGTTTTAATGTAATTGAAATTAAAAATTGTGATATTTCATCATCTTCAGCAATCAGTATTTTAAGTTTCTTATTCAGTTTTAGTTTTTTATTCTCCTCTGCCTCAGCTGAGTCAGCTATCCTTGTTTCCAGAACAGGATGATAAGGGATGGTAAAATAGAATTTAGAACCTCTCCCTTCCTGACTCTCCACCCATATTCTCCCGCCAAGCATTTTTACATAAGATTTTGTTATTGTCAAACCTAATCCGGCCCCTTGAAAAGCTCTTTTATCACCGATATCGGCCTGTATAAAGCGTTCAAATATTGCTTCCTGTCTGTCAAAGGGAATTCCTATCCCATGATCTTTGACGAAGAATTCCAGAAAGGTTCCTTTTTTTTCGTATCCAAATTCTATCCTCCCTTTATTGCTGTATTTTATCGCGTTTTTTAACAGGTTAGTAAGAATTGCAATAACTTTCTCTCCGTCTGTTTTAATGATGGATAGTTTTGAAGGAAGTGGATTTTTAAGGATAAGTTGCATCCCCTTTTGTTCAACCTCGGGCAAAAAGAAGTTGTAAATAAATTCATTCTGTTCGTTTATGTTTGACTCCCCAATTTTAAGAATTATTTGACCGGATTCTATTCTTGAGATATCAATAATATCGTTGATTATATTGAGCATCCGTTTCCCGCTTTTTTCTATAATGGAGATATATTCAAATTGTTCTTCGCTGGACAATTTAGGCTCCTTTAGTAATTCTGAGAACCCAAGAATCCCATTCATGGGTGTTCTGATTTCGTGAGACATGTTTGCCAAAAACGCAGTTTTTAAACGGTCACTCTCTTCTGCCCTGGCTTTTGCGATTATAAGTTCTTCCTCCGAACGCTTCAATCGGTCAATATCGGTGCAAGTCCCAAACCATTTTAGGATCCCGCCATTGGAATCGACGACAGGGACCCCTCGGATCAGCCACCATTTATAGATCCCATCAAAACGGCGCAGACGACATTCAAGCCCATAAATTGCTCCATTTTTTATCGTATTCTGCCAGGCGTTCCATGCTTTTTGCCGGTCGTCCGGATGAAACGGTTTGGCCCATCCGTTACCTGAACTCTCTTCGAGCGTGAGTCCTGTATAATCGATCCATTGCTGATTAAAATAGATATTCAATCCATCAGCTCGGGTTATCCAGACAATCTGAGGCATCGATTCAGCAAGTAACCGAAATTCAGATTCACTTTTCCGAAGTAATTCTAAAGCTTTCTTGAGCTCCGTAACATCGCGGCCGGTAACTACCGATCCAATAATCGCTCCGTTACGATTACGGATTGGGGCGTAACTATAACTTCCAACCCAGGACTCATCAGTGTCTTTTCGTCGAAGCAGATACTCCGAATTCGTGGAAGTTTCACCTCTTAATGCTCTTGGTACAGCCCATTGATCAGGAGGGACCAACTCTCCGTTAATTGTATAAACATCAAGAAATGAAGGGGATTCTGATAGGACCTTTGCACATTCCACCTTATTCTTAAATTTATGAAATGTAGCAAAAGCTTCATTGAAATTGATAAACCTGCCATTCACATCAGAAATAAAAATAGCATCACTGCTACTTTCTAACGCTGCCTCCAATTTAATCTTGCCGACTGATACCTCATCCCTAACCTTGCTTTGTTCATCATTGGATAGATCGTAAGAATCCTTTAATGAGCTATATGCTTTTGACAACTGCTCCAACTCTGCTATAAGTTCTGATTTGGTTTTGGACTGGTAGTTCATTTTCAGATTGAGGTTAAACCATCCATTCTTCTTACTTTAAGCAAATGTATTAAAATGAAAACTAAAAAGCAAAATCCGACTCAATTTTTTAAACCTAAACCTTTAAATATTCTTAATTAAAACGTATTTTTAGGGTGGTTAGTTCCACTCTTAAAATGAGAGTATTACTTTTGTCCTCTCAAAACGAATCAACCATAAATAACAAATAATTTTACCTATGCAAAACAGACGTGAGTTTTTGAAAATTTCAGCGGCAGGATCGCTGAGTATGATGTTATTGGGTGCTGCCGGATGTACTTCAGGAATTGTGAAAGACCGGAAAAGCTTTGGCGTTGGAATTCAGCTTTATACAATTCGCGATGCGATGAAGGCTGATGTAAAAGGGACATTAAAGAAGGTTTCCGATATCGGTTATAAAAATCTTGAATTAGCTGGTTATTCAGACGGTAAATTTTATGGATTTTCAGCAGCTGAATTCAAGAAGATTGTCAGTGACTTGGGTTTGGTTCCGCTGAGCAGCCATACACAGGTGGAATCGGCCTCTGTTTCATTGGATAAATCAAAATTGATGGCTGATGTGCATGCTGAACTGGGAGTTAAATTTTGTATTAAGCCCTGGATTGAAGCAGTGGACCGCAATATTGAACAGTATAAAAAGATGATTGGGGACGTTAATGAAGTTGCCAAAATTACAAAGAGCGTGGGAATTCAATTTGGTTATCACAATCACAACTTCGAATTTGCCAATCTTAACGGAGTAATCCCTTATTTTGATCTCTTTTTACCGGGAATGGATAAAGACCTTGTAACAATGGAGCTTGATCTTTTCTGGGCATCAAAAGCCGGACAGGATCCGGTGGCTATGTTTAATAAATACCCAGGCCGATTCCAGCTCCTTCATATGAAGGATATGAGTCATAATCAACCTCCATTCTATGAGGTAATTAAGGACGATGTATGCTGCGTTGGTGCCGGGGTGATTGATTTTAAAAAGATTCTTGCAGCCAAAGAGACTGCAGGTACGAAATACATTTTTGTTGAAGACGATAATCAGGGAAATGGAAAACCTTTTGAGGGGATAGACCTAAGTATTAAAAATCTTACGACTAAAATTCTGATATAACAGACAGAGGTTTTAGTTAATCTTTAAATAAGTTGTCAAAAAGAGGGTTCAAAATAAGCATTTTGAACCCTCTTTTTGATTTAGGGGATAACGCTAACCAATAAAAACACCTGGTGTGTAACATATTATAGGTGTTATTTTTCCCAAATGTACCACAACATTTCTTAATTGTGTTACCATCGATGGTCCGGTTCGTTGCACTTTTGCACTGTCAAAACAGAACAAATAATTTAAAATTTATAAAAATGAAAACAAGCAAAAGTGGGATTCTTAGTAGGGTATTTTTTACGGTGGGTTTTGTATATCTGACCATTATAATTGGAAATTCAAATGTCAAAGCTGCTGATTATGTAGTGGATAAAGCGGTCAGCAAAGTAAATTGGGAGGGAAAGAAAGTAACTGGAAAACATAATGGTACGATTTCTTTTGATAATGGCGTATTAAATGTTTCAAAGGATAAGATTTCTGGCGGATCGATTGTAATTGACATGAAAACGATTGTAGATGTTGATTTAACTGACGCAGAGTGGAATAAAAAGCTTATCGGCCATCTTTCGTCTGATGATTTCTTTTCAATCGAGAAGTTTCCAACTGCAAGTCTGACCGTAAATAAGGTAACTACTGTTTCGGGGGATGACCTTCATTTTGCCGGAGATCTTACAATTAAAGGGATCAAAAAGCCGGTTGAGTTTAATGCAAAGGTTAAAGTTGCGGGTGATAAATTAAGCGCTCAGGGAGTGATTACAATTAACAGGACACTTTACGATATTAAATATGGTTCAGGAAGCTTTTTCCAGGGTTTGGGAGATAAAATGATCAGTGATGATTTCACCCTTGATTTTGATATCACAGCAAATAAGAAGTAATAAAACTAAATGTAAGTAAAAGGTGGATGTCTTCTGAGGCATCCACCTTTTTTTTTGAAAACAGGGGAAATAATCGGTAACAAAAACGCGCTCAATTGTCGGATTTGACCTTAAAATGGCTACCTTCGTTATACAGTAGGTCAATTTAAAAGGAGCAATTTGATTTGAAAAGCATGCAAAATATATCAACCCTTAAAAATCAGTTAAATATCAAAGATTTGTTCAATGCCTTTAAAACGCAGCTTGCAAAGGATTTTGATCAAAGCAATTTTCCCTCTGATTTTGTAGAGGCTCTTGAGCCGGATTATGTTAGTATACTCGAAAGAATTGCGTCTGAACTTGAAGGAAACGGTGGGGAATCAGATTTAGTGCGTCTACTTTACCGGATCGATATTAGTGAATTACAATTGAAAAAGTATTTTAACAGGCATAAAACCGAAAAATATCTTAACGTTATTGCCGAATTAATTATTAAACGCGTACTGCAAAAGGTAGTTCTAAAACAATTTTACAGTACCAATCAAAATTCCACAAACAACGAGAGCCATTTAGAGGCCGAAGATATCCAGACTTCTTTATAAGTAGCCATATTAAATGGGGGCCAGTAAGGTTGTGCATGGTCATTGAATTTCGATACCATACCAGCGCGAATGGCTCCGACAGTTCTGCCCGGCAAAGCGTTATAAAGCTGTGGCAATTATTCCCTTCTCCCCAAATAAGTGATTTCCTGTGTTATTTTATTTATCAAAAAAAACGCTGTTCAAATGTGTTGAATAATTCTCAAGGTCATTTACAATGTTTTCATTCTTGAAAATATCAAAGCAATTAAATCCGGCTATTATGTCACATCCGCAAAAACGGTAGTTGCTGGTAATATTTAGGAAAAGGTCAGATGTGTTTTTGCCTTGTAATAATTCCTGTGCCGGATTACCCAATGCCTCCTCGGGAGCATTCCAGGTAGCACAGATCATAAATTTTTTTCCCTGCATCCTCCCTCCTGATCCGTATTGTCTCGTCGGGTCGGTGCGGGTTCTGCCATCTCCGGTTAGAAATTTTTGGCTACTCAAACCACTGTTAAATACTTCATCCGCATATTTTTTGTAGATCCAGGGTGCACCAAACCAATTTACAGGTGTTTGCAAGATTACGATATCTGCTTCCAGATGTTTTTCAACCTCCTCTTCAGGAATATAGTCATCTTCAACTTTTGTTTCCAAAACCTGAATAGATTTGGAAGTGAAAAAATCTTTTGCCGCCTGATGGAATGCCCCGTTTAGTTTTCCTTCCGACCAATTGGGGTAAGTTAAATGTGTGTTGATTAGTAATACTGTTTTTAGTTCTTTCATTTTCTGTTATTTATTGGGTTTACTTATCCCGAGATTAACATTGACGTGCAAATCCTGATTTTCAATAATGGTTGATATAAAAGTGGCAATACTTTTTTTGGATACTGCCTGACCCCTTTCCGGTTCTCCTTTTCGGGTCAGTTCATAATCTATCTCATTGGCGTTAGTGAACCAGTCGGGTCGTAAAATCGTGTAATCCAGCCCCGAATTTTCAATCACATCGGCTAATTTCCGATAAGGGATTAAAACTGATCGCAACGGTGTTATATAGATTCCGATGGAGCTAATAGCAATAACTCGTTTTACCCCGGTTTCATTCATTGCTTTTACAATGGTTTGGGCCATGGGTTCAAGGTCGCCGGCAAGATTTATATATACAATGTCATGTCCCTCAATTGCACTTTTCAGAACCGGATAATCCATAACATCGCCCTCAACAATTGCGACGTTTTGGGCATGTTTTGGTTGCAACCTCCGTTTGTTTCGCATAAATAAAGTCAATGCCACGTCATTCAGATTTTGGAGGGCGTCAATTACAGGGCCTGCAAGAGTTCCCCCTGCACCTATGATGATTACTTTTTTCATTTAAAATATTATTGTTTTGGGGCCAGGTCTCCGTACCAATATGCTGCGGTTACCCCCCCGTCCATTAAAAAGTCGCTTCCTGTAATAAAAGCGCCGTCGGGTCCCATCAATAATGCAGCAACATTTCCAACTTCATCGGGAGTTCCGGGGCGTTTGGCCGCACTGGCATTAATCATACGCCGGTAACCATCTCCCCGCGGACCGTTCAGTTCATCTTTGGCCAGTGGCGTAATAATAATTCCGGGGCTTATGGTGTTTATCCGTGCTCCACGTTTTCCCCACCGTACTGCCTCGGCCATCACCCGAAGTGAGTTTCCCCGTTTTGACAATTGATAGGCGCGAAGCGAGTCGGTAACCTGACCGGGTTGAAGCATCGGGAGGGCAAGTAACTCCTCGGTTGGCGTTGTGGCTAGTTCTTTGTTTTGCTCGTTACTTAATGATCCCAGCCGGTGTCCGGATTGTGAGGCAATCACTACTCCCGAACCTCCTTCGGCAATCACATTACCAAATTCTTCAAGTACAAGTGCTGTCCCATACAAATCAACTTTTAATATGGTTTCGGGCGATGCCTGGGAGGGAGAAACACCAGCGGCGTGAATAAGTCCGGTGATATTTCCGATTCCAAGTGCAGTTTCAACCAACGAACGAACCGATTTGCTCGATGAAACATCGACGACAGTAGTGCTTACCTCAAATCCGGCTTCGCTCAACACTTTTGCCGCCTGTTCAGCATTTTCTATCCGAAGGTCGGCCAGCAAAACATGTTTTCCTGCGCCAACTCTTCTCGCAATTGCCTGACCAATTGATCCGGCTCCAATTACGACAATTAAATTCATAGTTTTTTTTGTCATTTTTACTGCTTTGATAACTACTGTTTATTAATCGATGCTCCCTATAAACTGTTATACACTTCGTCAGTTACGGGCTTTAGCCAACCCGGCCGACAGGCTGTTACATTTGTTTCAATGGAAATATTCGATGCCAAAGAATATTTACTGAACTGTTCCGGGAGTTTTTCTCCTATAGGGAATATTAGACTTTTACTCAAAGTATTTAATTTCCCCATTTCCTGTAATTATTTTACCGGTTAATCATTTTTGCACTTCCTCCGGAATAACGGTCACCCTGCACCTCAATTTTGGATGAAGCGAAGTTAAATTCCTGAAGCTCATCTGCTGTGAATTCTACTGCCGCGGCTCCCAGGTTCTCGTTTAAACGATGTAGCTTAGTTGTGCCCGGAATCGGGACAAACCAGGGTTTTTGAGCAAGTACCCATGCCAATGCAATTTGCGCGGGCGTAGCATTTTTTCGTTGTGAAAATGAGGTAACCAAATCGACAAAGGCCATGTTGGCTTTGAGGTTTTCAGGCGATAAACGGGGAACAGTACTCCGAAAGTCGTTATTGTCGAAGGTAGTATTCTGGTCCATTTTTCCGGTTAAGAATCCCTTCCCAAGAGGACTAAACGGTACGAAACCGATTCCAAGTTCTTCGAGTACAGGGATTATTTTATCCTCCGGTTCCCGCCACCACAATGAATATTCACTTTGTAAGGCAGTAACCGGCTGAACGACGTGGGCACGACGAATTACCTGCACCCCGGCTTCCGAAAGTCCAAAATATTTAACCTTTCCTTCCTGAATCAAATCTTTTACGGCACCGGCAACATCCTCAATTGGGACATTCGGATCGACACGATGCTGATAGAAAAGGTCAATGACCTCAACCCGAAGCCGTTTTAGCGATTCCTCTGCTACTTTTCTGATGTGCTCAGGGCGGCTGTTGAGTCCGGTATTTATACCATCCTGAAAATTGAATCCGAATTTTGTGGCAATTGCCACTTTCCCTCTGAATGGCTCAAGCGCTTCTCCAACAAGCTCTTCGTTGATATATGGGCCATACACCTCGGCCGTATCAAAGAAGGTAATTCCAAGCTCTACCGCTTTGCGAATGAGTTTAATGGATAGCTCCTTATCGGCTATAACACCATAACCGAAGCTAATCCCCATGCAACCAAAACCAATTTCGGACACTTCCAGTCCGCTATTCCCAAGTTTTCTGTTTTTCATCGTTATATTATTTTTAACTTGTTTAGACCAAATATTGCAATGCAAAGATGAGGGTAAAAAGGTCCCAGATTCTTATACCTATTACAGATTCTTATACCAAGATTACTGATATTGATTTTAACGTTTTATATTTTAAGAAAAACCAGCTTACCTTTACCTAAAATTAGAACATAAATTATGGAAGAGATACTAAAATTGGAAAATATCACCCAATATAACTCGATGAGAGGGGTAGAGACCTTGCACCCTTTAGTCAGTGTTGTTGATATGTCGAAAGCAACACCGACTCAAAGTTTGCGTATAAATTTTGGCTTCTACTGTGTCTTTTTAAAAGAGGTGAATTGCGGCGATTTGAAATATGGTTGTAATTATTACGATTATCAGGAAGGGACGCTCGTTTTTGTTGCCCCCGGACAAATCGTTGGAGTTACGAGTATAGAGATAATCAAACCAAAGGGTTGGGCACTGCTCTTTCATCCTGACCTGATACGCGGTACTTCTCTGGGGCACAACATTAACGATTATACTTTTTTTTCGTATGAAGTCAATGAAGCGCTCCACCTGTCTGAAAAGGAAAGACAAATTGTGATTGACTGCCTGCATAAAATCGAATATGAGTTGGAACAGCGTATTGACAAGCATAGCAAGACGCTTATATCTAATAATATAGAACTTCTTCTAAATTACTGTATGCGCTTTTATGACCGTCAGTTTATTACCCGATCCAATGTCAATAAGGATATTTTAGGAAAGTTTGAAAAGTTACTCAACGACTATTTTCAGTCTGAAATTCCCCAAACCATCGGGTTACCCTCTGTGCGATATTTTTCTGACCATCTGCATCTGTCGGCCAATTATTTTGGTGATCTGATTAAAAAGGAATCGGGTAAATCGGCACAGGAACTTATTCAGTTGAAATTAATGGATATTGCCAAAGAGCGTATTTTTGACACCAGTAAATCGGTGAGTGAAATTGCTTATGAATTAGGTTTTAAATACCCTCAGCACTTTAGCCGAATGTTTAAGAACGAAACGGGATATACTCCTAATCAGTTTAGATTGTTGAATTAACACCATACCTAAATCCTGCCTTCTTCCAGGATTACTGGTCACTTTGGCTCCCCTCGCTGCTCAAATTTGCAACCAGGTAAAGCTAATCTCCAAAACGGGCAAGGCTGGATTCTGTCGACTCCGGCCTATAAGGATAAGAATAATTTATTTTGCTTTTAATTTCTCAATCCTTTTGACCACTAGTTTTGAACTAATCATAGTAATCGGCAATCCGGTTCCCGGAACGGTAGAAGCTCCAACATAAAAAACATTTTTGTAGACTTCATCGAAATTCTGTGGTCGGTATGCGCCAATCTGCAACATTTTATGGGATAATCCAAGACCACTGCCGCGGTGAAGGTTATACTGATTCTGCCAGTCTTCAGGGGTGTAAATTGTTTTAGAGATGATCTCGGGCAAGATGTCTTTCCCAATGCGGGATGAGAAATCGGCAAGAATACTGTTCACAATCTCCTCCTTGTCATCCCAGTTTTTCTTGAAGCGCAGGTCAGGGACCGGACAAACGAAGAAAAGTCCTTCGCACCCTTCCGGGGCGCAATCAGGGTTATTGCGTGAAATAACATTCACATAATAATAGGGCTTTTGAATGGTCCCGGTGGATTGGAATATCTTATTGGCATAGTCCTTGAAATTATCTCCGAGGTAATAATTATGATGTTCAACCTGTGGAAGTTTGCACTTTAACCCAATATAGATGGTCAGCGGTCCCATCGTCCATTCCATCTTATCAAGTTTTGCATCTGTGAACTTTGGACGTTTAAATATCTTGCCGCGGAATGAAGCAGCATCACTGTTTACAACAATGATATCGCTCTCCCATCTTCTGTTATTCTGATCAACAAGGGCTTTCAGATTTTTTCCATCGGAAACATAATCTACAATTTCGGTATTGTAGGTGATCTTCACGTTCTCTTTTTGAAGTTCCCCCAAAATCCCTTCGACAATCTTATACATTCCACCTTCCACATTATAATATCCATCGTGCTGAAATTCAGTGTATGAGAGCAATGTGTAGACTGCCGGAGTATCAAAAGGTGTTCTTCCGAGGAAAAATGCTACAAGCGAGATGATTTCCCTGGCATCATCGGATGAAAAATAGCGGCAGACCTGCTGCCAGAAGTTTCGGAAAAGAATAGGCAGATGTACCGGATTCACTTTCATAAGTGTGAGAAGGTAAGAGAATACCGAGTTGTAATTCTCTTTAATCACAATATCGACCGTATCATTG
>CAIXCY010000077.1 GCA_903918045.1 uncultured Bacteroidia bacterium
AGGGTGTAACGGATGTCAACATTGATGCAGCGCTGAAGCGAAGGCTCGAAGATAATGTCACTACTCATTGATTCCCAGTTGCCGTCGAAGGCGGTCCCAATGAGCTCCCCTTTGCGGTTCATAACAGGACTGCCGGAATTACCACCGGTAATATCGTTATTGGTGAGAAAAGCTACTGGCATCCGGCCATCTTTCAACGCATATTGTCCAAAATCTTTGGCTGTATAGAGTTCTTTAAGTTTAGCAGGAACTACAAATTCCCAGTTTTTCGGGTCTTCTTTCTGCATAACCCCGTCCAGAGTCGTCACATAATCGAAAGTCACACCATCTTTTGGAGAATAACTCATGACTTTTCCGAAGGTCATCCGCATTGTGGAGTTGGCGTCCGGATAAATGGCTTGTCCGGCCTTCATCTCCAGAATTCCTGCAATATAAAGTTTTTGACCCTGCGCATAGAGGGAGCGGTATTGTTCAAGTTCCTTGCTGTATTTAGTCATGGCAGAAGAGATGTTTTTTGCTGCTTTGAAGGCAGGATCGTTCTCCAGCTCTTTTTTATCCCCGGCGAGTGCTGCCTTGAGTTTTTCTTCGGAAACAAAGGCCGATTTGGCAAACATCCCCTCTACGTAAGCATCGATATTTCCGCCAAAATCAGTATCAATAACTTTATAGAAATCAGGCAGATCGGTGGCTGCAACTTTCTCCTTGAAAAGTGCGATTAAGGCTTTTGCAACCTTCTTATCAGTGGCAGGGCTATAATCCTTATAAAAATCGGCGGGGGTGATCGTAACCATTGGCCTTGCGCTTTTAGGATCTTTGGAATTTGGTTCAGGTTTTGGACCAAAACGGGTTGCTGCGGAGGTCAGTTCGATGGAACTTAAAGCTTCCATATAATATTTGAGGATAACCTGAAGTTTGGCTCTCCCATCAATAGCTGATTTAATATCATTCAGTGCGCTCCCATATTTTTGGGTACGTGTCGGATCAGCTTTCATCCATTCGGCGAAGCTCTTCTCTTCAGCGGCTCTTCTGTCGTTTACTTTAAGCTTTTCGAAGGTCTCATTCATTCCGATCGCCTTTTTCCAGAAATTGGACGATCCTGCATATTTATTGGAATACTGTAACCTGATTTTAGGATCCGACACCATATCGGTCATCAAAATATTTTGCCGGACGCCTCTTACAAGAATTGTAATTGCATTAGTGATTTCACTGGTCTCCTTCACTTCAAAGGAGGTCATAAAACGGTTGGTTCTGCCTGGATAGCCGATTACCATTGCAGGATCGTTCTGATTTACCCCTTTAAGAGAGATGGTCAGGAATTTTTTTGGTTTATAAGGAACATTCTCTTTCGAAAATTCGGCCGGATTGTTGTCTTTATCGGCATAAATACGGAACATGCTGAAATCTCCGGTGTGACGGGGCCACATCCAGTTATCGGTATCTGCACCAAACTTTCCGATAGAGGAGGGTGGAGCACCAACAAAGCGGATGTCACTGTAGGTTTTGGTGATTACCATATAGTATTGATTGTCACCAAAAAATGAGACTACCCTTCCCTTTAGATATTTGCTTGCCCCTACCGCTTTGGTTGTAAGTTGATCTGAAACCGTTTTTAATGCTTCCTCGCGTGCTTTAGGGTCAGTCACTGTAGCTGTGGCATCAATGACCTCTTTGGAAACATCTTCAAAGTGATCCAGGAATGTCACAGTCAATCCTTTGGATGGAAGTTCTTCATCGCGATTCATTGCCCAGTAACCGTTTTGAAGGTAGTCATGCTCAACTGTGCTCAGTTTCTGAATAGATCCGTAACCACAGTGGTGATTTGTCAGTACCAGCCCGTCTTTTGAAATTATTTCGGCAGTACATCCGCCTCCAAAATGGAGCACTGCATCTTTTAGACTTGAGTTATTGATGTCGTAAATATCTTTTGCAGACAGCTTAAATCCATATTCTGACATTTTTTTGATGTTCAACTTTTGAATAAGTGGTAGCATCCACATTCCTTCATCGGCACGTAAGGATCCAATGGATAAAATGATAACTGAAAGGAATAAAATTCCGGCTCTTTTAAAATTCATGATTACGATTGTTTTGGGTATTGAAACAGCTGATTTGTGCGGCAATAGTAACAATAAAGTTCAAAGAAAAAAATGAGATATATCCTCTAAATGGGATTGTTTATTCCTGAAAAGCAATGAAAGCCCCATTTAGGAGATATTGGAGAGGTGAAATTTGTAAGGAAGTCTTTTTTGACTCTGTAAAATTGCACCAGGAGAAACAGCCTGATTATATAAAATAGCTTATCAATTGTTAATTAAAGTTTTATCAGACAGATCTTCACGAAACCTTCATGATCGCCGGAATACATTTGACCTATAAACAATTTAAAAAACGTTATCATGAAAAAGTTAGTTCTCTTATTAAGTTTTGTATTTGCATTAGGTCTATTTACCGTAAATGCTCAAAATACCCCAAAGAAGGTCACTAAAAAAGGACCTGCAAAAACCGAAGCCGCAGCCAAACCACATGTGAAAAAAACTGCACACAAGTCGGGTAAAAAAACCTCCAAAAAAGTTGTGACTCCGGCAAAATAAGCTCACCATCATAGCTTTAATAAAGAAAGGTGTTCCAATTGGGATCCCTTTTTTTTTTGTTTTAATCGGGTTATCCCTTTGGAAGAATCTTCTTTATTGATAAATATTTGATGTTGTCCGGTATCCTGAAGTATTTGTATACCAGTCAGTAAACTGCGATCCTGAAGATTGTGCCCATGCAGGGAAATGGAGATAAGTTTGAATGATCGGAATTTTTTCAGCCGGGTAATCGAATTTTACAGGGATATCCAAAGCCCAGGGGAGGTTTGCCGTGGTTTTATAATATCGGCCTGCTGCCTGATTAGAGTTATCATGACCGGTTCCAAACATACTAATATCAGCCAGTGAACTGGGAAGGTGATCTGCCAGGTGAATCTCTACTCCCCGTTTCATATTCTGAATCAGGAAAGGATTGTAGGGGGGCGATCCGACTATCGATAAGGGAAGGGGTGTTGTAAGGTGGATATTTACTTTGAGTGTATCTCCGTACCCCTTAGGATTTGATGGAGTTGTATTGTAAAAACCTGCACTTCCTGCTGGAAAATGAATCACCTGATTGAAATCATCGAATGGTATGATTACTGCCTTATTCTGGTTATTCTCCACACCATTGGAGGCAACAGAGATGATCGTGTTCCTTGATGAACAGCCTGTAACTGATTTTACCTGCCCGGGGAGTAATCCATCGAGCTGCAACCCAAAGCCATTACTATATCCGGCACCTGCAGCCCTGACATAAAATTGTGGATTAATATCTACAACGTAGTTCTGGGCATTGGTAATCAGGTTAAACCGGTAATCAACAACAAGGTCATTCATGTCGTAATCTCCTTCATACGGCCAGAGATCTTCAAAAGCAAAAGAGCCGAATACGTTTTTTGAAGGGTAGAAATTATCAAACGCTCGTGTAGGATCATTCGGATAATTGTCAAGTGCATCCGGGACACCATCTGCATCACTGTCGTTAGGAGGAGCGGTTCCTCCTATTCCTTCAAGGTTGCAATTCGAAACCGCCAGTACGTTCTTTGCCCCGGCAATTGTTGTTAAGGTTGCTCCGTTAGTGAAATTGGTTTTGCTCCCTGTTGTTAACGTTCCGGTTGTAGTGACCAATTCTATAGACCCATTCACCAGATTTTGGCTGCTGATGGACCCGGAATTCGTTATTTTGATATCACTTCTTCCTCCTGTACCCTGAATTGTTGTGTTCTGTACATAATCAAATGTTGAAATCATCGAATTGTTCTTGATCGTTACCGTCGCCCCGCTATTGATCTGAAGTAACTGTATCTCCCTGAAATAAGCTCCATTGAGTTCCATAGTTCCGCTGCTCAAGACCGTATTCTGATGTACCACCACTTTGCAGTTATTGTAAATAATTCCACCATTTAGATTGAAATGACCTAAAATATCCATCCCTCCATTGTTCCAATAAGTGGTACTCAAATTAAAATCACCACCGATACTTAGTGGTCCTGCATTTACAAACATCGTGGACACAATACCAAGATTCAGATCGCCGCCGATTGTCATTGCACCGTAATTCTCATACGATCCGCTCGGTGTAAATGTTGAGTTAATTACAAAATCGGTACTAAAACTTTGGATTCTTGAACTGCTCATTGTGATTCCACCAAAGAAGATATGTGAATCGGCATTTGCGTAAATAGTTGCGCCGCTTCCCATTGCCAGAATAGGTGCATAATTTATTGTTCCTCCGGATCCCACAACAAAAGTGCAGGCCGAACCCATATTGGTGATGCTGACAGGATGCATATTCCCGCAAACAGTAATCGTACCGCCGCTACCGCTGAAATTAATGGTCCCCGAAAAATCTCCTGTTACATAATAATTTCCACCATTTTTAATGCTATAGGTCAGATTACCTGTTAAGATATTTGCAGAAGTTGCCGGAGTGCAATCCGCGGTGACAGCCACCAACTTCATGCTTTTTAAAAGCGGCTGGTTAAAACTGTAATTAATCGCACTGCTGACAGCTACGCTATCAATCTTTACAGATCCTGTCCCATCTTCAGCCTGCAGATAGATTTTTTTTAAAGCAGAGGGAATTCTTAGTGATGATTCAAAAGGGGAATTATATCCTGCAGCGCCACGAATAATCAATTTCCCGCTTTTGGAAGGATCAGCATCATAAACCGATATGCGGCTTAGTGTTCCAATGTTCTCAGTCAAAAGGTTTATACCAATGGAAAGATCGACAAGCCTGCTTGATTCCCATTTAAAATCTGAAGAAACGCTCAGTTCAGCCATTGTTTGTGGCGCACCACTGGTTTTAGGGATGGACTGCATACATCCCTGGTGGAATGTTTCGCAGATTCTTGATTTGTTTGGGAATCATTTTTAACCCAATGATGGTTATCTACTTTTAATGCTGAAGGGCAACATGAGAAATAGGCTTTGTCCTATATAGTTATTTATTCATTGATTATTAAAACTTTAGCTTTCTGGTAAAATGACTTAAGCCGACAGAATGGATTACATCGATCATCCGCCAATTTCTGCCTGAATACCATAGGCTGCGAATATCGCAACCGCTCTGAAAAGGGTTTCGTTGTCTGGCTCCTGCAATGGTTCAAAATTATCTGATTTACCCAGTTTACTGTATTTGTGTTGGGCAATACTGTGATAAGGAAGGAGATGGACCTCCTTTTTATCGCCAGCCAGACCTGCAATAAAAGCGGCAGTTTGTTCGATATTCTGATCAGTATCATTTACTCCTCCAATAAGTGGAATACGAATAATAATTTGAGCGCTGTTTTCGGACAGAGCTTTAAGGTTGGCAAGAATCTTTGTATTACCTGCCTTAGTCCACTCCATGTGTGATCCTAAATCCATCATCTTTATGTCAAAAAGGAAGAGGTCGGTACGCCTGGCCACTTCGAGGATAATTTCGGTACTTACATTTCCGGCTGTATCGACAGCCCGATGAATTCCTCTTTTCCCGCATTCATCAAGTAGCTCAATCAATATTTTTGTATGCACAAGTGGTTCGCCCCCTGAAAATGTAACACCTCCTCCCGATTGGTCGAAAAAGATCCGCTCTTTTTCAATGACCTCCATTATTTCGGAAACCGTCATTTGTTTACCTGACATCTCGATTGCCTTGGTCGGGCACACCTCAGCGCATTTACCGCACACCGTGCACAAATCACCATTGGTTATAATGCCTTCGGGGGTTAAGGTGATCGCTTTTTCAGGGCATGCCTCAATGCAGGTGCCGCATCTGATGCATTTGGCAGGTGTGAACATTTTTTCAACCTTACCTGAAATGCCTTCAGGGTTGTGGCACCAGGCACACTGAAGGTTACACCCCTTAAAAAAGATTACCACGCGGATACCAGGACCATCGTTTATGGCATACCGTTTTACATCAAAAATTAAATCTTCTGACACTGCAGTAAACTAAAATGAGTCATTTTCAGTCCGCTCGATCACCTCCTGCTGTAAATCAGCGTTCATATCGTTGAAATAATCGCTGTAACCCGCCATCCGAACCAGCAGATCCTTGTAGTCTTCGGGGCATGCCTGGGCGGCAAGCAGGGTCGCTGTATCAACGATATTAAACTGGATATGATGTCCACCAAGGGTAAAATAACTCCTGATTAGTTGTCCAAGTTTCATGATATCAGCTTCTTTGCGTACCAATCCCGGAAGGAACCGCTGATTCAGCAGTGTCCCCCCTGTTTTGACATGATCTATTTTGGTCAGGGATTTTACAACGGCTGAAGGACCGTGGGTATCGGCGCCATGCGAGGGTGATGTGCCGTCGGATATTGATTTTCCGGCTAGCCGACCATTGGGTGTGGCCCCCATCACTTTCCCAAAATAGACATGGCAGGTGGTTGAAAGCATGTTCAGATGGTATTTCCCTCCCGGTTTGATATTCGGTTTCCCGTCAATCGTCTCTACAAGGTCATCGAAGACGCGTACGGCTATCGAATCGGCATAATCATCGTCGTTGCCAAAAAAGGGTGTCCTGTTGATGATTGTCTGACGGAGCATCTCCTCCCCTTCGAAATTTTTGAGTACAGCAGTCAGGACCCGGTCAATACTGAAAGTTTTATCTTCGAATACATGTTTTTTCAGTGCAGTAAGGCTATCGGTAACAGTTCCAAGTCCGCAACACTGGATATAACTCGTATTATAACGGGGACCTCCATCGTAATAATCCTTGCCCCGGCTGATGCAGTCATCGATAACCACTGAAAGGAAAGGAGCCGGGGCATATTTGGCAAACATCCGGTCGATATAGTTGCTCACGCGCATCTTCTGATCGACAACGAATTGCAGTTGTTGCAGAAAAGCGGAATAAAGGGCTTCAAAGGATTTAAAATTTTGCGGATCACCCGTTTGAATACCGACCATTTTCCCGGAGACCGGATTAATTCCATTGTTGAGGGTGACTTCTAGGATTTTTGGCACATTCAGATAACCGGTCAGAAGGTAGGCTTCTTTCCCAAAGGCGCCCACTTCGATGCAGCCGCTACAGCCCCCTTCGCGTGCATCGAAGAGTGATTTTCCCTGGCGCAGCAACTCAAGGATATAAATATCGGGATTAAAAACCGAAGGGTAGCCATGTCCCTGACGGATTACGCGTGAGGCTGCATTCAGAAATTTATCGGGCGTTTTGGCGCTAATGTGTACTGAACTACCAGGCTGCAGAATATGTAGTTCCTCAATCACCTCAAGCATGATATACGAAACATCACTGGTTCCGTCAGTTCCATCTCCTTTAACACCTCCAATATTGATGTTAGTAAAATCGTTATAGGTGCCACTCTCTCTCGCCGTTATTCCAACTTTTGGCGGTGCAGGATGATTGTTTACTTTGATCCAGAAACACGAAATCAGCTCTTTTGCCTGGTCCCTGGTAAGGGTTCCCGCTGCAATCTCATTCGTATAAAACGGGTTCAGGTGTTGGTCGAAATGGCCAGGATTCATCGCGTCCCACCCGTTTAACTCTGTAATTGTACCCAAATGGACGAACCAGTACATCTGTATCGCTTCCCACAGATTTCTTGGAGCATGTGCCGGCACCCACCGGCAAACTTCGGCAATCTTTAATAGCTCGGCAGCTCTTTGTGCATCAGTCTCTTGAGTGGCAAGAGATTCTGCCAGTTCAGCATGCCGTTCTGCAAAGCATATCGCCGCGTCGCATGAAATGTCCATAGCCTTCCATTGTTCCGCCTTATCTGTGGCTTCTGGATCGTTGATATAATCGAGATTTTCAAGGTTATCTGCAATCTCATTTTTAAAATCGACCATCCCCTTGCGGTAGATCTTTCCGTCGAGGGCGGTATGTCCGGGGGCGCGCTGCTCCATAAACTCGGTAAAAAGTCCCGCTTCATAAGCTGCCCGCCACGCATCAGGGACGTGGCTGAAAATCCTTTCCCGCTGGGTCTTCCCTTTCCAATAGGGGATGACCTCTTTTTCGTAGAGGTCAATATCGCGCTGACTGATTTTATAAGGCTGCATATCACGCGTGTTCAACACATGAAAGTCTTCGACACTGTGACAGGTGAGCTCGGGAAACGTGGGAATACACTTTGGCTTTGGTCCGCGTTCGCCCACAATCAATTCTCCTTCACCAATATACAGCGCTTTCTTTTGGGAATGGTCGAGAAAATTCATTGCCCGTAAAACGGGGATTGAGAACTTCCCGTAGTTTTCCTTGTAGAAGGCGGTTTCGTGAAGTGCGCGTTCAATTGAAAGGGTCGGAGTGGTTTCAACACTCAGATTTCTGAGTTTCCGGATTCGGTCGTTCATTCCAGGGCTGGATGCTCTTCCTTTGGATTCATAGAAATTACCCTCTGTTGTGGCTGGTCTTTCAGGAATGGTTGTATGGGGATTTATCTTTTCAAACATGATTACTTTTTTAAATGTTCTTTAATGAAAACGGGACTAAAGGTAGCGCGGATTTATCGCCGGTATAACACAGCGAACCACAACCAGAAGTAAGAGGGGCAGAAGGGAGAATATTCAATTGTAGAACATCAGGCACTCGAACAAGCGTCTGTAACTTTTAATCAGGGTCGGAATATATATTGGTATTTCCATAATTCCCAAAGCATTTTAGAAAAAACCTTCAAACGGTTAGCACAGAAAGAAGGAGGAACAAAATTACAAAATATTGAAAATAAATATTTAATATTTCAGTTGTTTAGAGCGAATAAAAACAAAAGTACCAGGCAGGTTTTTCCTGGGCTCCGGAGATTACTCATAAAAATTATCCTTTTGCCCACTCAGCCTCAACCTCTGCAATGCTCTTAGGTTTTGGTTTTCCAAGTAGCTCATATCCCGATTCAGTTACCAGAAAATCTTCTTCATTGCGGAGTCCTCCAAACGCTTTATACGTTTCTACGCTTTCATAATTGATGTAGTCGCCGTTGTGGTTTGTTTTTTTCCACTGCTCGATCAGTTCGGGGATAAAATAGATCCCCGGTTCGATTGTGAAAACAAATCCGGGCTCAAGCTTCCTCGCCAATCTCAGTGACTTCAATCCGAACTGTGTACTTTTCGCCTCGCCTGAATAACCCACGTGTACCTCGCCAAGATCTTCCATGTCATGCACATCCAGCCCCATCATATGACCCAGTCCGCAAGGGAAAAACAGCGCATGAGCACCATTTACCAGGGCATCTTCCACATTCCCTTTCATCAATCCAAGATCTTTCAGTCCACGAATGATCACCCTCGCCGTTTCAAAATAGACCTCTTTAAAAGGGATGCCTGGTTTGAGCAACGAAATAGCTCGGTTATGGCTATCCAGGCAGATCGAATAGATATCTTTTTGGCGCGATGTGAAGGTACCATTCACCGGGACGGTGCTTGACAGGTCACCCGCGTACCCCATTTCAGTTTCTGCCCCGGCATCGAGCAGAAACAAATCACCATCCTTTAAGACATTACCATGATAATGATTATGAAGTGTTTGTCCGTTTATGGTTGCGATTATGGGAAATGAAATCTGCCCGCCGGAAGCAATGGCGACCTGTTGTACGGCCCCAGTAATCTGTGCTTCAGTAACACCCGGTTTTGCCATCCGTATAGCGAGCGCATGCATATCGACACTAATGTCGCACGCCCGGCGGATTTCCAGGATTTCATCCGCCGATTTGTAATTACGTTGGTTAATGACCCCCATGATCAGCTTAAATGATGCCATCCCCTTCGCTTTATCGGGGGCTATTTTGAGCCATTCGAAAAGCTTGATCCTGTTCTCTGCCCGGTAGGGTGGTAAGAAATGAACAACCCTCCCTTTGGTAGAAGCGTCTCCCAATAAAACTATCAAATCAGAAATATCCCCTGTTTTGGTAACACCCACCTCAAGCGATTGATTGGCAATTGTAGGCTGAGGTCCCATCCATACAAAATCTTCAACAGTAAGATCATTCCCGAAAAGTACATCTTCACCTGTTTCGCAATCGAGCATTCCGGCCAGGAATGGGTGGTTCAAACCAAAGAAATAAAGAAAAGTACTATCCTGCCTGAAATGGTAT
The DNA here is from genome assembly GCA_903918045.1 of uncultured Bacteroidia bacterium. GTDB lineage: Bacteria > Bacteroidota > Bacteroidia > Bacteroidales > Prolixibacteraceae > JAAFHB01. The sequence continues at coordinate 10,112 of CAIXCY010000077.1, forward strand.
CCATTATCACCATAATTCATAGGACTTTCATCGTTGCCTAAGAGTAAGATCAATCCTTTACCAACTGATTTACGCAGCTTTTCGCGGCGCTCAAGGTAAATCATTTTTGAAAACATCAATTTCGTTTTTTTAATGTTCAGGGAAGAATCTGCCCGAAAGGAATTTATAAATGGCGTTCCTTTACCGGTCGCAGAATCAAAGGTAGATTAAATTTATATAAACCGATCACTGGTTTATTTTTCACCAACTAAACACGTACAATTGACGAATTAATTACTCCATATTTGACAAAGTTGGAGGCAGGAATGTTCCGGAAATTTATGGATCAGAGGTATACCCATTTTTTTAAGTGAGTAAGTTCAAATGGCAGAATTTAGATTCCGGAATGCCAATCACCGAACTATTTATGCTCCATCTGCTATTAATTTGCCCATTAATGCAAGAATATTAAACATCTGTGATTGTTTTTAGGGGTGAAAGTGATGTTATTTGCGCGGGGGTTTGAAAATATACTACCTAGAGGAGAATTGACAGGCTTTGAATGACCAACTGTAAATTCAAACGATCAAAACCCATACAAATTGGATTTATTAATTTATATCCATTTTAAATTATGAAAAAGTCAACAGGACAATTGGAATAGGGCTGAGCCAATTGAAAATGAACTGTTACGACGGACAAATTAGGATGATGAGAAGAATCTGGAAATTAGTGTAGTCTGTTTCCCTTATTATAAGCTGTGCAAATACAGGATTTGGGATGTGCTTAATTATAAAACTGTACTCCCTGACAGCAAACTTATCGGGCAAAAGCAATATATTTCAGTATTTTTGCCAAGTCTGCCTAAGCTTCGTTGTCAAACCTAATTTATTGACTATTATTATTTTAAAATAATTCAGATAAGCTTATACCATTTGAATAATTTGGGTAAAAGGATGAAAAAACAACAAGATATTAAATTATCAGCTATTATAAAGCTGGTTGGATATTGCCTTTTGATTCTTTTTATCTGGAGTTATGTTACTTCACTAAAGTTATTGGCTCAGGATGAGGCCCCTGCTTTTTATCATTATACCAATGAAACAGGTTTACCTTCATCCTATGTAAAGGGGATTGCCCAGGATCGTTATGGATTTATCTGGTTGGCTACCCGGGTTTCTGTCTGCCGGTTCGATGGGAGTCACTACAAGGAGTTTCCCGCATTTGACGAAAAGGGGGGGGCGGCGGAACTGCTTTGTAACCGGATCTTTACCTGTCCCGACTCAATGTTAATCTGCAGAACCAAGGAGGAGAAATATTTTTATTTTGATTTTAATCAGGAGTGTTTTAAATCCTACACACTACTCAACAATATCGGTCCCACCCAGAATATTGAGCCAACAAATGGGGGATACTGGATTTGTAAGGATAACATTATTTATTTTTTGGATTCAAAAACTGCATTGTTAACTGACATTCGAAAAATGAATCTTTTTAACAAAATCCCGGGCGATGAATCTTTTCAAATGTTATTTGTCAGGGGCGATCAGTTGATTGCCATAACCGGAAGCCATCAGATTTATTGCCTCGATTTGAAGAATGGCACGCTTAAATGTCATAAGATCCCCTCAGTATTGGGAAATCAGCCGTTAACTGCACTATATATCGATCATTTGAATTATTTGTGGCTGGATCAGGAGCTTAATGGGTTATGTCGCATGGATTTGGCTTCGGGGCAGTTTATCCATTTTTCTAAGGACCACTTTGGAAGTACCTTCATCCCTCATAATATGGTCCATTGTTTTTGTGAGGATAAACAAAACCGATTATGGATTGGAACTGAAGCGGGCTTATTTTTATGGTCAAATGATACCGGAACGTTTTCTTTCCATAAATTCGAACGTAAAAACCCCAAAGGGTTAAATGCCGATCCGATCTACAGCTCTCTATGTGATAAAAACGGGAACATTTGGATGGGGACCTATTTTGGGGGGATCAATTTCTGGAGTTCACAAAAGAGTTTTTTTAAAACCTGGGATTTGGGTACCAATAACTGGCAACTGGGTGGAAATTTAGTGAGTTGTCTTAAAGAAGACAATGAAGGGAATTTATGGATTGCCTTTGAAGACATGGGGCTGAACAAACTCAATATCAAAACGGGTGATGTGACCCGATATACCCATAAGGAGGATATGACAGGCCTTTCATACAATAATCTTCACGATTTGTTGTTCGTTTCCGACAATGAACTTTGGATCGCGTCTTACACTGGTGGCATCAATATCCTGAATCCCAAAACCGGCAAATTCAGTTTTATCAACCAGAAAAACAACTCAGAACTTCCCTCTGACAATATCTATGCCTTTTCCCGCTCGGGCAATTCCATCTTTATATCAACCTCTCTGGGAATTGCCATTTTCGATATTAATACCCGGAAGTTGTCGAAATTCAAACCCAATCAGATCGGGGATATTCAGTTTGAATCAATTTGCAATTCGGGCAATAAAACCTGGTTCTCATCCCATAAAAATATTTATTCTTATGATGCGTTTACCGATTCATTAATCCGCTTTGACAAGATACCCCAGATGACCCAGATCAACTTTGTGAAAACAGACTCCAAAGGGAGGATCTGGATTGGTGACTGTTATAACGGACTATGCTATTTGAATCAAAAGAGCAATGAAATTGTCCCTTTCAACAAGGGTAATAATTTTCCTGCATCGTGGATTTTTAGTCTGGAAGAGGATAAAAACGGGTTGATTTGGGTAAGTACCGAAAACGGGTTGATCAAAATTGACCCTGAATTAAATGAATTCATGTTGTTTGATGGCAACTCCGGGACCTCTTTTGGGCAGTTTAATTTCAGGGCCTCCTATGTTGACAGGCGCGGGAATCTCTATTTTGGGGCAAATAATGGGATGGTTTCATTTAATGAGAATGATAATCCGAATGTTTCGACGGATAAACCAATCATCTTTACGGGTATGCAGTTGTTTAACAAGCCCGTACAGCCAGGCAAGAATACTCCGCTGAATAAATCGATAAATGATGTAGATAAGGTTATTCTGGATTACGATCAAAACGTTTTCACACTTGAATTTACCTCTTTTAATTTCTCAACCCATGGTTATGGCAATTATGCCTACTATTTGGAAAACTTTGAGAAAAACTGGAATTTCGTCGGCAACCGAACCTTTGCCACCTATACCAATATGAGTCCCGGAACCTATTTCTTTCATGTGAAGGGTTCATCAAACAACCTGATGAGTAATTCAGAGGAGAGGGTGTTGAAAATTGTAGTAAGGCCTCCATTTTATCTTTCGGTTTGGGCCTTTCTGATCTATTTTATAGTTGTCTGTTTAATCGCCATTATTTTGTATATGATTGGAAAACGGCTCGAGAAGTCGAAGGCCCTGGTTACTTTTGAGCGGCTTGAAAAAGAGCATGCGGAGGAGATAAATCAGGTAAAGCTCGATTTTTTTACCAATATTTCGCATGAACTGAGAACACCTCTTACCTTAATTCTGGGCCCTTTGAGCAAAATGATGGAAGAGGAAAAGCTAAGCCCTTTTTTCAGAAAGCGGTTGATGGGAATAGAGAACAACGCCAGGCGACTCTTTAACCTGATTAATCAGTTGCTCGAATTCCGAAAAATCGAAAGTGGGAAAGAGTGCCTTCAAGTTTCGCAATACGATATCCGGCTTTTGGCAGAGGAGATCAGAGCATCATTTGAGTCAATTTCCGAGTCCCGGGATGTCAACTTCAGGCTCAATTTTCCGCCCGGAGAAACTCTTGTTTGGTTCGATACAAACCGAATTGAAAAGATAATATTCAACCTGCTTTCGAATGCATTTAAGTTTACGGATGATGGCGGATCTGTTGAACTTACCCTTGCCGTTGTCAGACGAGACCTCCGGCTGATCAAAAAGAATCAGGATCTGCAGATAACCGTTTCGGATACCGGCATCGGGATTAAGCCCCAAATGGTCGACAAAGTCTTTGACCGGTTTTTTCAGATCGAAGATGGTAAAATGAAACACACCGGATCAGGGATTGGACTTGCCTATGTTAAGAGTCTGGTGCAATTGCATCGTGGACAAATTACGGTAGAAAGCGAATTGGGAAAAGGGACCAAATTCACGGTTCTCATTCCCGCATCAAAAACCGATTTTACAGCTTTAGAGATTGCTAAAAATGCACAACAACTGATTGAACACGAACAGTTAACTCTACCTGATAATGATTATGATCCGGCGGTGAAAATGTCTGATGCCAATGGGATTGGTCATGACCCGATCGTACTCATTGTTGAAGACAATCTGGAACTACTCGATTTTATGCATGAAACATTGGAACATAAATATCAGATTTATACTGCTAAAAATGGAAATGAGGCGCTTGAAAAACTCAAATACTTCTCTCCGGAGCTAATAATCACTGATGTAATGATGCCGGGTATCGACGGGTTCGAGCTGACACGAATCATTAAATCGGAGCTCAAGACCTCCCATATTCCGGTAATTCTGCTCACCGCCAAAAGTGGATTGGATAATAAGCTCTTAGGGTTAAAAACGGGAGCCGATTATTTCATTGAAAAACCGTTTTACCCCAATATCCTTGAGCAGAATATCGAAAACATCCTGAAAACGCGCCGAAGGCTTATTGAACGGTATAAAAATGATGCTTTTATCGCCATCAGTGATATCGCATTTTCAGAATCGGATAAAGTATTTATTGAAAAACTCACTACCGCTGTAAAGTCAAACATCAGCGATCCCATGATGGACGTTACCTTTCTTCTGAGAGCGATGAATATAAGTCGTTCGTTGCTCCATTTAAAGCTCCGGGGACTGGTCGATTGTTCCGCAACAGAGTTTATTCGCTCCATCCGGTTAAAGGAGGCCGTGAAGCTGATTTCATCCGGTACCTGTAATATTTCAGAAGCTGCATACGAAACGGGTTTCTCAAGTCCTGCTTACTTTACCCGCCGGTTTAAGGAACACTACGGCAAATCACCACGCGAGTATTTCAATTCATAACGTACTTATCCCTCCCGCTTTCAACACCCTGGTGGATCAGTTAACCCCGATCCCTATTTCTGCCTGTACAAAAATTTTCACAAACTTGATGTCCTAACATAGTGACATTTCTATTCGAAATTATTTAAGTAATTGATATACAGCGATAATAATTATTGTAGTTTATACATTTATGCAAGTTTTTTAGACATACTGACTAATCCCTGGCAGTCGATTTTAATGTTATTTACTCCACTTAATAAATTCATTCTCAAACGACATTCGAAGTACTAACTAAAAATTATTATTATGAAAAGAGACTAAACCAGGCTTAGTTAATTTGATTTGAATCTGCATTATTATGATAATTCAGATTGAATATATTAATGAATTCTTACTAAACTTTAATTAATTATGAATGAAATCAACAAAAAGTTAATTCTCAAAAAGATGAGACAACAAAAGTTTTACTTGAAGCAAATATCCTTGTGTTTGATGTTGACTTTCATTTTTGGACTTCTGCAAGTGCAGGCTCAAAATTCGAAAGTTACAGGAAAAGTAGTGGATGAAAACGGTAAGGGAATGCCTGGTGCAACAGTGGTGGTTGAAGGCAGTTCTGTTGGTACTGCCACTGACAACGATGGACTTTTTAGCCTGGTTGTGAATTCAGACGCCGTACTTTTGATCAAGTATATAAGTTATACCGCACAAAAAGTGAAAGTTGCCGGGAAAAGAGTAATAAATGTTCAGATGGTTCCCAGTGTTGACCTTCTTCAGGAAACCGTAGTTATTGGGTATCAGACGGTATCGAAGCGTAACGTTTCTGCGTCAGTAGCAAGTATTTCGGGTAAAGATCTGGCAAACATACCCGCTGCCAGTCTTGATGTAATGCTTCAGGGACGTTTGAGTGGTGTAAATATTCAGAATATAAGTGGAGAGCCAGGATCAAGACAAAGTTTTACTGTCCGTGGTAATACCGCAATTTCAAGAGGGGATGAATTTTATTCCACCAGCGACCCGCTATATGTAATTGACGGGGTTGTTAGTGATTATAAAACAGCAACTAATTTTTCAACGAGTAATACCAGTTTTATTGCCGGTCTGAGCCCTTCGGACATTGCATCAATTGACGTACTGAAAGATGCTTCGGCTGCAGCAATATATGGTTCAAGGGCAGCCAATGGCGTCGTAATTATTACAACAAAAAGAGGGCAGTCAGGGAAAACTCAGGTATCATATAATTCATATTACGGTTTCACTCAAAGTCCCTCATTACCGGCAATATTTACAGGTGCTGCAGAACGGAGAGGTAGAATGAACCAAATTTATTCGGCGGGAAACTATTTTCAGGTTCGTAACAACCCGCTTTTACTAACAGACAGTTTAAACCCTGCCTTCAATAACAATACGAATTGGATGGGAATGTTTTACCGGAATGGAATTGTGCAAAATCACGATGTATCGATGACCGGAGGGACAGATAAAAGTAATTACCGTGTTAGTGCAGGTTACTATGATGAGAAAGGGACCGTGGTAGGAAATGGTTTTAAGCGTTATACGATTAATTCAAGGTTATTTAACACAATTGGTTCCTGGATGGAGGTGAATACAAATTTCTATTATTCCAATGTAAAAACGAACCCTGTTACAGGAGGAGGCAGTAGAAATATTACGACGTTGAATCCCAGTAATATCCCATCGTCGCTGCTCTATCTTTCAGATGCAGATAAAGCTACCTATATGGGCTTGAATACCTCAATGCGTGATGATAATAACCAAAACTCGCTCACATTGTCGAATAATATTTTGATTAAATTCAATAAAAAATTCAATTTTCGGTCTAATATAAGTTATAATTTGAATAATTCAAGGAGGGATCAGTTTGTACCTTCAACAACGAATACTTCTCAAATAGCCAACGCAAGTAGTAATTCTGTAAATTACAATAAAATTACCGCGGAGAATTTGTTCAATTATAGTGATACCTACGGTAAGAATCATAAATTACTTGTAATGCTTGGGCAGTCAGTTGAAACTGAAAACGGATCGAATACTTATCTGGGCGGGAATTATATCCCTACCGACCAAATAACTACTGTAAATGGAGTGACGGCGACAAATATGAGTGGTAATTCCTCAAGAAGCGCAGCTGCCATGCTTTCCTATTTTACACAAGTTACCTACATGTTTAAAGATCGTTACAACCTTTCTCTGTCAGAACGAATGGATGGTTCTTCACGTTTTGGACCCGAAAGACGTTGGGGATCATTCCCATCTGCCTCTGTGAACTGGATTATCAGTGATGAGCCATTTGCCATGAGAATGAAAAATGTTGTGGATCTAATGAAATTAAGAGCATCCTACGGTGTAAACGGAAGCCAACCAAGTGATTTTTATGGTTATTATAATAAGTATGCCGTTAAAGGTTCGTTCCCGGGTTCAAGTGGAGTAACTAATTCTTATAATGGAGTTACAGCGATTGGTCCCGACTGGAATGGAATAGCACAGGACAAGCTGACCTGGGAAGAATCACGTCAATGGAATTTTGGAATGGATGTTGAGCTTATGAAAAATCGTTTTAACATGAGTTTTGATATTTATAACCGCGAAACGCATGGAATTCGATTTGATTTTCCAATGCCTTTAACTTCAGGATATGGTACCTATTATACCAATGCAGCATCAATACGTAATGCAGGAGCTGAATTCAGCATTTTTGCCCGTCTGCTAAAACCTGAAAGTAAATTCCGTTGGAACATTAATTTCAACGTATCGCATAATAAAAATACGATTATAGAACTTCCCAATGGCAATCAGCCCATACAGGTTGGTGACTGGGTTCTTGTTACAGGACAGCCATTGAATCAATACTATATGTATAATTATCAGGGTGTCTATCACACTGCCAGCGAGATACCGACTAATCCACTTACCGGTAATCCTTATGGTAATTTATGGGGCAATGCATTTCACGTCGGGGATTCCAAATACGAAGATATTGTTGGTGATTATTCATTTGACCCTTGGAGTTCGAAGGATCGTAAATCAATGGGGGATCCGAATCCAAAATTCACAGGGGGTTTTGTGAATGATTTTTTCTATAAAAACTGGACTTTGTCTGTTCAGTGCAGTTATGTACTTGGACGAGATATTTACAATGCAAGTCTTGCTTCATCTCTTTCGAATGATCCATCCGGAGCTGATGAAGATGGAAATGGATTCAGTAGTAATTATACAACTTCCGGAACTTTCCTTTCGCAATATACGAGTGGACATTTCTATGGACCCGAAGATTTTATAGCACGTCGTGCACTATTGTCTACCGGAAATGTGAATATCTGGAGTAAAAATAATCCGAATAATGCGACTACGACTTTTCCTAATAATAGTCCCTATGCGATGCAATACAATTATCCGAACTTCAGTTCACTTTTCGTTGAAAATGGTTCCTATCTAAAAATCAACAGAATTACGTTAGGGTATAATTTTACCAGTCCTCGCTTAGCCAAAATCGGAATCGAACGACTAAGGCTCTCTTCTTCATTAGAAAACGTTCATATTTTTAAGGCCAAAAACTGTCTTGTTGCTGACCCGGAATTAGTTGACGCCAAAGGTTTTTATTCAGGAACCGGGTATGCATTGGCACGTAAGTGCACATTTTCACTTGAAGTTACGTTTTAATAAAGAAAAATATGAAAACTATAAAATATCTCTATAAAACACTGATAATCACTTTAGCTCTATTGGCTTTGCAGGGGTGCTCAAAATTGCTGGATCAAAAACCCTATGATTATCCTACAATAAATACGTTCTGGCAAACCGGAAAAGATGCACAGACAGGTCTGGCTGGTTGTTACGTTGAGTTACGCGCACAGTTGCTAAACGGCGATGGAGGATTGGCGTATTTTACTTATGGTGATTTTCCAACTCAGGTATTTGGCTCAGGAGAATGGGGGCAGTTCCCATTCCAGGGTCATTTTGAATATTACACCGGCGATGTGCTCTCCGATTATTCGGGATGGTATAAGACGATCAATGCAGCCAATACGCTGATTGAGAAAGTTCCAGGGATACCACTGAACAAATTTAATGCGGATATCAAACTTGCAACCAATGAACAAAATAAAATTATGGGCGAGGCATACTTTATTCGCGCATATACCTATTTCTACATGGCAAGAATATGGGGAACATTTCCGTTGATGTTAAAAAGTATATCATCTGCCAGCGAAGCTGTCAATGATGTTCCTTATTCTACGAATGCTCAAATTCTTGATCAGTGTTTGTCGGATCTCACTGAAGCCGCTAAAAGATTACAATGGGGTTACATTTCAAGCACCGAACAGGCTGTAAGAGCAAACAAAGGATCGGTTTATGCCTTGATAGCGCATATTAATATGTGGAGAGCACGCCCAAATCAACCCGCCTCCGGTGCACCGGCTTTTATCGCAAAAGCTGAAGCAGCCTGTGATTCCGTAATTAATAAAGGGGGATATCAATTGGTCGATTCAACTGCCTATGCTTCTATTTTTAAAGGGAAATCATCCGAAGGTATATTTGAAATTGAATTCAGTACTGCAAACAATGAATATTTTGGGATCGGTGGGTTTACGACACTCTTTCTTGCAAAGCCTATCATCGCAAATGGCAGAGATTATCCGATCTTTAATTTCAGTTCAGATTTCTTAGGCCTTTTCAACGATCCGAAAGATGTCAGAAACAGTGCATTTTTCTATAATCTGGGAGGAAATAATACGATGTGTTCCAAATATAGCTCTATAACTTATCCGACAGCCGATAAACTTACCTGGCGAACTGATGACAACCTAATCATCTTTCGGTTAGCCGACATTATGTTGCTCCGCGCAGAGGCGCTTACACGTTTGAATCGTTATACAGATGCACGGATCTGGTTGAATGAAGTAAGGAACAGGGCAGGAATTGGCGATTATTCCGGAACTGATGCAAACCTTGCCAATGAAGTGTATATTCAGATGCAGAAGGAACTTTTCCTTGAAGGTCATAATCTTTACGACATGGTACGTACAGGGAAATATGCTACTAATCCGTATTATAGTGCTCAGCGTTATAATGATGAAGGTTACTACTGGCCCGTGAATGTGAATTTATTCCTGCGGAATAAGTACACGCAACAGACTCCTTATTGGTCTTCCCGGATCCAAAATTAATTATTGGTTTATAAACAACGTTAAAAATTTCAACATGAAAAATTTAATATTATTTCTTCTGCTTGCAATTGTTGTGATCAGCTTTTCATGCACTAAAAATAGTGTAATTGACGGTGGTCTGAGCAAGGCAGAGGTGAACATGTCAACATTGGATTATCTGAAAACAACGCCACACCACCAGTTCGACACACTGCTTATCCTTCTGCATGCTGCCGGGATTGATCAGGAGGTAAATAAGGCTAACCAAACATTTGTTGCGCCTACCGATTATGCATTCAGGAATTTCATTATCGAAAAACAGGCCGCCCTCCGTATCATCTATAATGATGAAAATTATGTTTATAATTATGACAGTTTGAAAAACGAAATTGTGAATTATAAAGACACCTTGCGGATGTATTTGATCCCGGGTGACATAAATCGGGCTGACCTGATATCACCGCGCCTTACAAAAAGCACTTCAAATGTTAATGTTGCTTTGCAGCTTATTAAAAGCAAACTCTATACTGAGTGGGTTCCTAATTCGATACCGGAGTTTCTATGGTTCTCCAAAGTTGTCAACGGGTTCGATAAACCTAATGATATTACTATTCCGCTTGAGGATCAGGACCCGATAAGCCGTTGCCAAACCAGTGGAATTATCACTACTACGGGAATATTGCATGTGTTGGATGATGACCATATTTTTGGATTCAGACATCATATAGCACAATAACTTATTTAATCCGAAAAAGATATGAAAAAGATAAACTTAATATGGATAGCCTTGGTATTATTCATTGCTCTCTGTCCGGTTGGATGTTCAAAAGTCCAGAATGGATATATCAGCGATAAACTTATATATCGCCGCAATCCCCAGATAGTCTCTGCAGGCGTACTTACTACTTCTATTATGCCTGAATTAAACGGAACATCTCAGCCAATACATTTTTTTATTGCTGCAGCTTATGATTCGCTTGGCAAGCCCACCGATTTGCTCACAAAAGATGTGGATCTGTCGGTTTGGGATAAACCTTACAACCTGGCAACTGATACAACGATTGCCCTGGTAAATGCCAAGCGTAAAACTATCAAGATGCCTATAACGCAACTCAACGAAAGAAGTGGTCAATTTACCTTTACTCCGGCTTCTAATTTAGCGCCTAAAGGGAAGTATTCTTTTGATGTCCGCATGGAAAATGTGGCAGGTTCTCAGGTATTTAAAGATGCTATGGTGATTGATATACAGCAAGTATTGTACAGTACGGGTCGTTGTGATATCAATATAATGGACATTACAAATTTTGGAGGTGGTTATATAACTGCTCCAACAGCGACAGTTAAAAGGATCGAAAGAAAACCTACAGACCAAAGTCCAAACACGATCAGTTTTAAAATTGTTGACAAATTTGGCAAACCCTGGAATCCAAAGGCCGGAGAAATTGTACCACGTGGTGACCGACCAAGTTTTCCAAATTTTGATCGTTTTTCAAAACAGGTAAAAACAGACTCAACAATGGTCTGGGCTTATCCTTTTGCTCCATTCCCATTAGGAACAGATGCATCAACCTATAATGCATACGATGTGTTTTACAGGGTTTTAATGGCTCATGTTGCTATTGATGGTACCGTACCTGCAAATGGAACTCCATGTCTTCCGGGTAAATGGAATATGAATGTAACTTTTGGATTCCGGTTTTTGTACGACGGGGATTGGGAGGTAACTATCCATATTGGTAACGCAAGACGAATATAATGCTTTTATTATTCTAAAATGTTGAGGGCTTTGCAGTTTGTTGCCACCTCAGGTAATAAACTGCAAAGTTACCTTCAATCTTGTGATCAATACAAAATCTGATTTAAAATGCCATTTACAGTATACCATCCGCTGAAATTCTGTTGATTATAAATATATATATGAAATTTAGATTTACCCGATTATTCATTTTGGCAATTTTTCTATCTACGATTATCTTTTCATGCATTTCACAGGATGAACATCGCATCAAACGTGATAACATTGAAGTTATCGATTATAAAGTCTTACCATTCAAAATTGAAGAGGTTAAGCTCCTTGACGGCCCCTTTAAAAAAGCTACCGAATTAAATATTAAATCGCTTCTCAGCTTTGAGCCTGACCGTTTTTTAGCCAGATTCAGAAGCGAAGCCGGCCTAAAACCAAAGGCCGAAAGCTATCACGGATGGGAGGACAATACCATTGCCGGTCATAGCCTGGGTCATTATCTCACTGCTCTTGTTTTGATGTATCAGACCACCGGGGATAAGGAATTTTTAGGCAGGGTGAATTATATTGTCGATCAATTATATGAGTGTCAGCAAGCTGATGGCGAAGGGTATATCGGGGCTTTCCCTGATGGTAAGCGGATTCTCGAAAATGAGGTCGCCAAAGGGGATATCCGTTCGCAGGGTTTTAACCTCAATGGAATCTGGGTCCCATTTTATACTGAACACAAAGTGCTGGATGGTTTATTCCATGCCTACAAATATTGCGGAAACCAAAAAGCACTGGAAATCAGTATCCGGTTTGCCGACTGGCTGGCCACTATCGTAAAAAACCTGAACGAGCAACAGGTTCAGAAAATGCTCAATTGCGAACATGGAGGGATCAATGAATCGCTGGCAGAGCTGTATGCTTCAACCGGTAACGTAAAATATTTAAATCTCTCGAAAGTGTTCCATCACAAGGTCATTCTGGATTCACTCTCACATGGTGTTGATATTCTTTCGGGAAAACATGCAAACACCCAGATCCCCAAACTTGTTGGATTGGCCAGGAGATATGAGCTGACAGGAAGCGAATCGGATCGCAAAGCGGCAACATTTTTCTGGGACCGCGTTGTCAACCACCACTCCTACGTAACGGGGGGAAACGGCAACTATGAGTATTTCGGACCTGCCGATTCATTAAGCAACCAGCTAAGTGATGATACCTCGGAGAGTTGCAACGTTTACAATATGCTTAAACTTTCGGAACACCTTTTCGAATGGAATGCTGATCCGGAGGTAGCGGATTACTACGAGCGGGCACTTTTCAACCATATACTTTCATCACAACATCCTGAAAACGGCCATGTCATCTACAACCTGTCACTGGATATGGGTGGGAAGAAAGTATTTCAGGACCCACAGTGGTTTACCTGTTGCGTCGGAACAGGGATGGAGAATCATTCGAAATACGGGAAAAATATTTTTTTCCATAACAATGAAGCATTGTATGTTAGCCAGTTTATCGCCTCCGAACTTATGTGGAAGGAGAAGGGGATTAAAGTGCGACAGATCACCCAATTCCCTGTTGAACAAGGGACAACCATTGAATTTGAAAGCACTGGGAAATTTAATCTGATCCTAAAGATCCGCTACCCCAAATGGGCTCAGAAGGGTATTCAAATTTTAGTCAACGGGAAACCTTTAACCATTAATGCAGAGCCGGGAAGCTTTGTTGAAGTCGGAAGAAGTTGGAAAAACGGAGACAAGATTGCAGTTAAATTTCCGTTTAGTTTAAGGCTTGAGACGATGCCGGACAATCAGAACCGTGTGGCAATATTTAATGGCCCGGTGGTTTTGGCCGGAATTCTGGGACCAGATCCCGACTCGCTTTCAACCGACCCAATGTATGTACCGGTACTTATGACCAAAGAAAAGAACCCTGAAAAATGGTTAACCACGATCGAAGGTGAGGCCAACAGGTTCAAAACGCATAATGTTGGAAAACCCCGTGATGTGGCGTTGAAGCCATTTTATGAAACTCTCGATTGTCACTATACCATTTTCTGGGATACTTACAATAACGATGAGTGGACGATTCATGAAGCTGAATACCAGACTGCACAGAAAATGAAAAAGGAACTCGAATTGCAAACCATCGATCTTTTCCGCATCGGTGAAATGCAACCCGAACGGGAGCATAACTTTAAGGATGAAAAATCTTGGACCGGCGAATATAAATCACGTAAATCGCGTGAAGCCGACCGTAATGGATGGTTTTCATTCGAGATGAAAATTGCCAAAGATCTGCCGACAGCACTGGTAGTTGAATATTGGGGTGGATATTCAGGCTCAAAAACATTTGATATCCTGGTTAGTGACAAGGTTATTGCCACACAGAATATATCCAACTTAGCTCCCGGAAAATTCATTGATATTGCTTACAAAATTCCGCTAATCCTGACAAAAGGTAAAGATAAGGTTTTGGTTAAATTTGTCCCTCATGACGGCCATCGGGCAGGGCCTGTTTTCCTGATTAGGACAATAAAACAGTGACCTGAGCGCTTAGCTGCCAGATTTATTATCTATAAAAACTGTTTGGGTCCACAGATAAGTAATGATCAATTAAAAATGTTCAATTTGAAATACCTTACATAATTGAATATTTGTAATATATAAAATACTATTACGACATTAAATTATTCCGGTTACTTAATAACAAGACTTTCAACAGTAAATTTCAAACCCGGTAATTTTATCCCGGGGATAACCTGTGTATGAAAATAATACCTATTCCTCCATATGAAAAAATATAGCCTCATTCTGCAAATAGTCCTGCTTACCATTTTGTCGGGGCCGGTTTTTGGCCAGTATATGGGCCAGAACAGAGAGAAAGTCAAAGTTAAGACCCAAATTTCAGCTAAAGCCTTATCTTTTGATTTAATAGATGTTAAGCTATTAGACGGCCCTTTTAAAAAGGCGATGGAATTGGATCAGACATGGCTTAAAAGTTTGGAAAATAGTCGCTTATTACACAATTTCAGGGTAAATGCAGGATTGAAAACCGGCGCAACACCATACGGAGGATGGGAAACCCTTGACTGTGAGTTACGCGGGCACTCAATGGGACATATTTTATCCGCCCTTGCAATGATGTATTCCTCAACAGGCGATACCGTCTATAAAAATAAAGGGACAGCACTGGTAAAGGGATTAGCTGAGTGCCAGAAGGTTTTAAAAAAAGAGGGGTACTTAAGCGCCTTCCCGGAATATCTTATCGATCGCGTAATTTCAGATACCCCGGTCTGGGCACCCTGGTATACGCTTCATAAATTATATGCAGGACTGATTGATATGTACCTGCAATGCAATGATAATCTTGCTCTTGACGTAGTTACTAAAATGGGAGATTGGGCCTGTAATAAACTCGAACCGCTCACAGATCCTCAAATGCAGGTTATGCTCAGGGCTGAACATGGCGGGATGAACGAGGCGATGTACAATCTTTATGCGATTACCGGTAATCCGCGTTATTTAAAACTGGCTGAAAGATTCTATCACAATGCAATTCTCGATCCTCTGGCGCAGAAAACAGACCATTTGGAAGGGCTTCATGCAAACACGCAGATCCCCAAAATTGTTGGTGAGGCCTGCGGATATGAACTGACAGGCAACACGGTGAAGAAAACGGCAGCTGAGTTCTTTTATGAAACAGTCCTGAAAAATCACACCTATGTAACGGGGGGAAACAGCGATGGCGAATATTTTGGCCCGGCAGGTAAGCTCTCTGACCGCCTGAGTGATAATACAACAGAGACATGCAATACGTACAATATGCTAAAATTAGCACGTCATCTTTTTACCTGGTCAGCAAATGCCCAAATAGCCGATTACTACGAAAAAGCGCTTTACAATCATATCCTGGCATCTCAAAACCCTGAGGATGGGATGGTTACTTATTACCTAACGCTGAGGCCAGGGAATCAAAAAAGTTACAGCACCCCGTTTAAATCATTCTGGTGTTGCGTTGGAACAGGTTTTGAAAATCATTCGAAATATAACGAAGCTATTTATTATAAGGCTCAGGATGGTGGGTTATACCTTAATCTGTTCATCCCTTCCGTGCTCACCTGGAAGGAAAAAGGGATAACGGTACAACAGGAAACCCGGTTCCCGGAGGAGGAAGCCACTCATTTAACCATCAGCTGCGACAAGGGTGTCACTATGCCATTATATGTCAGGTATCCGGGATGGGCAAAAACCGGCATTTCAATTCTCGTGAATGGCAAAAAAATCGCAGTAAAAGCGATCCCCGGGAGCTTTATTTCTGTGAACCGCAAATGGGGAAACGGGGATAAAGTCGATATTCTTATGCCGATGAGCTTAAATACAGAGGCAATGCCCGACAATAAGAATAAGGCAGCTCTCCTTTATGGTCCGATTGTCCTTGCGGGTGACCTTGGAAATGCAGAACCCGATCCTGCTTTTGGTGTCCCCGTGCTGGTCACGAATGGCAAACCAATAACTGAGTGGGTGAAAAAAGTGGTTGGCAAACCATTAACATTTAAAACAGAAGGGGTGGGTCGTCCCGATGAGGTTACCCTCAAGCCGCTTTATAAGATTTCAGGTGATCACTACACCGTTTACTGGGACTTCTTTACCCAGGCAGATTGGGGGTCACGTCAGGCTGAATTCGAAGCCCGGAAAAAAGCTGATGTTGAAATTTCCAGACGTACAATTGATGTGATCGGTATCGGCGAATCACAGTCAGAGCGCGATCACCATTTTGAAGGGGAGAATACCTTTTCTGCCGGATACGGCGGACGTAAATGGAGAGACGCCCGTGATGGAGGTTGGTTTCAGTATGAATTGAAAGTTGATCCGAAAAGTCAGTTAGAATTATTGCTGACCTTTTGGGGAAATGACAATGGAGGCCAATTTAACCTGCTGGCCAATGGGGTTAAAATTGCTTCCCCAACTCCAGGCTATCAGGCCAATAAATTCTTTAACCTGACATTTCCAATTCCACAATCACTGGCTGGAGATAAAGATAAGCTGATTATAAAAATACAAGCCCTCCCTGGTGAATCATTAAGCGGCATATTTGGATGCCGCATCCTGAAAAAGGAAAAGTAAAAATGGCGTGCAAATAAAGCAGTAAAAAATGAAGAAACTATTTTATGCCTTTTTAATTCTGGTTAGTTCAAATTCATTGGTAATTGGTGCTAATTATTTGAAAAATGATAAAATCGCTGCCAGTTTTGATGGAAAAGGGATGGTCTCAATCTTTGATAAAAGCATCGGATCATCCATTTACCTGGAAAGTGACGACACCCAGCTTTCAATTGATAATAAGAATATTGATTTTGTAAATATTATCCCGATAAGAATTAAAAAAGAGGAGCAATCGATCTCCTATATCTATTCCCAAAATGGATATGATATTGAAATCAAATATGAACTACAGGCCGGATGGCGCTTTATCTCAAAGCAGATTTTAATTAACTCTTTAACGCAGCGCGAGTTTATTGTAAATAGCATCCAGCCGCTCTCCACGCAAATCAAAAATGAGATCAGGGATCATCTGTCCTTATCAAACAGCAAGTACGGAATTTCGCTTCGGTTCAGTGGTTATGAGAAAAATAAAAATGGGTTTGGCTGCTTCGTGACCGTTCAAAATCCCTTCACAAAATATATTCTTACCCAAAATAAAGTTTCGGTAGTCTATAATCCTGAAATAAAGTGGAATAAAAAAGACGGTCAATTCTTATCAGATAGATTGTGCCTGGGATTTACCGAACTTACCGGGATTACCGTGCGGACTTCAATGCTGCCTGAATGGAATTACATCGAAGACCCCGATAGTTTCATTAGAGAGGGTGAACAGATTGACCGGGGAGAAATTGATGCTTTGGCGAAGTGCATACACGCTTTTTTGCTCGTTGATCCTCAGAAGAGTGTACGCGTCCACGTCGGCTGGTGCGAGAACGATTACCAGATAGATATTTCCTCAAAAGAGGGTAATAAAGAGTATAAAAGGATCATTGATCAGGCTGCAGCGCTAGGTTGTGAGCATGTGCTGTTTACCCCTGCCAATGATCTGGTTGCATCCGTAAGTGAGAACAGGGATGCCTGGAGTTGGGAAAATGTCCTCTGGTTTAACCTTGGGCAGAAGATCAGAAAAGGGGAGTGGAAGCCGGGCGATCAATTACCGGAAACTGTAAAGGATATTGTTGATTACGCCAGATCTAAGAAAATAGGGTTACTGGGTTATGTGTACCCATCGATGCCTTTCATGCAAAACCCCGAATGGACAGCCTGGAGAACTTCAAACAATAAAGAGGTCGGAGGATATCTTACCGTAGATACCGGTCTGAGAAGTTACCAGGACTGGCTGGTAGATCAGCTAATTGCATTTTCTAAAGAGACAGGTTGTTCAGGATTTTCCTTCGATCATTGGTGGATCGCCTACAACAATGAAGCTGACGATAAAAACGTTATGGTCTCAAGTCACTATCAGCAATGGTACGGCTGCCGAAGAATCCTGGAACTGCTTCGGGAGCGCGCCCCAGGGTTGGTTATTGACGGAAGACAGCAATATCATCAGTTTGGGACCTGGACCTGGCTGGCAGGGACCTACCCCCATCCAACAATGTCAGACGAACAACCTGGTAGTTTCAACGCCATCACCGATTTAAGTACCGATCGGGTGAGCGCTGCAAGACAACGATCAGTCGCTTACAGGCTGATGATCAACGATTTTATTCCCATTGAGATCATGCCAGGCTTTATGACTCACCAAACTCAGCGTATTGATGCGGCAGAGGTTATGCATCGTGATCATTTCCGGGTCCGGGACTGGGACTATTTCGGATGGAAATTCAGCCTTCTTTCGTCCATCTCCACTGCCCCCTTTAACCACGTTGTCAACTATATCCCGGCCAGGGATCAGAATGAATACAATGCCTTTTCAGCAGAGGATAAAGCCTTCTTTAATTACTGGCTCGATTTTACAGATAACAACATCGATTATTTACGAAATATTAAACCCATTCTTGGTCAACCCATGGTTGGAAAGTGTGATGGGACAAGCGCAATCATTAAAGACAAGGGTTATATTTTCGTTTTTAATCCCAATTACCGTGAACTCAAAACGAGTATCCGACTCGACCAGTCAATCGGACTTACATCCGGTAAATCATTTATTTTAAAGGAGATATATCCGGAAAAAGAGGAGATTCAGCAGGGTATACTTTTATTTGGCAGGAAAATAGAATTAAATATGCCCGGCATCGGGGTTAGAATTTTCAAAATTGAACCCACTGAATCGGGCAATAAACCAATCCTTATTAATTGTTCGGGTCACCTGGTTGCAGAAGCTGATAAAATCAGTGTAACCGATATTACAGGAATAGCAGGCTCGGAAAAAACGATATCGGTTATTCTTCCCCGGAAAACGAAGATAAAAGAGTTTACCGTGAATGATAAAAAAGTCGATTTTTCCCAGTCAGAGAATAAGGTTACCACTACCATTCAGTTTAAAGGTGATTATTTTCCGAAAGCATTCAGCTTAATGAAATATGATAAACTGTTTAAAGGCGACAGCATCACAACTTCATTAGTTATTCCGGACAGGATAATTAATCAGTTAAACAGAAGAAGGATTTCGTGGCCCGTGACTTACACCGATGATGATAAAATTGCCCCCTGGCTGGACCCGTCCCGCTTACTGCTATATATTCAAATTGCGCAACCATATAGGAAGGTTGAGGAACTGAATGGGACGGAGAAAGTTTCGCGTCAGATGCCAATTCGCAAAGGAGAATATTCATTAACTATTGATGGAAAACCGGTCGAACTCAACGAGGCTTATAATGGCGTTTATCCCAATGTAGAAAGGACAAACCTGGGCGTTTTTGCAGATATCACCTTGCTAAAACCTGGTGTTTCTCATCAACTTACCATTAAATTGCCTGCAGGGCTTAAACCCGGTCAGTTCCAGGGTATTTTTATTGATCATATTGAAGATGAAATTACAACAGAGATAAACTAAATTTGAATTATTACACCATGCTAGCACTGAAAATACGGCAGATTCTCCTGCTCCTCCTTTTTAATGCGCTTCCGGCATTGCTTTCCGTAGCTACTGCAAATAGTTATCATGAAAGAGATTCAAATCTTGCCCGAAGTGCGACCATAACCACCTCTTATGTTTCGGGTTGGGAGAACCTGAATTCGGTAAATGATGGTTTTTCACCTGCAGGCTCACATGACAGGTCACACGGCATTTACGGAAATTACAGTACTAACAATACATTTCAATGGATACAGTATGAATGGCCCAAAAGATATAAGCTCAATTCGACGGAGATTTATTGGTTTACCGATGATGGAGGGTTATTAATCCCTGATTCGGCATCCATTGAATATTGGGATGGAAATAGTTGGTTAAAAGCCGGAGCCCTGGGGGTAGAAAAGGATAAATTCAATTTCCTTCCGCTTAACGGGATAGTCACCAGTAAGGTTAGGGTTCTTATGAAAAATAGTTCCCAATCCACAGCTGTAATTGAATGGAAGGTGGCAGGGGAAAGCAACCTTCCTGCGGCAATCTGGTCAAATAGCTCTTTTGCGATGAATGGACTTACACAGTTTCTTCAGGTCCCGTCCGGCATACTTCGGGGAGCAAAAGATTTTGCCATCTCTTTTTGGGTAAAGATCAATACTTCAGAAGGGGGAAAAACGATAATTGACTTTGGAGCAAACAAAACCAATCGCTTATTTATCAGTGGGAAAAGCGACGCAAATAGTCTGAGGTACACTATTTCAACGTCAGGTCCGGCCGGTACGCAATATGTTGAAGGCCCTGTCGGTAAACCTCTCAAAACAGGAACCTGGCAGCATATATTAGTCAGTCAGACCGGGAATATTTGCATCCTGTATTTGAATGGGACCGAAATAGGGAGGAACTCAAAAATGATCTTGAATCCTTCAAAACTTGGTACACTGGTAACTAATTTCATCGGAAAATCACAAAACGGAGATTCATTTCTGGATGGACAGATAAAAGAGTTTAAACTGTTTGCAACTCCCCCATCGGAAGAACAGATACCGGAACTACTGCTGACAAAAAATGCCTCACAACCCTCTCCTGCTGACAAATGGCATATCATTGAGTCGGGTGTGAAGCCACGATTAAGCTGGACTCCGGCTACTTTTTTTACCGGTTACAATATCTATTTAAGCAACTCGTTTGATGAGGCAGCCAAAGGTTCAGTTCCGACACTCCAGGGAATCGATGAAGGGACCAATTCTGTCGAAATACCTATTCAACTGGTTGTTGGAAACACCTATTACTGGAGGGTTGATGTTATTAATGGTTCCGAGACAAGGAGAGGCGAAGTCTGGAAATTCCGCTTTGTGCCACCCAAAATGAAAGTCTTTCTTTTAGGAGGACAGTCAAATATGGTGGGATGTTCCCCGTTAAAGGGGGTTCCTGATAGTCTGAATCATGACTATGAAAATGTAATGATTTATGCTTCAGGCGAAATAGCTCCGTGCCATTTGGAATCATGGGGCAATCTAAAAAGCGGAATGGGGACTAATGCAAATTACTTTGGCCCGGAGCTAACCTTTGGTCCGGCTATGGCTGGTTATTTTCCACAAGAGAATATTGTTTTGATCAAATGTGCCTGGGGGGGAACAAATCTTTGGTCGCAGTGGCGTCCTCCGGGCTCGGGGGGTAAAGTGGGGGATTTATATACCAGCTTTGTAAAGCGTATCCGCAAAGGACTAGACTCCTTGCCAGCGGAAGCAAAACCCGAAATTGCCGGGATGATCTGGATGCAGGGTGAGTCTGATGCCTTTGCTCCCCATTCCGATGAATATGAGTTTAATTTGTCGAATCTGATAAAGGATATCCGCTCAGAATTCAATCTCCCTGGTATGCCATTCGTGATCGGACAAATAAACAATGCCCCAGCCTGGCCCGACAGTGCAAAGGTGAAAAAAGCACAATTGAATGTAAGTCTCAAAGTTCCAAATACAGGATTGGTTACAACCACTGACTATCTTTTGTGTGATCCCTACCATTATGACGCAGCAGGACAATTATCTCTGGGCAAACGTTTTGCTTTAAAAATGGTTGAATTGCTCAGAGGAGATAATGAGCAGGGAGCATTATCCAAGGAATACTTAGTGCCTGATACATTAAGATTTAGCCCATTTATTTGGAAATCAACGCTGCCCGCCAAATCCCCTTTTAAACAATCAAAACAATTCACCAGTCTGGCATTCCTGGGTTATAAAAGCGGATTTCACTATGGTGACACATGGTATCCTTCGTGGGCAGAAGATGACAAAATGTATTCACCATGGACCGATGGCAACACCTGGCGGTTGGATGGGAATTGGGAAGAGGCCTCTTCCGGAACTGATGAACGGGCAGCCACAGGGAATGGCGTGATCGAAGGGGATGACCCAATGACACTAAAGGCCTATAGCATTGGAATCGAAAAAGCCTCTGCTCTACCCTATCATGGAAGATATCCCGCAGGAACCCTTGTTTTTAATAAAGTGTGGTATTACGGAACTTATTGCCTCGATCCTTCAGGGTGGGCTAAATATGGAAATAGCAGGATCAACTGGCCCTGGATGGGCCCATTTGTCGGATTCAGATATTCCACAGATTACGGTAAAAGCTGGACAGCCTGCCCCCTTACACCCGAAAAGCCGCTGTTTAGGGAGACTGGGATAAATGGATATCCTGTCAAAATCGGTGCACCCCATTTTGTAGATTTCGGAAAGAATATGGAGCATTCCCCTGATGGTAAAGCTTACCTTATCGCTCACGGAGCCGATATTAACGACCTTACACCCCGATTCTGGAATGACAGTTGGATAAACGGCGATCAAATCTACCTGCTTAGAGTGACACCCTCCATTGAAAATATGAACGACCTGTCGAAATACGAGTTCTTTGCAGGGAATGACAAAGCAGGGAATCCACAATGGACCAACGATTTTAGTCATATTAAACCACTTATCGAATGGGATAACAACATGGGTTGTGTTACCGTTACCTATAATGCCCCTTTGAAGAAATTTCTAATGTGCATTACCGATGGTGGAAACACATGTTCCAAAATGAACACCTATATCCTTGAATCGGATAAATTAACAGGGGAGTGGAAAGTTATTACTTATATGAAAGATTTTGGGGAGCAGGCCTATTTTGTGAATATCCCCTCAAAATTTATCAGTAAGGACGGTTTAAAATTCTGGCTGGCCTATTCCGGCAATTTTGCAACAGACTGGAATGGAATGAAAATCATAGCAAATCCTCCCGGAAGTCACTATGGACTTGTATTACAAAAAGTTGAATTACTTAAATAACTATTTTAAGATGAATATCAGAAATATGGTCATTCGAAAAGGTATGTTTATTGGAACTCTAACCGGGTTAGTACTGACCGTTTTAATCGGTTCTAAATGCGTTGCCCAAACCAAAAAGGGGGTTTACCCGATCCTTCCGGTTCCATTTACTTCGGTGCAGGTAAACGACTCCTTCTGGGGGCAGCGGCTGAAGGCCAGCCGCGAGGTAACTATTCCACTGGCATTCAGAAAATGTGAGGAGACGGGTCGATACCAGAACTTTGTGAAAGCGGCTCACCCCAGCGAATCCTATAAAGTTGAAGGATTTTCATTCGACGACACCGATGTGTATAAAACGATTGAGGGTGCAAGTTACTCGATGCAAACTTTTCCGAATAAAAAACTGGATAAATATATTGATAGTGTGTTGGTTATTGTTGCAGCTGCACAAGAACCTGACGGTTATCTTTATACTTCCCGTACCATGAATCCCAAAC
This sequence comes from uncultured Bacteroidia bacterium, assembly GCA_903918045.1. Classification (GTDB taxonomy): domain Bacteria; phylum Bacteroidota; class Bacteroidia; order Bacteroidales; family Prolixibacteraceae; genus JAAFHB01. The sequence continues at coordinate 33,872 of CAIXCY010000077.1, forward strand.
ATCCGCACGAATGGTCCGGTACTAAACGGTGGGAAAAAGAGGAGGATCTAAGCCACGAATTATATAATCTTGGGCACATGGTCGAAGGGGCTATTGCCCATTATCAGGCGACCGGAAAAAGAAATTTCCTTGATATTGCCATCAAATATGCCGACTGCGCCGTTCGTGAAATCGGGAGTAATCCGGGACAGGTGGTTGTGGTTCCGGGGCATCAGATTGCTGAAATGGCCCTTTCCAAACTTTATGTTGTAACAGGGGATAAGAAATATCTCGATCTGGCAAAATTTCTCCTCGATAAACGGGGGTATACCCAGCATAAGGATGAATATAGTCAGGCACATAAACCTGTTTTGGAGCAGGATGAAGCGGTGGGGCATGCTGTCCGGGCCGCCTATATGTACTCCGGAATGGCCGATGTTGCGGCGCTGACCGGTGATCAGGGATACATTGATGCCATCGACCGCATTTGGGGAAATATTGTAGGTAAGAAACTCTATCTCACCGGGGGCATCGGGGCTACCGGAAGTGGCGAGGCATTTGGCGCTAATTATGAATTGCCCAATATGTCAGCCTATTGTGAGACCTGTGCGGCAATTGGAAATGTGTACCTCAATTACCGCCTGTTTCTGCTTCATGGAGAAGCCAGATATTTTGATGTCCTTGAACGTACTCTTTATAATGGGCTTATCAGCGGCGTGTCACTCGATGGAGGTAGCTTCTTTTACCCCAATCCATTGGAATCTATTGGTCAGCATCAGCGTCAGCCCTGGTTCGGCTGCGCCTGTTGTCCATCCAATATCTGCCGGTTTATCCCCTCTGTTCCGGGATATATCTACGCCACTCATAACAATGAGGTGTACGTTAATCTCTTCATGGCAAACAACGCCGAAGTAAAAGTAAACGGTAAGCCTGTTACCCTGAAACAGACCACCACTTACCCCTGGAGTGGAGATGTAAGCCTTGAAATTGCATCTAAAGGGAAACAGAATATTAACCTTAAAATCCGGATTCCAGGATGGGTCAAGGGAGAAGTTGTCCCGGGTAACCTGTATAGCTATAATGATAAAAAAACCTTGGGGTACAGCATAAAGGTGAATGGTCAAAAAGTCGAAAGTTCACTTGAAAAGGGCTATTTCACGATTAACCGCGCCTGGACAAAAGGGGACAAGGTAGAGATTCACTTCGATATGGAACCTCGTACCGTAAAAGCCAACCAGGCAGTGCAGGCCGACAGGGGAAAGATTGCAGTAGAACGGGGGCCGCTGGTTTATTGTGCCGAATGGCCGGATAATGATTTCAGCGTTTTAAGCCTGATCCTGAACAAAAAACCGCAGTTCACAATCGAACACCGTCCGGAATTACTCTATGGAATTGACATACTAGCTACAGATGCTCAACTGCTTAGCTATGATGTTCATGGCCGTCTTGTGGCAAAAGATGTGAAACTGAAGATGATTCCTTATTATGCCTGGGCGCACAGGGGGAGCGGTGAGATGGCTGTCTGGCTATCCAATGAGTTAAGTTCGACCCGGCCGGTTATGCCTCCAACCATCGCTTCTGAAAGTAAAATTGATGCTTCACACAAAGCGAAGTCTATCTCCGCCATTCATGATGGACTCGTTCCAAAAGACGAAAATGACCGCTCCATTCCCTATTACCATTGGTGGCCCAAAGAAGGGACCACAGAATGGATTTCGTATGATTTCGGTTCTGAAAAATCGGTCAGCCGCTCAACTGTTTATTGGTTCGACGACGGTCCATGGGGTGGATGCCGCGTACCTCAATCATGGAAAATATTCTACAAGGATAACAGCGGAGCATGGTTTCCCGTTGAAAATACGACCTCCTTTGGCGTCGAAAAAGGGATAGGAAATGAAGTGATTTTTAAACCGGTTACAACCAAGACGGTAAAAATTGAAGTAAAACTTCCCGAAAAATATGCAACAGGGATCTTTGAATGGGAGGTGGAGTAATCCGGGATGTAAAAACTTGAATTATAACAGATTATTTTATTTTTCAGTCTAAATAATGATATTTCCAGCAATTTTATAAATGAGAAAAACTGTTCTATTAGTTTTGACTACGCTTTTCCTAACGGGTGGGGTTGTTTCTGCACAGTCGGGGGACTATAAAATTACACCCGTTCCCTTTAGCAAGGTTCACTTGGATGATAAATTCTGGACCAAGAGGATACAAACCAATAAAGAGGTTACCATCCCAATCGCCTTTGGATATTGTGAATCCACTGGACGAGTCAACAATTTCAAAATTGCCGGCGGTCTGATGAAGGGCAAATTCCAATCAGGTGCCCCTTTTGATGATTCCGACGTTTCAAAAATTATTGAAGGGGCTGCCTATTCCTTAAGCTCAGCTCCCGATCCCAAACTTGAAGCTTATGTTGATTCGCTGATCTATTTTATCGGAAAGGCCCAGGAGCCAGATGGTTACCTCTATACCTACCGCACAATAATGGGCAATGATTCGCATCCCTGGATTGGCAGTAAAAGGTGGGAAAAAACCCATATCCTGAGTCACGAACTCTACAATCTGGGACACATGTATGAGGCGGCTGTAGCCTATTATGAGGCGACGGGCAAACGTAACCTGCTCGATATTTCTCTCAAAAGTGCAGATCTGGTGGCCAAAGATTTTGGCTGGGATGCACTCAGAAGCTATCCCGGACATCAGGAGATCGAGATCGGTTTAGCGAAGCTGTACCGCGTGACGGGAAATAAAAAATATCTTGATTTAGCCAAATTCTTCCTCGACGCCCGTGGGAAATGTGGTTTTGAGGGGACCACCTACAACCAG
>CAIXCY010000078.1 GCA_903918045.1 uncultured Bacteroidia bacterium
CGGCTTAGAAAACAACGACCTAAAACTTATAATTTTTGGCGGGAAAGGTGGTGTTGGAAAAACCAGTTGTGCCATAGCAAGTGCCCTTGCACTGTCTGAGCGTTTCAAAACGTTGCTGATTTCAACCGATCCGGCACACTCTGTTTCAGATTGCCTCGAACAACAGATTGGATTTAAGGTGGTTCCGATCAACGGGAACGAAAATCTTTCTGCAATTGAAGTGGTTGCTGAAAAGGCGCTTTCGGCTTTTAAATCGGAACATCAGGATCAGATGAAGAAACTGCTCGAAACCTCAACAAATCTCGACAGTGAGGATATCGATTCGATGCTCACCCTTACAATTCCGGGAATTGATGAAGTGATGAGCTTTAAAACAATTATCGATTTTATAGAGGAGGGAAACTTTGAAAAATATATTGTTGATACCGCTCCCACTGGTCACGCCTTAAGACTGATTTCATCGCCCAGATTGCTTGATGAATGGATTAAGGTGGCAGCCAAAATGAGGTGGAAATACCGTTATATGGTCACCAGCTTCGCCGGATCATACCATCAGGATGAGGTGGATACTTTCCTTTTCAACCTGAAAAAAACGGTTAAACGAATCGAGAACCTCCTGCGTGATAAGGCAAAATGCGAATTTATACCGGTCTGTATTCCGGAAGCAATGGCAATTCTGGAAACCGAAAGACTCCTTTCTGACCTACAAAAAACAGATATCATTCCAAAACAGCTCATCGTAAATAATGTGATGATATCGGATGAGGGTGATTTCTGCAAACGAAGGAAAGCAAGCCAATTACCTTATCTGCAAGAAATTAATAACACTTTTGGCCATTTAAATCAAGTAGAAGTGCCAATGTTTGCAGAACAGATAAAAGGGATGGAATCTTTATTAAAACTGAAACTGGAATTGATCGGTTCATAAAAAACAAATTATATTGGGATGAAAGAAGAAATTTCACTAAGGGTAAAAGAGGCCCTTGTAAAGGATGTAGGGCGGGCAATTGCAAGAATCGATCCCAAAGAGATGAAGGAATTAGCCCTTGAGAGTGGTGACGTTGTAATCATTGAAGGTAAACGGGTCACACCGGTCAAAATAATGCCCTGTTTTCCTGAGGACCGGGATAAGGGGATCATTCAGATTGATGGAATTACACGTGAAAATGGGCTTGTTGGAATTGATGAAAAGGTAAAAATCAGCCGCTCAGCATGCCGTCAAGCGACCAAAATAAAGCTCAAACCAGATACAAAATCAGGATCACTTTTTAAGGCAGATGATGCAAAATACATTGGATCACTTATCAACGGCCTGTCAGTTACCAAAGGGGATAAAGTCCGCGCCAGTTTGTTTGGATCACGCACCGTTGAATATACGGTAACGGGTACCAGTCCGGAGGGAGTGGTACTGATAAACCCCAATACATCATTTCAGCTTGAATTAGCCAAACAGGACGGGGTGACTAAAAGCAAAGTTTCGTATGAGGATATCGGGGGGCTGGGAAACCAGGTTCAACGGATCCGCGAAATGATCGAACTTCCGCTTAAATATCCTGAAATTTTTGAACGGCTTGGCGTTCAGCCACCAAAGGGTGTCTTTCTTTATGGTCCTCCGGGAACTGGCAAGACACTAATCGTAAGAGCTGTAGCCCATGAAACGGATGCTTATTTCATCAATATCTCAGGGCCCGAAATAATGGGTAAGTTTTATGGTGAGAGTGAAGGGAGGATCCGCAAACTCTTTGAAGAGGCTCAGGCTCATTCCCCATCGATTATTTTCATTGACGAAATCGATGCCATTGCCCCGAAAAGGGAAGATATGGGTGGCGAAAAACAGGTTGAGAAACGTGTTGTAGCCCAACTGCTATCGTTAATGGATGGGTTGGAATCGCGCGGAAAGGTTATTGTAATTGGTGCCACAAACATTCCAAATTCTATTGATCCCGCATTAAGGAGACCTGGTAGGTTTGACCGCGAAATCTCAATCTCTATTCCCGATAAAAAAGGGAGACTCGAAATTCTGCATATTCATACCCGGGGAATTCCACTCTCGATGGATGTCGATATGGAGAAACTGGCAGAGATCACCCATGGCTTCGTTGGCGCCGATCTCGAAGCATTAGCCAGAGAGGCGGCGATGACGGCATTGCGCAAGATTCTGCCTCAGATAGATTTTGAAATGGCAGAAATCCCTTATGAGTTGCTTATGTCGCTCGAAGTCACGATGGATAATTTCCTTGATGCGATGAAGGAGGTAGAACCCTCAGCTATCCGGGAAGTCTTTGTTGAGGTACCTGATGTAAAATGGAATGATGTTGGCGGATTGGATGACATTAAGGAGGCGTTAAAGGAGACTGTTGAGTGGCCTCTTAAATACGCAGAGTTGTTCAAAAAAGCAGACACCAAACCGCCAAAGGGGATTATCCTTCATGGACGACCAGGAACCGGAAAAACATATCTGGCAAAGGCCCTGGCAAGCGAAAGCGGAGTTAATTTCATTTCTGTAAAAGGGCCGCAGATTTTAAGCCGCTATATTGGGGAATCCGAAAAAGGGGTGAGGGAATTGTTCCGAATGGCAAAGCAGGCCTCACCATGCATCCTTTTTCTTGATGAAATCGATAGTTTAACCCCCAGGCGTACAAGTGATGGATCAGGTTCAGGAGTAATCGAGCGGGTAATCGGACAGTTTCTCACCGAAATGGATGGTATCGAAGACCTTAAGGGGGTGATCGTACTGGCAGCGACTAACCGCATCGATCTTATTGACCCTGCCCTTCTGCGCAGTGGCCGATTCGATCTGATCTTTGAATTGCCTTCACCGGATATAAAAACCAGGGAAAAGATATTCGAAATCCATACCCGAAATAAACCACTTGGAAAGAAAATCCAACTCAATAAACTGGCATTGAAAACAGAAGGGCTTACCGGTTCGGATATTGAATTTATCTGTCGTAAAGCAGCTATGCTGGCGATCCGAAGCCTTATAGACCAAACCCGCACAACATCATCTGAAGTCCCCGGTGAAATAATAATCCTTGAGAAACACTTCGACGAGGCAATAAATCTGGTTTTAACACAAAATCTGACGAAGAGACAATAGATATAATCGCAACCCTCAAACTACATAACCATGACTACAAAAGGAATTTACATCTACGGAATTATCCCGAACTTCTACAGTGCAGATATGTTCAGGTCGCTCGAAAATGCAGGGGTTTATGCTATCCCGTTTCAAAATATTTCAGCTATTGTTTCAGACCGTGAGAGTACAATTCTTGACTACACAGACCGGGAAACTCTGGGGCATCTTTTGATCAATCATCAAAAAACGATTGAAGTGATGGTCACCAGCGGATTCACGATGATTATTCCGATGCGCCTTGGGACAATTGTGAATTCAAAGGAGGAAGTTTTCACAATTCTGGCCAACGGACACGATCTGATGATGGATGTGCTCAAGAAGATGCAATTTCTTACGGAGCTGGATATTGTCGTTACATGGGCAGATTTTCCGGCAACACTCAACGAACTAGCTGATGATCCTGAAATTATTGCAATAAAAGAGGAGATTTTTAAAACCGCCGCGACCCCATCCCAAGTCGACCAGGTAAAGTTAGGAATGGCGGTCCAGACCAAATTAAAAGAAAAAAACCTCAAGGTTGAATTAAAGATTCTGGAGTCCTTATCTACATTCAGCATCGATATAAAAACCCATGAAGTGATGAATGACCAGATGATTACAAATTCTGCATTTCTGATTAACCGAAGTAAAAAGGAGAATTTTGAAAGAGTCATTGATCAGCTTGATGAAGAGTTTAATGGAATGCTGAACTTTAAACTGGTTGGGCCACTACCCTGCTATAGCTTTTATACGATTGAAATGAAAGAACTTAATCCTGATCACATCGCTGAGGCAAAACTGGAACTTGGCTTAAGTGAAGAGACTACAGAATCCGAAATCAAAAAAATTTACCTGAATAAGGCGCGCCTTTGTCATCCGGATAACATAGAGGGTAAGGGAAATGAGGAAAAATTTCAAAAAATAAGCACTGCCTATCACACAATTCTGGATTATAGCGTAGCCGCAAGGCAATCCTCGAAGGACGATTTAATCTCTCTGAAAGGCGATTCGGTAATTAAAAATCTGTTTTTAGTTAAAATAAAAGAATAACCATACAACTAAAAAAATAACCATGCAACGAGACGGAAAATACATTTATTGCATTATAGCATCTGATTACGATGTTAACCTGGGCCCTATCGGGGTGGGCGGAAGGGGTGATCTGGTCTCAACGATCGGGTTCGATGGGTTGTGTATGGTTGTTAGCGACCACCCCCTAAGCAGGTTTGTTGTTAATCCCGACAATATGTTAGCCCACCAGAAGGTAATTGAAGCCGTAATGAAGGAATTCAATAGTGTTCTACCCATACGGTTTGGAACAATAGCTGCCACACCCGATGAAATACGCAACCTTCTGAACCGAAGATACAGCGAATTTATGGAACTGATCAGGCAATTCGAAAATAAGATTGAAGTTAACGTTCGGGGGACCTGGAAAAATATGGGCAAAATCTATAACGAGATCGATCGCAAACATGCAGAATTACAAAAAATAAGGGGAGAAATTGAAAATACCGATGACCTGTTGAACCGCAATCTTAAAATCGCTGAAGCAGGGAAACTGGTTGAACAGGCACTGATTGAAAAGAAAGAGGAGGAGTCTGCTGAGATTATTGAAGCATTCCGCAAATCAGTCTTTGAGTTTAAACAAAACAAAACAAGCCATGATGCCATGTTTATGAATACTGCTTTTTTAATGAACAGCGGAAGGGAGATCGAATTCGACCATATTATGGCTGAACTTGGTTCCCGGTTTGAAAATCGGAGTGATTTCGTTTACACAGCGCCACTGCCAATTTTTAATTTTATTGACCTTAAGATTTTCCCTGAAAAATGGGAATTATAAAATAATTTAAATTATCCGCTATGAGCAATTTGCAGGAAATAGTAAAAGAGGGAAAATATATTTATGGGATTATCCGGAATTCAGAACCACTAAATTATGGCCCGATTGGAATGGGTAAACGGGCCGATCTGGTATATTCGATCTGCTTTAAAGGGATAAGTGCCATCGTGAGCAATTCACCGATCATCATCTATGAAGCCCGCCGGGTAAATATGATCACTCATGAAAAGGTTCTCGAAGAGGTGATGAAACAATTTACTGTACTTCCGGTCAGGTTTTCAACCATCTCTGAACATGATGACGATGCAGGTATACTTCGGATTCTGGAGAAAGATTACAAGAAATTCGACGAAATGCTCAATAAGATGGAAGGTAAAAAGGAACTTGGGCTCAAAATACTTGCCAACGAAGCTGCAATATATGAAAGCATCATTGATAAGTATGATGAAATCAGGATAATGAGGGGAAAACTAATAAATCTCCCTGCTGATAAGACCCATTATCAACGGATGAAAATTGGCGAAATGGTTGCCGAAGCGCTTAAAAAGGAGACGGATAATTTTAAAACGTTGATTCTCGATGTCTTAAATCCCCTCTCGGAGGACCAAAAAATAAACGATAACTATGGCGAGATGATGATTCTCAATGCCGCATTCTTAATTAAAAACAGCGTTGAGCCTGCCTTTGATAAAGCGGTCAACGATCTGGACGCCAAATTCGGCCACTTAATGACCTTTAGATATGTTGGAACTTTACCTCCATATAACTTTGTGAATCTGACAATTAATACGAAAGGAGTCTGAAATGTTTTTACTGGATGACCTGTTAATGGCCCCGTTCAAAGGAATCATCTTTCTGGCGGAGAAGATCAACGAGGTAATTGAGAAGGAGACCTCTGATGAGGGATCTATCAAAGAACGGTTGATGGCGCTCCAGCTTAAATTTGAGTTGGATGAAATAAGCGAAGAGGAGTACGATGAACGGGAAGATGAATTGCTGAAATTACTTGGAAATATCAGGGAAGAGAAACAAAATAAATAATTAAACCTTTTAAAAATAAGGAGAAAGACCATGAGCAACATTATAGATGTAAAGAAAACTGTCGTTAATTTTCTCAAAGAGAATATCTCATGCTATGACGTAACGGTTATTAAAATCGAAAAAGTGAAGGAAACCTGGGGTGCAGTGGCTGAAGTTTATGAGGATGACTCCTTTTTAAAATCGATGAACCTCCCTCCAAAACAAGTCAGATTATTTTATTCCATTAAAATGAATGATAACCTTGAAATTACCTCTTTCGAACGACTTAATTCCTTTGAGGGAATAGATTTTACCTCAGAGTAACCAAACCATCGAATTCAATTCATGCAGAATTCACTAATATATCTGTATTGTGCGGGTAACAGTCCGCCTATGTCTCTATTTCACTTAGAGGAAACCGGGGTGAAATCGCTCAGAATTGATGACTTTTTTGTGATTTTCAAGGATGTGCTGGCTGTAGATTTTTCTGAAGAGAATTTTAAACGGCACTTATCCGACAAGAAGTGGTCAGAGCTCCAGGCAAGGGAGCATGCTATGGTAATCTCCCTGATTATGGAGAGTTCTGAAGTTATCCCTTTTAAATTTGGTACTATATTCCATTCAATATCAAGTTTAAAGAAATTCATTATAGATAATTCGGATATTTTAAGGGAAAAAACAGTATCAATCGGTGGCAGGGAAGAATGGACGATTCAGGTTTTCTGCAACCGTAAAGTATTATACAAACAAATTGACGAGATGAGTGTCCAGGCTGCTAAATTGGAAAAAGAGATTATGGCCTCATCTCCTGGAAAAGCCTATCTTTTAAAACAAAAGAAAACAGAGTTGATCAAAAATGAGATGGACCGGATCTGTAAGGATTATGGTCTGCAATACTTAGACCAATTTAGCAATCTGAGTGATTCATTCAACCAAAACAACCTTCTCCCAAAGGAGTTTACCGGACGGGAGGATACGATGATTGTCAATGCAACCTTCCTTGTAAACAAAAAAAGAGTACCCAATTTTAAAGAAATCTTTGAGATACGAGGTAAGAGGGATAAAAATCAAGGATTCTTTTCTAAACTTCAAGGACCCTGCCCCCCATTTAGCTTTGTCTCTTTTAACAGGGAATAGCCGTTGTAATTTCGATATAAGATTTTAAAAGAGACTGATTTTTGAATTGTTTTGATAACTTTGTCAGTACTCTCCTGCAATTTCTGTGTACCAACCATTTGAAAAGCATGATAAACAAAATTAGTCCGAATGCCTCTAAAATTCGCCGAATGGCAGAGGAACTTCTGAAAAAGGGGAATTCTGTCTCCTCTTTACCAGTTGGACCTGAACTGGACCAATCCCCTGCCCTTTTACAATCAGAAATACAGAGACTCCTGTATGAACTCGAAGTTCATCGGACAGAGTTAAAAATGCAGAATGATGAACTTATTTTAACCAAAAATAATGCTCAGAAGATCGCTGAGAAATATACAAAACTATTCGATTTTGCCCCTTTTGGCTATTTCACGCTCTCCAGACGGGGAGAGATTATGGAACTAAATCACTGTGGAGCAGCAATGTTGGGGCGGCCCCGTTCACTTTTAAAAAAGAGCCGATTTGGTTTTTTTGTGAATGCCAAAACCAGACCGAGTTTTAATCAGTTTCTTGGTAACTTATTTAGTACCAAAGAAAAGGGATTCTGTAAACTAACCCTGGCTTTGGATGGGAATAACACTATCGATCTTTTCATCACAGGGACACTTGACGATACTGAAGAACTCTGCCTTGTAACTGCAGTAGATATTACATCAAGCAGAAGAACAGAGGATTCATTAAATAGGAGTGAAGAAAAATACAGAACAATCTTTGAAAATATCCAGGATGTATTTTACCAAACCAACCTGGCCGGTGAAGTCCTCGAAATCAGCCCTGGCATCAGGGAATTTTCAGAATTCGGCAGAGAAGAGATAATTGGATTCCCGGTTCAGAACCTCTATTACAATCCCGATGAACGTCAGGACCTGCTAATAGCCATTACAAAGAGAGGCGAACTTCATGATTATGAATTACAGATTAAAACTAAAACCGGAAAGAAAAAGATTGTTTCGATAAATGCGAAGCTTATTTTTAATGCCAGTGGGGTGGCCGATCATATCGATGGTTCGATGAGGGATATCACGCGCCGTACACAAGCAGAAGAGGAGGTTAAAAAACTACAGAAAGCCATCGAAAACTCAAATACTTCAATAATTATAACCGATAAAAAAGGGAATATTGAATATGCAAATCCTTACTTTACTCATTTAACCGGCTATACCCGGGAGGAATATACCGGTAAAAATCCGAATGTATTGAAATCGGGGTACCACTCCGTTGCATTTTATACGGATTTGTGGCAAACAATTCAGTCAGGCCAGACCTGGGAAGGTGAGTTTTACAACCGGAAAAAAGATGGCCATTTTTTTTGGGAGAATGCAGTTATTTCGCCGGTTCAAAATGAAAAAAATGAGATCACCCATTACGTCGCCATTAAAACCGATATTACCGCAGCTAAGAAGATCAATGAAGAATTAATAAATGCCAAGTTACGCGCCGAAGAGAGCGACAATCTTAAAACCGCTTTTCTGAACAATATTTCTCACGAAATCAGAACCCCTTTTAACGGAATACTGGGTTTTCTTTCCATCCTTCAAAACGACGACCTAACCTCAGATGAAAGGGTGGAATATAATAAAATCATCTCTGAAAGTGCCTACAGGCTAATGAATACAATCAATGATATTGCTGAGGTTTCAGCGATGCAGGCGGGAAAGTTAAATGTTACAGAATCAGAGGTAACCATCAGTCAGCTTATTGAAGAACTTACAAGCCATTTTACCAATGATCTGAATAAAAAAGAGTTATTGTTTACGATTACCAATGAGCTGCCCAAAAATGTGACCTTTATCTATACTGACAGGCTAAAGCTTAATACGATCCTGAACAATCTGCTTAGTAATGCAATAAAGTTTACATTCTGCGGCACTATTGGATTGGAGATTCGGTTGAAAGGATCCCAAAGCGACGGGGATCAAACGATCTATCAGCGGAGTTACGTTCCGGAGGACGCCGACACTATTCCTTCAAACCCTCTCCAATCTTTACCTCTGATAGAATTTGCCGTTAGAGATACCGGAATTGGTATTCCTGAAAATAAGCAGCAAGCCATTTTCGAACGGTTTATTCAGGCAGATAGTTCAAATACACGGAAATTTGAAGGATCAGGTTTGGGAACTACAATTGCCAAGGCCTATGTTGAAGCACTTGGAGGGGCTATTCGGGTTGAAAGTAAGGAAGGAAATGGTTCGTTATTCAGCTTTACAATTCCCTTCATCACTGAATCGAAAGAGAAGCTAGCCCTCAAACATAAATATCCGGGGAAAATGGGTAACATGGTTAATCCTTTAAAAATATTGATAGCAGAAGACGATGAAACCTCCTTAATGTTCCTTGAAACGGTGGTTAAGCCCTATGCTAAAGCGGTTTTAATTGCAAAAACCGGTCAGGAGGCAGTAAGAATCTGCACCATTAATCCTGACATTGATTTGGTCCTAATGGATATCCAAATGCCAGTTTTGAACGGAAACGATGCGACATGTCAAATCAGGCTTTTTAATTCAACTGTAATAATAATTGCTCAAACTGCCCATGCTCTGGCTGCTGATACAGAAAAAGCAAAAATATCGGGATGCAATGATTTTATCTCAAAGCCCATTCAAAAAGGACAACTAATTGCATTATTGCATAAATATTTCAGTTCGTAAAATGGTTAAACTAAATCTTCTAAATTTAGCTGTTAACTTCCAATTTTATTGTATTTTGCATTACTTTTCTAATCAACTCGCTGATCCGCAATATTAGTCATAACTAACTGGATTTAAAATAATTATAACTGACAATAATCTTTAGCTTACTCCTTGAAACCGATTTTAATCAAATATAAAAATTTACTCCCGGCCTCGACATTTAAAAATTCCTGGAGAGCTTTTTTTATTTTGGTAATTGGCCTCGGTCTAACAGGAATAGCTACGTTTTATGCCCAAAGAAAGGTTGAAAGTGATGCAAAACAGGAATTTGCATTAAATTGTAATGAGATAAAGATAAAAACAGCGAACCGTCTAAGGGCATGCGCTCAACTTTTGCAAACAGCTTCCGCTTTTTTTGCAGCATCCGATACTGTTACCCGTGAACAATGGAAAATATTTAATCAGAATGCCAAATACGAAAAAATATTACCTGGTATTCAGGGACTTGGATATACTTTACTGGTTACCAAAGATCAGTTAAAACAACATTTAAAGAAAATCCGGTTGGAGGGTTTTCCCAATTATAAGATATGGCCTGAAGGGGAAGGTAAAATATATACCCCGGTCATTTATCTGGAACCTTTTGCGGGCCGAAATCTAAATGTTCCAGGATATAATGGATTTTCAGATTCTACACGAAGAAAAGCGATGGAAATATCGCGGGATTCTGATTTTGCAACCCTCTCGGGGAAGGTGATACTAGTACAAAATGAAGAAAACGACTTGCAATCCGGAATAGTGATGTTTGTTCCGGTTTACCATAAAGGGATGGCCCTACATACCGTTGAACAACGGCGTGCTGCGATTAAAGGTTGGATTTACAGCCCCTATCATTTGAACGATTTAATGCTCGGGATCTTAGGCCATTGGGATCTTGAAAAGCCGAACAGAATTCGTTTGCAGATTTACGAGGATCAGATTACCAATTCCTCCTTAATCTATGACAGTCAAGGCAAAGAAAATAAGATCCGCAAATATCCGCAATCCAGAACTTTAACGCTACAGATCAAACCGTACGAAAAGAAGTGGATATTACAGTTTTCACAATCGGATCCCCATTATTTTTATTTTCAAAAACTCGTGACTATCGTCTTCGTAACCGGGATTTTCATAAGTTTATTATTGTTTTTGTTGTCCTTCTCTTTATTCAATACCAGAGGGAACGCTCAGCGAATAGCCTCTGTTTTGACCGCCGAGCTCAAAGAGAGTGAACACCGGATAAGGGAGGTACTGGAAAATTCGTTGGATGCATCCTACAAACGGAATCTGATAACCCATAGCTATGATTATCTGAGTCCCGCCTATTCCAGGATCTCAGGTTATTCGGCAGATCAGATGGGAACAATGCCAATTGAAACGATAATTGAACTCATGCACCCCGATGATGTACCTGAGGTGAACCGGATCATCGCGTTGTCATTGGCTGAGACTTCCATAACCACATACCAGTTGGAATACCGTTTCAGGCATAAAGAGGGAAGCTATCGGTGGTTTCATGATAAATATACCGTACTGAGAAACCTTCAGGGAGAGCCAGAAGCGTTGATTGGTAGTGTGAGCGATATCTCCGACCGTAAAATGATCGAGGAAGCATTAAGTAATGAACGATTTCTGCTACGTACCTTAATCGATAATATTCCTGATTCGATCTATTGCATGGACCTTGAATGCCGCAAGACGCTGGCGAATATTACAGATTTAAGGTATATGGGGGCAGCAACTGAGGCTGAAGTTTTAGGAAAGAATGATTATGATTTTTACCCTCAGGAACTTGCGGAAGAATTCATACGAATAGACAGAATGGTCATGCAAAGCGGCGAACCACTTCTTAACTGTGAAGAATATTTGTTTGATGAGAAGGGTGGAAAAAAATGGTTGCTCTCCTCCAAAATTCCGTTGAGAAATGAAGAGGGAAAAGTTACAGGACTTCTAGGGATTGGGCGTGATATCACCGATCGCAAACTGGCGGAGGAGGCTCAGCGCGAAAGTGAGAGTCTGTATCGTTCCCTGTTTGAAAATATGCTAAACGGATTTGCCTATTGTCGCATGATATTTGAAGATGGAAAACCAAGCGATTTTATCTATCTGTCTGTAAATAATGCCTTTGAAACCCAAACTGGTCTTAAAGATGTTATTGGAAAACGGGTTTCTGAGGTCATTCCAGGAATACAGGAAAGTGATCAACAACTTTTAGAGTTGTATGGTCGTGTTTCCTTAACCGGAAAGGCTGAACAATTTGAATTTTTCTTCGAAGCATTGCAAATGTGGCTTTCGATATCAGTCTATTGTCCCCTTTACGGGCACTTCGTTGTAGTCTTTGATGTTATAACTGACCGTAAGCAAGCTGAAGAGTTGATCAGAGATAAGAATGTGCAACTTCAGAGTCTCAATGCTTCAAAAGATAAGTTATTCTCGATCATTGCACACGATTTGCGGAGCCCTTTTAACGGTTTTTTGGGACTTACACAAATAATGGCGGAGGACCTCTCTGCATTGACAAGGGATGAGATCCGCGAGATGGCGGAGTCGATGCGAAATTCCGCTGCCACACTTTACCGGTTACTCGAAAACCTGCTGCAATGGTCAACTCTTCAGCAGGGACGGATGGTGTTTAATCCGGTGATCATACCTTTAAACACTATTTTAACCGAAATTATGGCAATTGCAAAACTATCTGCCAACATGAAGGAGATCGAAATAGAATGCCAGATTCCATATATTTTAGAAGTTTATGCAGACGTAAAAATGGTTCAGACTATCCTCCGCAACCTGATTTCAAATGCAATAAAATTCACCAATAAAGGGGGGAAAATCACAATCGCGGCCCGGCCAATCGATGAGTTAACTACAGAAATATCGATTAATGACAGTGGGATCGGTATGAGTCAAACAATTATCAACGGACTCTTTCAGATGGATATTAACACAAGCCGCAAGGGTACGGAGGGAGAAACCAGCACAGGACTAGGTCTTTTGATATGTAGCGACTTTATCGAAAAGAACGGTGGCAAACTTAGGGTTGAGAGTAAGGTTGGTATTGGAAGTACCTTTTATTTTACACTTCCAAACAAATTAAGCCTGTAAGCCTGATTTATTTTTGATGTAGATTATCGAAAGCCGGGATTGAAATTGTAAAGGTACTCCCCTTCCCGATTTCACTCTCAACCGTTATTGTTCCCCCATGAATTTCAGCGAATTCCTTACAAAGAATCAAGCCAAGACCTGTCCCTTTTTCGTTTTCAGTCCCCTTTAAAGTAAAACTGGTTTCGTTTCTAAATAGTTTTTCGATCTCCTCTTTTCCAATCCCAACACCTGTATCGGAAATTGAAACTTCAAAATGATCGACCTTCATTTTGGCTTCAACATTGATTTCCCCCCCTTTATTCGTAAACTTTATTGCATTTGAAATCAGGTTCCGAAACATCGAGCACACCATTTTCTCATCGGCAGCAATAATTATTTCTTCGGTTGTATTGTTTTGTAAGGTAATATTTTTTTTGTCTGCATTATATTGCAATCCCTTTATTTCATTCTCAATCAGCGGATTAATGAAAATTCTCCTGGGCTCAAAAAGAATACCATTCTGCTGTAATATGGCCCATTCCAGCAGGTTTTCCAACAAATTGAAAGCCTGCTTTGCTGTTGAATTAATGATATCTGCGTATGAAATAATCGAATCAATGTCGAGGTTCCGGGCATCCTCCTTTAATATTTCGCTAAATCCTAAGATTCCGTTGAAAGGGGTTTTAAGGTCATGGGCAATAATTGAGAAGAATTTATCTTTTAGAGCGTTGAGTTCCTTTAAGTTGTTGGTTTGTTCCAAAAGTTTTGCCTCGAAATGCTTACGTTCAGTAATATCGCGGGTTACTCCCAGTATTGTCACCGAATTACCATCACTGTCGGGCAGGGGGAATACAAAAACTTCGGCGCACCAGGTAGACCCGCCTTTACGATAACACACATTCTCACCGTGAAACTTTGGCAAGGGTAAACCGGACTCAAAGGCCGAATTCACTTTTTGCAGGTAGTCTGCAACGATAAGCTGAGATTCCGGAGTGAGTAAAATCTCGATCGACTGTTCCATAGACTCTTCTACTGTGAAGCCGCTTAATTCCTCAATTGCGGGGCTCATATAGGTCAATGTGCCGTCAAGCTTCATCGTCCAGACCACATCTCTGGCATTTTCAGCCAGCAACCGGTATCGCTCTTCCTTCTGACGTAGCTCTTCTTCCGCCCGTTTTCGCTCGGAGATATCCAGCGAGAGAACCATCATCCCTTCAGACACCGGTTCAAGAATGATCAAAAACCATTTAACAGACTTATTTGTAAAGGTATAAGAAGTTTCAAACTTCAACGAAATACGCTCACCCATGCATATACGATACATTGCAAAGATTTCTGTATCTTCAATCCCGGGATACATGTCAGCATACCTTCTTCCTATAAGATTTTCAGGTTCCTGAAAGGCCTGATGCGCAGCAGATTTATTGACAAAAACATAAGTCCAGTCAAATCCAATAATCATAAATCCTTCAATCAAGGCATCAAGTGCATCCTTGAGCTGCGGTTCGTTATTATCAAATTCTGCAATGGATCTTGTCTTGAAATCTTTCCCGATACCAGGTGAACGCTTTAGCTCATTATAAGCGGCCTGGAGTTCTGCCAATTCAATTTGCAGTTCTTCCTTTGTTTTACCGTTATCGCTCATACATTTGACTTTGTTTTCAGATGAATAACAAGTTGGAGTGATGCTTTCGCCGGAATATTACAACAGTTAATTTTTCTGGTACAATAGACTATTCTGAGTATAAAATTAATTCATTTTTAACTCACAAACAATTGTATTATTTTTATTTATAAAACAATGAAACGAGCATGTTCGATAAACAAAGACACGAATGAATTGGAAGAAGTGTAAATCTGCGAAGCAAATATCTCACATGCGAGTTCCCCTGATGGATCGGGGCCAGCTATCCGGCAATTAGAAAGCAAATTAAATTTTAATGAAAAAGGCTTCTGTATTCAATAGAACATCCGTTGTAAAACTGAATTTCGTTGTTGTTGATGCAAAAAGGGCACCTCATTTCTGAGACACCCTTTTTGAACTATAATTTGATTAGGAAATTTACTTTGCTACAGCTGCCTCTTCAAACTGATAGAGAACTGTTGAAAGATAGCGCTCGCCGGTATCACACATGATACAGACAATCTTTTTGCCCTTATTTTCAGGTCTTTTTGCAACCTGAAGTGCGGCATAAGCTATTGCTCCTGAGGAAATTCCAACCAGTAAACCCTCTGTCCTTGTTAATTCGCGACTAGTTTCGATTGCCTGATCGTTGGATACCTGAATGATTTCGTCAATAACCGAAACATTTAGGATATCGGGGACAAAACCGGCTCCGATTCCCTGAATCTTGTGAGGACCAGGATTTCCACCCGATAAAACAGGTGAATCAGTCGGCTCCACTGCAATAATCTGAACTCCAGGTTTTCTGCTCTTTAAAACCTCACCAACACCGGTTACAGTTCCGCCGGTGCCAACACCAGCAACAAAAATATCTACTTCACCATCTGTATCTCTCCAAATCTCCTCCGCTGTAGTTGTGCGGTGAATCTCAGGATTGGCAAGATTCTTAAATTGCTGTGGCATAAATGAATTTGGAGTTATTTCTGCCAGTTCGGTGGCTCTGCGGATGGCGCCTTTCATCCCTTCACTTCCGGGAGTCAGGACCAATTCAGCTCCTAATGCTTTTAACAGATTTCTCCGTTCAAGACTAAAAGTCTCAGGTAACAATATAATTAATCGGTATCCCTTGGCGGCTGCAACAAATGCAAGAGCAATACCCGTATTCCCACTTGTTGGTTCAATAATTACAGAATCTTTATGAAGCAATCCTGCCTTTTCAGCAGCATCGATCATTGCAAATCCAATCCGGTCCTTAACACTTCCGGCAGGATTGAAAAATTCAAGCTTCCCAATAATGGTGGATTCAAGCTGATGTTTCTTGTTGAAATTAGAGAATTCAAGTAACGGAGTATTCCCAATTAAATCGGTAAGACTGGAGGCAATTTTTGTCATGGCTTTCTTTATTATTTTATGATACAAATTTGAAGGTATTAATCAACCTGAACAATCCCATAAAATGCGTATTTTCTATACCTTCTTTATGGTATAAGTAATTAGAATCGTAAAGTGTTAATTTGTTCCTTTAAATTAAGTTTGCATGCCGGATCTTAAATTCCACCACAATTGGGAATTTATGATTCATTCAATTAATATTGTACCCTGGTCATCTTAAATATCCGAAATGAACGATTTAACCATGCAGATCCGAACCATTCACCCCTCCGACAATGGGCAATTGGCACGAATTATCCGGTCGACACTGACCGAATTCGGAGCCAACCATCCCGGAACCGTCTATTATGATACTGCAACAGATTCCCTCTCAGAACTTTTTAACAAAGCACATTCCATCTATTATGTGGCTTTACTAAATAGACAAATCGTAGGTGGCGGTGGGATTTTTCCTACCGAGGGGTTGCCCGAAGACACGTGTGAACTGGTAAAAATGTACCTGTTACCTGAAGCCCGTGGGAGAGGGCTTGGAAGATTAATTTTAGAACAATGCCTTCAAAAGGCTAAAGAAGCTGGTTTCCGGAATATCTATATTGAGACTATGCCTGAATTAAAACTCGCACTGAAAGTGTATGAAAAATTTGGTTTTGAATACTTACCGGCACCATTGGGAAACAGCGGCCACTTTGGTTGCGATCTGTGGATGCTTAAAAAATTAGACTAGATATGGCCGAATTAAGCAAAAAACTGGCATATTTCACCGATTCGGTTATCCGCAGGATGACACGAATTGCCAATCAGCATGGTGCCGTAAACCTCTCACAGGGATTTCCTGATTTCGATCCCCCCCAAGAGCTAAAAGAGGCTCTGGTTAAAGTGGCGACCGGGAGTATTCACCAGTATGCCGTAACCTGGGGAGCTCCAAATTTCAGAGCTGCGCTTGCCAAAAAACAATCAAAATTTATGGGGTTTGAAATTAACCCGGATACCCAGATTGCAGTAACCTGTGGAAGTACCGAAGCAATGATCGCTGCGATGCTTACAGTCTGCAACCCCGGTGATAAGGTAATTGTCTTTTCACCATTTTATGAAAACTATACTGCAGATACAATTCTTTCAGGGGCAAGCCCAATCTACGTACATCTTAAACCACCCTATTATCATTTTGATATTCAAGAGCTTGAAGATGCCTTCAAACAAAATCCCAAGGCGCTCATTTTATGCAATCCATCCAATCCCAGCGGTAAGGTTTATACGCGTGAAGAACTTTTAATAATTGCTGGATTTGCCATTAAATACGATACGTTTGTAATTACAGATGAGGTTTACGAACACATTGTCTATGAACCACATCACCATACCTACATCGCGTCGCTTCCGGGTATGGCGGAGCGGACGATTTCGTGCAGTTCGCTATCAAAAACCTACTCCATAACAGGATGGCGGCTGGGTTATGTTATTGCTCCACCTAATATTATCGATGGTGTCCGAAAGGTACACGATTTTCTCACTGTTGGAGCAGCGTCACCTTTGCAGGAAGCTGCAATAACAGCCCTCAATTTTGAGGACGATTATTATAGCCGGCTGAAAGAAACCTATACCGAAAAAAAGGATTTTTTCCTAAAAGGACTTGATCAGTTGGGGCTGAAATATTCCAATCCCCAGGGCGCCTATTATGTGATGGTTGATATTTCGGAGTTTGGCGCCCCTAATGATGTTGAATTTTGCGAATGGCTGGCAGCAGAAGTTGGCGTGGCTGCTGTTCCCGGATCGAGTTTTTTTCAGGAGGAGATTCACCATTTAATCCGCTTTCATTTTGCAAAAAACAAGGATACACTGGCTCAGGCACTGAAAGCATTGGAACACCTTCGCCCGATGGCTAAGGCTAAAGTATGGATCAGCTAATCTTAAATGTAATATTCAATATTATCAATCCATCCCGCTTTAATGGCGAGCATGATTAATTCTGAGGCGTTGGAGACCTCCACCTTTCTGAAAATATTTTTTCGGTGGGTATTCACAGTATGATAGCTGATATTGCGTCTCGATGCGATCTCTTTTGTAGTGAGCCCACCGGCAATTAATTTCACAATCTCGATTTCAGAGGGGGTCAGCGTTTTAGGGTCTTCCGAAATACCCTTGTTATCACTCAGGTCAAGAAACATATCCAGGATCTCATCAGAATAGAATTTCCGCGATTTAAGCGTCGATTCAATGGCAGAAAAGATCTCGTCCTTATCGGCTGTCTTGTAAATAATATTTTTGATTCCCACCCTGTTCAGGTCTGAAAACTCCTGTTTACTTATTGTATTTGTCAGAATAAGTATCGTGAGCTGGGGGTATTCCAGTTTAAATTTTTTAAAATCTTCAAGCCCGTCATAATCAATATTGGCAAAGTCTGTAATCAGCAGATCCGCAGAACTCTTTTCAAGCAATTTAAGAAGATCGCCTTGAGTTGCTGAAATTCCGGTAAGCATATAGCTGCGATCCGCCTCAATTAATGACTTCAACGCTTCAACTACCAGAAACTGGGAATCTGCAATAATCACCTTTTTCATCTTGTCCATACTCATAATTCTCGTGCTTCCAGCGCCGCAAAAGGCGGTGGTATAACAGAATATTTTAGGGGTGCAAGATAAATAAAATCAGCCAATTTTCACAGAAGTCATGGATAATGATCCCATAACCGCCTTATCATTGAAGAACGTGACCGGTTCGTTTGCACCCTTTAGGGCCAAAGTGTAGAGTAGCGGAAGATAATGTTCCGGTGTTGGAACAGCCATCTGAACCTCTCTCCCAAGCAATGAATAGTTAATCAAATCTTTATGATTATTATTAAGGATGTGTTGTTTGATTTTATCATTGGCATGCATTGCCCAGTCAAACCCGTATTCCGGTTCGTTCATTTTATCCCAGGCCACCAACCGGAGATTATGCACTATATTTCCGCTTCCAATGATCAATACCCCTTTATCCCGAAGCGATGAGAGTTCCTTTGCCAGGTCATAATGGGCCTGGGGAGAGTTGTTGTAGTTCAGGCTCATCTCAATAACCGGGATATCAGCTTTGGGATAGATATTCCGGATAACACTCCAGGCGCCATGGTCAAGGCCCCATTTCTCATCGAGCCCTATTGTAACACTTGTTACACTTTGTTTTGTTTCAATCGCTAATTCAGGACTACCCGGAGCCGGATATTGCACGGCAAATAATTCCTTTGGAAAACCTCCGAAATCATGGATGGTCTGAGGTTTATCCATGGCAGTCACAAACGTTCCATTGGTCTCCCAATGAGCCGAAATGCACAGAATTGCTCTGGGACGAGGGAGCGTAGTGCCAAGTTTTCTCCAGGCATTCACAAATTCATTCTCTTCAATGGCATACATTGGACTTCCGTGGCCCACAAAAAGCACAGGCATTCGTACCGATTTTTCACCGGAGTTTAAAAGTGTATTCATTGCGTTTGTATCCATGATATTTGAAGCTAAAGGGAACAGCATCGCCGACCACATAAAAGATCGTCTGTTCATTTTGTTTTTGTATTATTGATGAATAAAAATAATTAAAATATCACACAAAGGGGTTAAAGCGCAGGAAATAAACTTTGCAACTTTGCGCCATTTGCGTGATTTTTTATTGTAATCTGTCTTCAGATTGGCGATTCACAACTCCCGGGTACTTTGTGAGATAACGGGTTCTGAGTAGACACTAACCTGCTCAGAACTAAAACGTTGTAAATTCATGACTTCGATGAGCAAGAAAGCTGTTAATTACGCTTTTTTCACTAATTCAATATCGCAATTGATTTTAACTTCTTCACCGACAAGGACACCACCGGTCTCTAATGCTGCATTCCAGGATAATCCCCAGTCTTTGCGTTTGATTTTTCCGGTGATCGCGAATCCTGCCTTAACATTGCCCCATGGATCAGCATTGATTCCGCCAAACTCTACCGATAAAGTAGTTGGAAGTGTAACACCTTTTATCGTGAGGTTGCCTGTTAACTCAAACATGTCATCGCCAAGGTCTGTTAATCCGGAGCCATCAAACGTGATTTTTGGAAAGTTCTCAACGTCGAAGAAATCACCACTTTTTAAATGTCCATCGCGATCTGCAATTTCGGTATCCACCGATGCGGTATTCAACGAGAAAGAGATTGCCGATTTGGAAAAATCATTTCCTACTGTTGTAACTTCTCCTTCAAATTCCCTGAAACTACCCAGTACATTTGAAATCATAAGGTGTTTTACTTTAAATCCGATCTTGCTGTGCGCTGGGTCTACTGCCCATTTTGTTTCCTGTGTGCTCATAATACTTGTTTTTCTTTATTTGTATAAAATTTATTTATCGTGTTTATTTGTCTTGTTTTGACAATGCAAAGGTGCACTATTCCCAGGGGGCAGTGGTAACAGTAAATGGAAAGGTTGTGGTACTTTTAAGAAATTATTGCCCGGGTCATTTCGCGAAAGCGGCTTGGAGTTACCTCTATTTTAGCATGAAACACCCGTGTGAAATACGATTTTTCGTTGTACCCAAGGTCGTATCCGATTTCGGAAACTGTTTTATCAGAGTATAATAGCATCCGTTTTGCTTCAGTAAGCTTGCGTGTTTCAATAATTTCAGAAACGCTTTTGCGAAAGTTATTTTGACAAACAATATTCAGATTACGCTCCGACATATTCATTTTGTTGGCATAGAATGAGACTCCTTCATTACGGTGGTAATTTTCTTCGAGAATTCTGAGGAAATTATTAAAGGTAATAACCTGTGACGCGGTTGTCGCCTTGTCATCCGGGAAATTTCTCTTCCGCTCTCCATCAATCATCGCAACCAGTCCACTCAGCAGGTGACGGATTGAAGTATGATCAATAAATTCCTGATTGTACTCTCCGTTTATTATTTGGCATAAGGAGACAAAACGGTTAATACACATGCCGGAAGAGAGTGGAATATTGGTTGAAGTAAAGAAATTGGAATAGAAACTTAGTTTTGAATCGGGAATAAAGGCTGTTTTATAATTCAGAACCCAGCCGCGCAAATCAGGATCGGGTATCAGTTTATGCATCTTTCCCATCGAAACATAACAGGCTACGGGTGCCTCCAGGATCTCCTTCTTAAAATCGATAAAATGTTCCAGACTACCTTGTGTGACAATAATTAGCTCCTCAAAATCATGAAAATGAGCTTCATAATCCCTTGTTCGAATATCCTCAATGAGCTCTTTTGTCAGTTCGAACAAGTGAAAGGGTTTATCCATGCTATCCATGCCAGGGTAAAATAAGTGTTTAAATTTTCTCGAAGGCCAGGTCCAGGTCTTTTAACAGATCCGTAATATCCTCAACTCCAACAGAAACCCTGATCAACGAATCCTTAATGCCGGCCAATTCCCGCTCTTTTTTAGTTATCGATGCGTGTGTCATCAGAGCAGGATGCTCAATCAGCGATTCAACACCTCCCAGACTCTCGGCCAGGGTAAATAATTCGAGACTTTCAAGAAATTGCACAGCCTCCTTTTCTCCCCCTTTTATTTCGAATGAGACCATTCCGCCAAAGCCACTGGCCTGGGTTCGATTCAATGTATATTGCGGGTGGGAAGGAAGTCCCGGGTAATAAACACGCGCTACCTTGGAATGGTTTTCAAGATAGGTTGCTATTGCCATGGCATTTGACTGATGTCGTTCCATACGCAGGGAAAGTGTTTTTAATCCGCGTAGCACGAGGTAACAATCGAAAGGTGATGGAACCATTCCAAGCGCATTTTGGTTGAATTTGAGTTTTTCATAGAGCTTTTCATCATTGAGCATCACCGCTCCGCCAATCACATCGCTGTGCCCCCCAATATACTTGGTCACGCTATGGCAGACAATGTCGGCCCCCAGCAGAATCGGATTCTGAAAATAGGGAGAAAGAAAGGTGTTATCGACGATAACCAGGAGGTTATGCCGGTGTGCGATTTCTGATATTGCGGCAATATCACATACTTTCAGGAGCGGATTAGTTGGCGATTCGAGCCATATTAGCTTCGTTCGTTGCTGGATCGCCTTTTCGATAAGTTCAGGTCGGGTTGCATCCACCAGACTTACCTGCAGATCATATTGCGCAGTCCATTGATTTAAAAGCCGTTTGGTACCTCCGTACAAATCGTCAAATCCGATGATATGATCGCCGGGTTTGAGTAGTGTGAAAAGCAAAAGTGTTTCTGCAGCAAGCCCTGATGCCAGCCCAAGTCCAAACCTGGTTTGTTCAAGCGAGGCATAGCGCTTCTCGAGTGCCAGCCGCGTAGGATTGCTGGTTCGGGAATATTCAAAACGGCCATGATTGTTAACCTGCTTACGGGCAAAGGTTGAAGAGAGGTAAATAGGGACCACCACTTCATTATTACTTCCCTCCAAATACTCAGGTTCCTCGCCGATATGAATCGACCTCGTGTCAAAGGAATGGTTTTGGTTTGTCATAAAAAACGATTATATTATAAAATGCAACGCCCTATGTTATTGTTCGATCCCCTTATTCTGCGAGCAACGAATCTATTAATCCATTAAACTCCACTTTAAATTCAGTGAAGAATTTTCCGGTTGCAGGACCGCTGAAACCGGTGTGCACTTTTCTTACCTTCCCTTTCTTATCGATAAAAATCGTGGTTGGAAAAACAAAAATACCTTTTAAAGCAGGCAGTGCTTTTGATGCGGATTCGGTACCCGATTTTCCTGCAAAAAGAATTTCGTAAGGGATACCTAACCGATTTTTCAAATTTGTCAACGCTATTTTTGCCGATTCAAAGTCGTCTTTCCGCTCGAATCCCAATCCGATAATCTCAACACCACGCTGCTGATTTATCTTGTACCAGGAGGATAAATAAGCATTCTCATCGAGACAGTTGGGGCACCAACTCCCAAGAATGGTAACAATTACAACCTTCCCCTTGTATTTGGAATCGGATAGTGAAACCTGTTTCCCCTCAAGATCAGGAAACGAAAACTCAACAGTAGAATACCCCTCTTTTAGGGGAGATGCAGAATAAGGATCGGGCAATGCAGCCCCGGGATTACGCTTTCCTTCCAATTTTGAGATTTTGCGAAGGGTGATAAATTCCCCGGTAAAAGTACTGTCATTCAGGAATTCACCCTTTACAAGGTAAGGAGTCGACCCCCCAAAGGCGGAGAGGGAAAAAATCTTTCCATCTGCAACCCCTTCCAGGAAACGGTAATCACCCGTGGATTCGAGTATGGACCCGGTAAGCCGAGTCCCTTTTTGTGAAAAATTGCCTACCGTTTTTTCGCTATTCCCATCAGCGTAAATTGTTACATCCCAGGTCCCATCAAGCGAAACAGTGGGAATTGTATTCGTCGAAGGAAATCTTGGCAGAGCCCCAAAGGTTGCTATAAGGGGAATTGAGGTAATTTTATTATTAGCCGCACGCTTGTTGTACGAACCGTCAAAGGTGTTTTCAGTTAATTTACCCCTTAAAACGACATCATACAAGTCAATCGGAATAGTCACTGAATCATTGCTGTAGAACACCTTCTTCAACTCAAAGCGATCGTCTCCGTTTATCAGGAATATGGAGGTACTATCAGCAAGCTTCCCCTTTACCTCAAACGTAAACGGGATTTCATTCTCAGGCAGCACAAAAACACCGCGCCATAAACCCTCCTTCATTGGTTTGACAGGCGATTTGCAGGAGGTTATCAATCCGGAAAGCGAGAGGAAAGCAATAAAACAAAATGTACGTATATTTCTCATAATCAATTATTTTCATTCCATTAGCGGAATACAAAAAGATCACGGAAATTACACATTTATCTTGGATAATAGCGTAAGGCTTTAAATCCAACCAGTTTTTTTCTTTTCTCATCCCATAATCTTAGTTTCAGGGAACGGAGGCTGGAGAAGAATGTAACAGGCTTAACCTCTTGGAATACAGTATTTTCTTTATAACACGATGGGAGTTTGTAATTTGGAATTTTGGGACTAAGGTGATGAATATGGTGAAATCCAATATTCCCGGTAAACCACTGTAATATTTTAGGCAATTTAAAATAGGAACTTCCTCCGAGGGCGATCTCTTTATAATTCCATTCCCGGGCACGGGTCCAGACTACATTTTCGTACTGATGCTGGACATAAAAGAGCCAAACCCCGTGTACCGAAGCGATATAAAGTACAGGTAACTGAATCATCAGATATTCTTTCCAGCCTATCATCCACATCCCCAACAGAATGGCGACTACCAGTGCCAAATTGGTCAAATGGAGGTACAAATGATCCTTGGGGTTCATATTCTTTTTGGGTAACCGGTTTTGAATGACAAATACCAGGAATGGGGCAATACCAAACAGGAAAAGGGGATGACGGTAAAAACGGTAGCTAAATTTCCCCCATGGCGAAAGTTTCAGAAACTCCTCAATCGTAAGTGTTTTAACATCTCCCACACCACGTTTATCGAGATTTCCAACAGTTGCATGATGCTCCTTGTGTTCATGGGTCCACTTATGATAAGGGGTAAACGTCATGATTCCGGTTAGAATTCCCACAATCCGGCTCAATCGTTTTGATTTAAAGAACGATCCATGTCCGCAATCATGGAAAATAATAAATATTCGAACCAGAAATCCGGCTGCAAAGACAGATAAAAACAATGTGAGAAAGTACGAGATCTTTAGGCTCCAAATCATTACACCCCAAAGTAACAAATAAGGGATAACCGAATTAATTATTTGCCACCAGCTCATCAGAGGATCGGAAAAATTATATTTTGAGACAATCCCGATCCAGGAAGGGGTGGTGTTGATGACTGTTTTATTGTTTAATTCCATTTTGAATTTTACTAAATTTGGCATACATCATAAAAGGTACTCAGAAAGAGTTGACCAGTGGAGTCAGGCAGCGGTAGAAGATTCATACAAAGATAAGGCGGAAGGGGGTAAATTGTTCATTTAAGCCGCTCTAAATTGTCTTCTGATTTCGCTATATTTGTTGAAAATTGCATTAACAGAACTATATAATACGATTTCAAGATGAAAAGAATTGCAATCTTCTGTGATGGAACCTGGGAAACGCCAGACGAAAATGTTGATGGGAAACTTTGCCAGACCAACGTGGTTAAAATGGCTAATGCCCTTTCGGATATTTCCGAAGACGGAAAAACACAACTGCTCTATTATGAAACAGGAATAGGGAGTGAAGGGAGTTTGATTGAGCGGGTTTATGATGGTGCCACTGGCTTTGGTATCTCGGAAAATATTCTCAAAGCCTATCGCTTTATTATTAAGAACTTTGAGCAGGGCGATGAACTGTTCTTCTTTGGATTCAGCCGTGGTGCCTTTACTGTACGCAGCCTGGCTGGACTGATCAGGAACTCAGGGATTTTAAAACGGGAAAACATCGAGCTGATTTCCAGAGCATATTGCATATATCAGTCGCGCAAACCAGAGCATCAGCCAAGGGAAGTTGAGGCGACACTTTTCAGGAGGACATTTGCAGTTTCAGAGATGACCAAAATCAAATTTATCGGGGTCTGGGACACCGTTGGGGCTTTGGGAAATCCCTTATTCCTAAATGGGGTGGTTAGCAGAAAGAATGGATTCCACGATACCGACTTATCGACAAGGATTGAAAATGCTTTTCATGCCCTTGCTATTGAGGAAAAGCGCAAAAACTTTCAGGCTGCCTTATGGCATCAGCAAAAAGGGTCCGGGAATCAGGTTTTGGAACAGATGTGGTTTCAAGGCACTCATGGTGATGTTGGCGGAGGTTATATAGATAGTGGATTATCCGATATTACGCTGGGCTGGATGCTCGAAAAGGCTCAAAGTTGCCTGCTAAAGTTTGATCCCATTCCAGTAAATCCCGATCCTATGGCAGCGAAACATGAATCATATACCAGTTTCTATAAATTGCAGCCACCTTTCTATCGGCCAATTGGGGTAAAGGATCCGAAAAAAGGACCAACAAATGAGTCTGTTCACCCTTCGGTAATCGAACGTTATAAAACTGACCCCTCCTTCCGGCCTGATAACCTCGTAAAATACTTAAAGGAATATCCGCTTTGATTCTGATCCGGCAAAAGTTTTATCCTGGACAATTTAGCCAGGTAATAAGAATTTAAAATGTTGTATTTGAATATTTAACATGAAAGCAATCTTTTTAATTTTCATTTTCAGTCATGGTCTGATCCACCTTCTGGGTTTTGTCAAAGCCTTCAATTTATCAAAAGTTGAACAGCTATCCCAACCCATCTCAAAGCCATTTGGGATAGCCTGGCTGTTTGCCTCCATTTTTTTTATAATCATGGCTGTAATGATTACTTTAGAGATCAGGCATTGGTGGTTGATGGGATTTTTAGCCGTGATCCATTCGCAGATATTGATCTTTTATTCCTGGAAGGATGCCAAATATGGGACTGTTGCTAATATAATTATACTTGTTGTTGCAATAATTGAATTAATGTCATAGAAATCTGAGCACAAAACCCTATGGAATTAAGAAGAAACTTGTTGAAAATCAGTGAGCCATCACGTTTCCGGATTATTCTCGGAATTGGATCTGTAATATTTAGCGGCTTATGGATCATTATCAGAGCTTACGAAGATAGCCATATTAGTCTGTCAGACTGGATTTATTCGGCTCTTTTTCTTCTATATGGAATAATCTATACCATTGAAGGATTTGGGGTTGCATTTTTAAGTCTCTTTGGAAAATCATATATCGCAATTGATCAGGAGGCTATCCGCATCAAAAAAGGGGTGTTTGAAAAAGAGCAAAATATTCCCTGGAGCGATATTCAATCAATCGAATATAATACCATGAGTTTTCGCATTAAAAGATTAAATGAAAAAGAGCAGATTTTAAACCTCCCTCGTATGGATTATGCATTGATTCAGGAGATTAAAAAGGTTATCGGGAGTATAGCAGAGGATAAATTCTAATTTGAAAAGAATAGCAATAAGTTCCTTTGCTGTCAACAGCGGCAATTTAGACATCGTTACAGGGATAACTGATGGAGGCTTAACAGATTTACCATCTTAAATACCGTTTACGGATAGCATAACCTTGTTTTTTACAAAAAGAACCAATTTCAAATTTAGTTCAAATACAACTGTGCAGGTTTTTATGCTACAATATTAATTGATTAGTGCATCGCCTTAATCCTGGCGACTAAAAAGGTGATGCAAAAACCGAAGATTCCGATTACTGCAAACGAATAGCGCAGACCAGCGGCGGCAGAGATATATCCGATCAGGGGTGGTCCCATCAGAAAGCCGAGATAGCTCACACTCGAAACCGTTGCGAGGGCAATTCCGGGGGCAATGGTAGCATGTCGTCCCGCAGCGCTGTAAACCGATGGTACAATGCTTGAGACTCCCAAACCGACCATCATAAAAGCAAGAGTCGAAGGAACCAGATAAGGAAAGATTACCGAAATCAGCAGACCCGAAGAGATCAGGATTCCACTCACCTGGAGCAGATGTTTTCTTCCAAACTTCACAACCAGTCGGTCTGCCATAAATCTTCCGGCGGCCATGGTGATCATAAATGAAGTATAACCCAGAATAATCAGGGCATGGGGGGCCTGGACCACATCCTTAAAGTAGATTCCACTCCAGTCGAACATCGCCCCTTCACTGGCCATGCTGCAGAACCCGATGATTCCCAACTGAACTAATCCGGCATCCGGTTTCGAAAAGAATTTCTTTGTAGTCCCTGTTGGTTTGGCCTGTACCGCTTTTCCCGGAACCAGTTTTCCCCAATTCAGTATAACGATTAATGAAATAATCGCGACAACAATCAGAAAATGAACATAGGGTTGAATTTTAAGGTTCATCATTGCCAGGCCGACGAGTGCGCCTGTAAATCCAGCCATACTCCATCCACCATGGAAAGCTGCCATGATCGGTCTTTTATAAATCTTCTCTGCTGCAACACCCTGTGTATTAATTGATATATTACACATATTGCCGAAAATACCAAATAAAAATAGGCCCATGGCCAGCTGCCATCCGTGATTGGCCAGTCCCAGATTCACCAGACAGAGGGTATATCCCGGAACAGCAAACAGGATTACCTTTCGGCTGCCAAAATAAGTCACCAGTTTGCCTGAGAAAGTCATCATTAAAAACTGAGCGACAGGCAAAGCAAACAGGATTGTTCCAAAGGCCGCATCACTTAGTCCGAGGGAAGACTTAATCTCCGGAATCCGGCTCGCCCACGAGGCAAAACAAAATCCCATGCTGAAATAAAAGAGGGATATCGCAATACGGATTCGTCTTTTATCGGGATATTTTCCGGAAGGGGGTTGTATTGATGATGTATTTGAATTCATTGATTCGAGCTGATTAATAAGGCAATAGGTATTATGAGGGATTGCACTTCGAAAGACTTAACGTATCACTTCGTCACATGAAATCGATCATATTCCTGCCGTAACTTCAATAAAGTCATTTTTCTACAAATGACAGTATTTTTTTTGGTTATGTAAATAAGGAGATTCCTCACTGCGTTACCAATGACATTATTGTGAATTCTGCCAATAAGAGGAGATTGCTTCGTCACTCCAATAAACAAAATAATCGTAAAACTCTTAATGAGAGGAGATTGCTTCGTCACTCCTTCGTCGCTCCTCGCAAAGACAGCTATCAAGGGTTGTAGTAAAGGATAGTTGGGAGCAGGCGTCTGCGCCGCCTGCTCCCAACTATCCTTTACGCTTAAAATGACCTAAATGTCATTGCGAGGCACTTCAAAATACGCTTGTAATTTAAATAATTAATCCTTGGAGTGCCAAAGCAAACTTTCTAAATCCATGGTTTACAGCTAATTGCAAATCAATACTTTTACCCATTCTTTTAGGTACTCACTCAGAATTACACTCTTCAATTTATAATGAAAAAGCCGGAAGCTTTTACGCGTTCCGGCTTCTTATATCTTAAGAAATTAAAATCTCTTCTTTCGGTCGCGACTCTTAAACCCGTCACGGCCACCTTCAGGTTTGCGGAAACCGCGTTCAAAACGGCCACCCCGGTCACCACCTCTGTCTCCCCCACGATCACCGCCTCTTTCACCGCTTTCGCGACCGCCGCTGTTTACTTCGGCATCAAAGAATGATCCGCGGAAGTTCATCCCACGACTGTTCTTTAAAAGTGTTGTTCCGTATGCGGATTCGATCTCAACGGTTGCATGGTTTTTATAAAGATCGATTTTGCCAATCTCTACATTCCTGCGGCCTGTCGCATCAATCACGAAGGTGATAATGTCCTTTGGAATAAGTCCCTGAGATAATCCAACGTTCAGACGAATCTGTGTCATCCCCTCCGAAGAAGTTCTGCGCATTTCACGTCCTTCGCGGACTTCTCTTCTGCCTGAATCGTGGGTATCCGGAGCGTTAAGGTCAGCTGTATTGCCATAGTAATCGAGGAAGCGGTTAAACTCCAGCGAAACAACATGCTTAATCAGATCTTCCTTTGAAAGGGATTCCAGTTTTTCGTGTACTGCAGGGAGGAACGGTTCAATCTGATCTTCATTAATCGTAACTGTCTGAAGCTTGTCAATCAGGTACATTAACTGTTTTTCGCAGATCACCTTTCCGGTGGGAACAGGCATACGGAGGAATTTTTTTCCGATCCCTTTTTCAATCATACGGATTCTCCCCTGCTCCTTCATGTGGATAATAGAGATGGAAATACCCGATTTTCCTGCACGACCGGTACGGCCACTACGGTGGGTATAATTCTCAATATCGTCAGGAAGGTTATAATTCACGATATGGGTGAGGTCATTCACATCCAAACCGCGGGCTGCAACGTCGGTAGCGATCAGCATCTGAACGCCGCGTGTGCGGAATTTCTCCATCACAAAATCGCGTTGCTGCTGGCTCAGGTCACCGTGCAGCGCTTCCGCACTATAGCCATCGGTAATTAACTGGGCTGCAATCTCTTTGGTCTCAATTCGTGTACGGCAAAAAACAATACCGTAAACCTCAGGTACAAAGTCCATTACACGCTTCAGCGCGGAATAACGGTCTTTGGCATGAACCATATGGTAGATATGTTCCACATTTTCAGCGCCACTACCCTTTTTCCCTACCGAAATTTCGACGGGGTTGTTCATGTAGTTTTTTGCAATCGCTGCTACTTCTTTTGGCATCGTTGCCGAGAAGAGCAGGGTATTCTTCGTTTTTGGAGTCTGCTCCAAAATGGCATCCACATCTTCCTGGAAGCCCATGTTTAACATTTCGTCGGCTTCATCGAGGACCATAATGGTAACCTGCGACAAGTCAACTTTGTTCTTACGGATCATGTCGTGCATACGACCGGGTGTAGCGGCAATGATATGCACCCCTTTACGCAATGCAGAGATCTGACCACTGATATCGGCGCCTCCATAAATCGGAGTGATCACAACATCGGGCAGATACTTGGCATAATCGGAGATCTCTCTGGCGATCTGAACGCAAAGCTCACGTGTCGGACTAAGAATAAGTGCCTGTGGAACTCTGTTTTTCGGATCGATTTTCTGTAGGATTGGAAGACCAAAAGCTGCGGTTTTACCGGTTCCGGTTTGC
This sequence comes from uncultured Bacteroidia bacterium, assembly GCA_903918045.1. Classification (GTDB taxonomy): domain Bacteria; phylum Bacteroidota; class Bacteroidia; order Bacteroidales; family Prolixibacteraceae; genus JAAFHB01. The sequence continues at coordinate 30,466 of CAIXCY010000078.1, forward strand.
GCAAGTCCTACAATGTCTGTGGGTTCTTTCAGGAATAAGGGGATAAACTGTTCCTGGATTGGCGAAGGTTGTTCGAAGCCCATTTCTTGAATCCCCTTTAGGATTCTGGGGTCGAGTCCCATTTCATTAAATTGCATCATCTGTCTTTTGTGACGGGTGTTATAGCTACCTAATGAACCAATTACCCGTCGTATTTATTATCTGTAAATTCCGATTCCCTGAGCGGGAAAAGTTTCGCAAAGATACGATTTTTTTCGTGATTATTGCGGATTATTCTAAAATTTATATTATATGGGGCCCTAGAGGCGGGTTTAAAACCCGCCTCTAGGGTGTATTAGAATCAAACAGGCGGGTTTAAAACCCGCCTGTTTGATTCTATTTCTGCCTGAAATACAATTGAATAGGGATTCCTTTGAAATTAAAATTATCCCGGATCTTATTCTCAAGATATCGTTTGTAAGGATCCCTGATATATTGCGGAAGATTGCAGAAGAAGGCGAAACTCGGAATTTTCGTAGGCAACTGCGTAATATACTTAATCTTAATATATTTCCCCTTGTAAGCTGGTGGCGGATATGCCTCAATAACTTCAAGGAGCAATTCGTTCAATTTTGAAGTCGCGATATGCCTGTTCCTGTTTTCAAAGACCATCATCGCCTCTTCAAGGATCTTCAGGATGCGCTGTTTGGTCAGTGCAGAGGTGAATACAATCGGGATATCAACAACCGGAGCGAATTTCTCAAGAATATCTTCTTCGAACTTCTTCATCGTATGGTTATCCTTCTCGATGAGATCCCATTTGTTAACGACCACAACAATACCCTTCTTATTGCGATGGATGAGGTGGAAAATGCTCACATCCTGCCCCTCAACCCCACGTGTGGCATCAAGTACCAGCACACAAACATCCGAATCTTCAATGGTCCGGACTGAACGCATAACCGAATAGAACTCAATATCTTCGGCCACCTTCGTTTTCTTACGTAAACCGGCCGTATCAACAAGTATAAAGTTGTGGCCAAATTTATTGTATTTCTGAGCTACTGCATCACGCGTTGTTCCGGCAACATCGGTTACGATATGCCGCTCCTCTCCTACTAACGTATTAATAATTGAAGATTTACCAACATTCGGTCTTCCAACTACCGCAATGCGGGGAATCTTTTCATCGATCTCCTCTTCCACCTTTTTGGGAAGAAGGTCCACGATTTCATCAAGCAGGTCACCGGTTCCCGAACCGTTGACCGATGAAACGCAGAAAAGTTTCTCTATTCCAAGTTCATAAAATTCGTTCGCATCGAGGCTCCGCTGATGGTTATCCACCTTATTGACAGCGGTAATCACCGGTTTGTCATTACGGCGAAGCAAATCAAAAACGGCAGTATCGAGTTCTGTCAGACCGCTTTCGACATCCACCAGAAAAACGATTACATCCGCTTCCTGAATCGCAAGATTGGCCTGACGGCGAATCTCCTCCTCAAAAATATCATCCGATCCTGAAACATAACCACCTGTGTCGATGATCGAAAATTCCACCCCGTTCCAGAGTGATTTTCCGTAATTACGGTCACGTGTTACACCCGGCATATCATCAACGATTGCGGCACGCGACTCGGTTAAACGGTTAAAAAAAGTGGACTTCCCAACGTTTGGACGTCCTACTATTGCTACTATATTACTCATTATTTACTTTTCCTTTTATTGAATCTCGTAGCCAAAATTACGGAGCTGACTCTCTTTGTCGCGCCAGTCCTTAGCTACTTTAACATACATTTCTAAAAATACTTTTTTCTCAAAAAACTCCTCCATATCGAGACGGGCTTCTGTCCCAACCTTCTTCAGCGCTTTCCCCTGGTGACCGATTATGATCCCTTTCTGGGTATCGCGGGCCACATTAATTACTGCCCTGATCCGGAGAAGCTTCGGCTCATCCTTAAACTCTTCAACCTCTATTTCAACCGAATAGGGGATCTCTTTATCATAGAAAAGGAGGATTTTCTCACGAATAATCTCCTGTACGAAGAATCGTTCATTGCGGTCTGTCAATTCATCCTTGGGAAAGAAAGGCATCCCTTCGGGAAGGTTCGCAAGGATACGTTTAAATACATAGTCAAGATTAAACTTTTCTTTTGCAGAGATTGGCATCACCTCTGCCTTGGGAATCAGTTCACGCCATTTTTCAACCAACGCAATGAGTTTATCCTGATCGGTAAGATCTATTTTATTGATTAAAACTAAAACAGGAACTTCTGCTGATTTGATCTTTTCGAGGTAGTCAGCATTCTTCGAAAAATCCTCCACAACATCGGTCACATACAACAGGATATCGGCATCAACCAATGCCGTGTCGACGAATCCGAGCATCGACTCCTGTAATTTATAGGAAGGTTTTAAGATCCCCGGGGTGTCGGAATATACGATTTGAAAATCTTCTCCATTCACAATACCCTTGATGCGGTGACGGGTAGTTTGCATTTTGGATGTGATGATTGAGAGCTTTTCACCGACCATCGCATTCATTAAAGTCGATTTGCCGACATTTGGATTGCCTATAATATTGACAAATCCTGATTTATGTGCCATTGTGTTACTGATTTTTCCTGATTTTTTTGCAAAGATAGCAACAAATCCCAAACTATCGGTGGTACACATGTTTACCTTTTAAAACTCCACACACTGGTAGGGTATTTAGAGAACTAAATTCAAAAAATAAAAGCTGCCACCAAGAGGTCAGGTCACCAAATTTCACTAAAAGGACTAATTTAGCAACTAATTGATTTATATGAAAAAAACCAACTCCCTTATAAACCTGCATTTCCAAGGAGTTTTTCAGGTTTCATCGCTAATTGTATTTTGTCTTTTATTTTGTCTCCCGACATTCGCCATATCTAAAGGTTTCAATACGACCGCCGACTCTGCAAGAATCATTAAATCAGCATTTAACCCGAAATCAGCAACCTGGAATATCGACTGGCCCGGACGGGTTTCACAATACGACCTCGTATACAAAAGCCCGCCCATTGATCCGATGCAGGGAATTGCTCTTGGGAATGGAGACGTGGCTGCTTTGGTTTGGTGTGAAGACACTAAAATTGTAATTGTACTCAATAAGTGTGATTTGTGGGATGATTCACAGACTGGAAAACCGAAAACCTGGGATGAAAAATACGATTATTACACCACCCAACGACAGGCTTGTCGAATAGAGATCGATTTTAAGTTACCGGTTTTTAATACCCTCTATCTTACTGATTTCAAGGCACGGCTTAACCTGGCAGATGCTTCGCTGAGTTTAACGGGATCAAGTCCGTTTGGTGACCTGAATCTGAAAGCTTTTATCGATCATCAATCAGGAATCCTTTTTTGCGATTTAGGGAACTCATTTAAAGAAGAGGTGCCGTTAAAAATATCTGTGGATCATATTGGATCGAGAACATTTTCAATGTGGTACACTCGGATGAGAAGAGATGCAAGTATTGGATTACAAGGAACCGAAGCCTCAACCGACGGGAATAGCGTTTTCCTGACTCAGAAATTAACGGGCGGGACATTTGCCGTTGGAGGAACTGTACTCTACAGCAATGGTTTAAAGGTAAACTATTCGCGCGAACACTCCAGGCGTGCTTCGATTCAGCTAACAGGAAACCTGAAAAAGAGTATTCAGTTTGCATTTGCAGTCACTTCTCCGGGGAATGATCCATTAGCCGAAGTAAAAACGAAGCTCACCACTGCGCTTGAAAAGGGGATGGAGCCTTTCAGTCAACTCAATGTACAATACTGGAAATCGGTCTGGAACCGTTCCTTTATGGATTACGGCGATGATTACCTGAACAACCTCTGGTATCTGACGATGTATTATGCCAATGCCTCACAGGGGGGGAAATACCCGGGAAGGTTTAATAACGGCTTGTGGAACTGGAACCATGATATACAGCAATGGAACTTCTATTTTCACTGGAACCAGCAGGAGCTCTACTGGCCATTGAATGCGGCAGGTTTCCATGATCTTGTGACCCCATACCTCGATTACCGGTTTAATTCCCTGCGGTTTGCCAAAAGAGATGCAAAAGAGTTTTATAATGCCGATGGGGCATTTATTTCAGATGTCTCTAACCGGAACGGCTATAACCGGATGGATGCGAATGTAAAAGATAATCATACTCCGGTCGCCGAGATCGCGCTCGATTTCTGGCGGCAATATCAGTTTACTTCGGATAAAACATATTTAAAAGAGAAGGCGTTGCCATTCATTCTTGAAGCGGCACGGTTTTTTGAATCCTTGCTTGAAAAAGAAAAGGATGGTTTATATCATGCGAAGGAGGGTAACGGATATGAAGGTTCAGTCGTTTTGCATGACGGACTCACCGAATTGGTCTACGCACGAACCTTATTCACAACTGCTTTGGAAGCATTGAAAGCGTCAGGTTCTGAAATTCCGGAAGATAAAAGGTGGAAAGAAATTCTTGACCATTTAGCTCCCCTTCCAATTGTTAAAGCGAGTAAATGGCTAATTGTTAAAGATGAAACCGGAGATAAAATCAATCAGGGAATTTACAGCGGAACCACGGTTCAAGGCGATGAAATTATTGCCGCCGGCTGGGGTATAAAAGAAAAAAAGTGGCTCACAACCTGGTATAAAACAGATGACCCCCAATATGCTTTTCTCTTATCAGGGGACACCCTCCGAAATAAAAAAGGTGAGTTTCGGGTTTATGACGGCATATTTCCAGCCGTTCCCCGCTCCCCTGTTTATCCATCCGGATTAGTTGGTCTGGCACAAAAGGGGGAACCGTTGTTTAATGCGATGACTACCACAACCCTGTTATACGGTTCAGAGGGCATGGGCTGGGATCCGGTTCCGGTTGTAATGGCCCGCCTGGGACTTACCAAAGAGCTCGCCGGAAACCTCGAACAGTTCCCCGTTAGATGGCAGTTTTTTGTGAACGGGTGGGGACATATCAGCTCTGAAGTGAAGGAAGACGGGGATGGCACTTCTTACTTTAAAACCAATGCAGTCAATGTGGTTGGGTCACCAAACGGGGAGAAAGTCCCCTTTCCGGCATGGCCATTCCGACACATGTCGATGGAGGCGATGTCGGTACTGGCAACAGGAATGAACGAATCGCTACTCCAGAGTTACGACGGGACGATCAGGATATTTCCGGCATTTGGTGGTCAGAAAACTGCGCGGTTCACCCTTCATGCGCAGGGTGGATTTGTAATCTCTTCCGAAATTAAAGCCGGAGCAGTGAAGTGGATTTCGATCAAAAGCCTGCACGGTAACACCTGCAAACTTGAATTGCCGTGGGGAAAGGCTAATATGCAATCTAATCTGACCAGGAAAAATCGTGTCATGAGTGAAAAAATAGCTTCGATTAAAACAAAACCGGAAGAGTTAATCATGATTTTTCCTGAAATGCAAGATCTGAAGTCGTGGTCAGTGGTTAGAGAGCAGCCGACGCCCAATGAAAACGTCAAATATCATTCAACAGGAAAAGCACAACTGGGCATTCCAAGAATGTTTTAATCTTTGGAAGGCGCCTTTTATGCTTTTGATTTTTTTGAAGCAAATTTTCAAATATTGGAATGCGACATTTTAAACAGACATCTATTTAAGTAGTTAGAAGGAAATAATGACGCATTTCCCTATTTAACTGATTTCTAAAAGGTTCAAAATAAAAAGATGTCGCATTTAAGGTGTAATGTTGCTTAATTGCAGTAAACAACGAAATCAAACCCGTGTTAAAGATTGCTTCGCCCGTCAGGATGTAAATCATTTTATTTAAAATTATCATAGAGCTCCTCGAAATGACAGATGCCTTGATTAACAGAGAGATGGGAATGAATGGCGGTGCTGCCGCCATTCATTCCCATCTCTCTTCTTGCCACGTGCCACCTCTCATTGCGAGGAGGTACGACGAAGCAATCTTTACGACATGAAATTATTCTCAATACTTATATTTTGTTTCTTCATAAAAACTTCATTTTTGAATTGCTATATTTGTTTATCTAATTAGGTTAACAGTCAAGAAGTGTAAATTTAAAAGTGCGGAATCAGCACTATAAACACTGATGAAGTTTTTATGAAGAAGATTTTATTCGCTCTAATTCTATTTATTGGTTTCAGTGCAATGGCAATGGCTCAGGCAAAGCCAAAACAGGACAAAAAACCAGTTGAAAAAGCAAAGGTAGTCCAGACAGCGAAACCGGCTACTGCTGCTACTCCAGCAACAGCTGCCAAACCTGCAAAGCCAGCCGCAAAAGCCGTTACTGCAGACAAAAAATCAGCTGCAGCGCCGGCAGCAGGTCCATTGAAAAAAGATGGAACTCCGGACAAGAGGTTTAAGGAGAATAAACCAGCAGCAGGACCGCTAAAAAAAGACGGCACACAGGATAAGCGCTTTAAAGCCAACAAGAAAGCGACAAAGTAATTATCCTCTGTTAAGCCCTCAGGGTTTACGCATACGGTCTAAAACCGGTCCGCAAACCTATTAGAAAACCGGGTTCTGCTCCTGAGGAGTGAATCCGGTTTTCTTTTAAAGGTTCTTTGCTACATTCAAAGTTCGTACCAGGTAGTTCGGAAAAATTACGCTATTTTTTTACCGGCGTGGTATCAACCTCCCAGTTATCGGTGCGGAATAGATTAACAGGCAACCCCTCTTTGCTGAAAAGGTTTGTAATTGCTGAGTTACTGAAACCGCACCGCACGGCAGCCGGAGCCTTGATGGTTTTATTCCAGACGACCAGCGTGTTGCCATCTATTTTTGCCAGTGCAGGCTGGAACTGACGATCTTCACCGGCGATGTATACATCTGTAATCACCTTGTCTTTTGCAATTAAACCGTTATCTGCATTTTCAAAGGTGATTCTGATTTTATCCTTTTCAGTTTTCATCCCCTTATACATTGGATATTTATAAGTCAATCCACTTTTCCCGTAGGTTTCGGACAATGCAATATTAGCAAGGCGAGCGGCAACATCAATTTTATTTATCGGGTGGATATTTTTAAGATCATCGACAAGATCAGAAATTACGGCCATTCCTGTCCTTGGAATTGTGAGGCAGCTGGTCTGCGATTCACGCAACAGGGCGCATACATTGTTATTGCCATATCCTGAGAAAGGGGCAATCTGAACAAAGTAAAAAGGAAACTCCTTCTGCCATGCTTTACGCCATGCACCTATCATTTTACTCATAAGCGGTTTATAGGTTGAAGCGGTGCCTGAATTGCTCTCCCCCTGATACCAGATAACCCCTGCTATCCCGAAATTGGTAATCGGGTTGATCATCGCATTGAAGGCATAACCTGGGAGATTAGGCCACCAATCGAGTGCTCCGATTTTTTTTGCAGCCATACTCAATTCCGTATCACTTTCCACCACATCTTTCGGAGTCCAAACCTCTGCTGCTGTGCCTCCCCAGTTACTGTTGATCAGTCCGACCGGGATATTCAATTCCTGCTGAATCTTCTTTCCAAAGAAATATCCCACAGCACTGAAATGCTTCATCTCATCCGGGGAACAGACTTTCCAGCTTCCCTGACAGTTCTCCTGTGGATTTTCGGAGGTGGATTTTGGAACATAGAAAAACCTTATTTTCTGGTTGGTTGCATTCGGCATCTCATCCAGGCACTGTTTAAGTCCCTGGTCACCACTCCACTCCATGTTGCTCTGACCACTGCAGACCCACGTCTCGCCTATCAGTACATCCTCAAGAACGGTTGATTCGTTGATTGATATCGTATATGGACCACCAGCTGCCGGTGTTTTTATTTTTTGAATCCATTTGGCACCCGATCCCCCCGAGGTTTTATAGGTGATTGTGTCCCAGCTGGTTTTTATAACAACCTTCTCGGCAGGCCCACACCAGCCCCATAAATTAACTTCGCTTTGCTGTTGCAAAACCATATGGCTTCCTAGGATGGCCGGCAGACGAACCGCTGCAAAATTATGCAAAGAGGCGGCCGCCATGGCCAGACAGAAAATAAAAGCAAAAATTGTTCTTTTCATCGTGTTAATAAATTTGTTTAGTTTTTAGATTGTCTTAATTCTTTTCAGCTGAAACGTTGACCTTTCCCTGCATTGATAGCTGAATGAAACTTTCCCCGATTTATCTGCAATGTACAATTTTTCTGATTTCCCATTCACTTTTAACTGATATTTGCAATTTGGAACCAGTCCGACAATTTTCAATTTATAGCCATCAGCTGAAGAAATTGTCCATTCGGGTTCAAAGGGATTCCATTTACTGAACTCCAGATTAATACTTTTTAAGGTTTCTCCTGAAATTATCAAAGCAGCGATCTCTCCGTTACCGGGATAAAACAGCAAGTTATTTACGGTAAAATTCACACCAAAAGGGGCATTGCTCTTTACCGCAAAATGGTCGGATTTCAACATGTAATCATTTTCACTCAAAACTATTTTATATTTTATTCCACGCAGCGTGTATTCGAATTCAGTTCCATCGAGTGACGGCGAAAGATTTGGCTCCAATCCCATACGGTTCCATTTGGGACGAACACCATAAATATCCTTATTAAGAGCGGTTATTGTAGTACATATTCCGGCAAGGATATCAGATCCAACTCCTGCCTGCGTTTTCCGGCTGAAACGCTGTGAAGAGAGACCATCCTTATTATACTGCGCCAATATATTATTCACATATTTCAGGGCAATTGCATGATCATATTTAAGATACGATTTCACGCCGAGATAGCCCCACGATGGGAAAATATCGCCGTTCTCGTAATTTGGAAAAGGCCAGTTCCCCTTTTCGACCTCCTCTTTTTTAAAGGAATCGAAACACAATGGCCAGTGAAAAAGATTTTCGGAAACCATCCGGGACTCTATGCTTTCGAGGATTTCCCTGATCCTCAGGGGATCGTCACACAATCCAAAGGCAATAGCTTCGAATGAAACCGGGGTTACCAAATTATCCCCATGAGTGGTTCCATCCTTATCTCTCCAGTAGATGTAACATTTTTTTTCGGGAGACCAGAAACCGCCATCAGCCACATTTTTATTGAATGTAATCTTAAGTTTGGAGGCTATTTCTGCGTAATACGCTCCTTTAGGTGAATCTCCCAAAACCAGTTCGCATGCAGCCCAGTGATTAAGCGCCTCATACATTTGGGCATTCACAAAGGCGTTTTCAAAACTGGCGTAAACCACATCAAGCCAGTCGCTGCATTTTTTTTCACTGTAACTATCGCACATCATTTCGAAGAGGCCGTTTTTATTGCTGTCTCTCCGGATCAGCCAGTCAAGCGCTTTTTCGCAGCTCAACTTATGTCTCCTAAGCCACTTCAGGTCACCATTCAGGTCAAACTGCTCTGAAGTATTAATGACATAACCGGTCTGCGAATCGATTGTATATCCCCATTGCGTTTCATAGTATCCTGATTTGGAATTATAGGTTCCGGGCATCTCATCACCCGGTTCGCTATGCCACCTCGATAGGACACGACCCTCCCTGGTCATGGCCAGATCACGCTCCTGATCCAGCGTAGCAGATAAATTTCGGGTATAGTTTTCATCATCGACAAAGAGTCCGATTTGTGCAAAGAATGGTTCGTGAAGGCATTTCCAGTTGGTTGTCCACCCATTCCCACCGATGATATTCTGATCCACGACACCATACCTTGCCGTTGTATTGCGGATTTCCCGAACTGCGGCGGCATCAATTCCAGGAAGGTTGCCCGTTGGATATTGCTCATTATAATTGATATACTTCAGATGAATATTCATTCTTACAGCTCCCTTTTTTACCTCAAAGGGGGCAAATACATCCTCCTTACCGTTGACAAAGCGGTTCAGTTGATAGCGTGGCTGAAGTTCCTCGCTGGTCAGGTATTGCACAAAAGAAAATTCATCAGCCGAACCATGAAAAAACTTTGAAGCGAGATATTGTGCAGCACTGGTCGATGACGTAAGCCGCAAACCATCCCCGGTCTCAGGGTTCCAGAATGTAGCCCCGTTTGTATGCATCCCCAAAACATCACCATTATTAGTGAGGTACTTACACCACACCATCCCTCCGTTATTCAGGATACCACCCTTCCAGACTGACAGGTTGGCGAAGTTCCAGACAGGCATTGCAATATCCTCAACGATTTTATTCCGGTCATATTGGCGTGTTATTTCCAATTTAATTCCTTTTTGCCCGGGTATAATCTGCCATATCTCGGTTACTTGCAGGAGGCTGTCACAATAAACTATATTATTAACACTTACCACACTGTCTGTGACTTTTATGACAGGGATAACATCCGGTGAATTGGAAGTGAGCAATTTCCCATTTAATTTAACTGAACTAAAGGCCCCTGAAGGGGCAAGGGTGTTCTTTCCGTTCACTCGAAGTTCATCGATCAGGCAACCTGCGGAGTAGTTTATCCGAAGCGCCAGCTTTCCCGAGCCATCCGACACTGTTATTGTTTTGGCTGCGGGATTCCTCCTGATTAAAGTTGACTCCTTAGCCGTAATTTTAGGCACATTTATTGTAAGTGCAATCAGGCAAAACAGGATTGGAAGATTGAAATTTTTCACTCCACATTAGTTTATTAACTCGGTTTTAAAATGGTTGTCCTGGTTTAGTTTCACAACCGGAAGGTTTCATTTTTGAGAAACATTCCAAATATAAATCTCTTTTAGCTATTTTTGGCTCTTAAAATTACAAAGATGTTGATCATGTTCAGAAAAGTATTCCTACTATCCTTTTTCTTAATAATAGCGGCTGCATTTACCCTTCGGGCAGAAAATTCCAATAAAGGATCCGTCAGGGAAGAGTTTTTTCCTGTTAAACAGAATAACGATTCATTAAAATGGAGTGTAAATTTCCTAAATAAGTTACTCTATTCGTGCAATGAGTGGTACCTGACTGACAATCAACTTAAAAAACCGATACAGGGGGTGTTAAACTATGCAGAAAATGATCCGTTGGATACTGTGATACTTAATCTGAAGAGTTTGCTAAAAGATGGGAAGGTGGTCTATCTGATGGACAGGCATCCCCAGGATATTCGAAACCTCAGGGAGGTTCCGGGTTACATCCCTGATTCTGAGGTTGACCGAAGTATTGAGACAATCAGAAAAGATCTGTTCGACAGTTTAAATAATACCAATATTGCCGTTCCCATGATGATTATGGAATCAGAGCTGTCGAAAGCCCCTTATGTCCCCGATGGAGAAATGAATATCCTGCTGGCCAAACAGAAAGAGCTTCCAAGGGATTTTATCACCAACCTGAATAATCGGATCGCCGCGATCCGGTTCCCCGCGAATATGACAGGTTCAGCCATGGATTCTACCTTAAACCAGGTTTTCATTGCTTACCGCAAAAATTTTAACGATTCGGTAATGAACCGATGGCGCGACAAGATAACCTTCAGCTACAAGACTAAATCCATAGCTCAGAAAACGGATTCAAGAATTAAAGAGTATAAAAAATCGGTTGCAAATCAGAACCTCGTCCGGTTAAATGCATTCAATCAAAAAACAGTTACGATCGTTAACGATTCACTGCGACTTGCACTGCAATATCTGATCACGCATGCCGAAGCAGATTCTACGTTGATACGACTGACCAATCTCACGGACTCAAAAGCCGAACTGTGGACCGCTAACCGTGAGGTAAAACCCATGCGGATCTACCTCAAGAATGCTCAGAACGATTCGCTGAGTGTGATTCTTATCAATAACAAAAAGGGAGAATTAAAGCTGGTCATTGATGACGGAGTAAAGCTGACCCGGTACGCCGAGACACAGAACAGATCGATCACCTTTGAAACCAAGGCTCCCGATAAAAAATTACTGCATGTAAATCTCAAACAGGTGATCTATCCGCCTTGGACCCTAAAAGGGAACGGATCTGTGGGATTTACTCAAACATCCTTATCCAACTGGGCAAAGGGGGGGGAAAGCGCATTGGCAGCATTGATTATCAGCAAATACACGGCAAATTACTCAAAGCCAAAGGTTAAATGGGAAAACAGCGCTGAGTTTCGGTATGGCGTAAGCAAAAGTAAATCAAGAGGGTTAGAGAAAAATGATGATAAGATTGAGCTTCAAAGCCGGTTTGGATTGTCTGCTTTCAAAAAGTGGTATTATTCTGCCGAATCCAACTTCAGGACACAAATTGCAAATGGATATGTCTTCCCCGACAAGGTTAATCCAATTTCAGCCTTTATGGCCCCGGGATTCCTCACATTCTCACTGGGTCTTGACTATAAACCGAATAAGGATTTTTCATTATTCCTCTCTCCCTTAACTTCAAAAACAACCTATATCCGGGATACCGTACTGATAAAACCATCTAAATTTGGTCTGTTACCCGGAACAAAGAAGTTGTGGGAACCCGGTCTAATTATTAAGGCAAACTGGCACCGAAAACTTGCCGAGAATATCAACTACGACACCAAGGGGGAGTTCTTTAATAACTATATGTATCCCTTCCACAAAATGGCATTTGAATGGGAACAGGTCCTTTTGATGGAAGTTAACCGCTTTATCAATGTCCGGATTATGACACAGATGATCTATGATTACAATACAAAATTCCCAATCTATGATGGCGCCGGAAATGTCACCGGTCAAAAACCCAAACTGCAGTTTGAAGAGTTATTTACCATTGGTTTTGCCTATAAATTCTAATCTAAATGTCTATCTTTGAATAAAAACAGCCCCAGTAACTATGAATCGAGCATGTTCGGCAAACACAAACACGGATGAATATCTCACATGCGAGTTACATCCGGCAATTAAAAAACAAATTATATTCGGATGAAAGATTTTAAAAGATACTTTAAATTGAATGCCTCCCCTGCCGATATCTATAATGCCCTTACCAATCCCACGATGATTGAGATCTGGACTGGCGAAGCTGCAGTGATGAGTACCGAACCCGGAAGCGATTTCTCCTTGTGGGATGGAGAGATTGTTGGTCGGAATATTGAGTTTGTTCCCGATTTCAAAATCGTACAAAGCTGGTATTTCGGCGAAGAATCTGATTCTGTCGTAACCATTAAGCTGCATCACGACAAGCAGGGGACCAACGTAGAGGTGCACCAGACCAATATCCCCGACGATGCGTATGACAATATCTCGGAGGGTTGGGAATCGGATTACTTTGGAAGCCTGCAGGAGCTGTTTGACTAATAGATCATCACTATAGGTTTATTAAATAAGATTCATCCTTTTATAGATTTTTTTTGTATCTTCGTTTAAAATAGTTATCAATGAAACGATTTCTGTCTTTACTCGCGATTCTATTTTTCTGCATTTGTGTAAAAGCTCAGGACGCTTCTATCGCATATACACAAGTTGATAGGGATCGAATGGTACGTGTAGAAACACGTCTTGAAACAATGCAATCTCAAATAAACCGTCTTGAAGATAAATTTGACAGCTACTTTATGTGGGGGTTTGGATTAGTTTTAATGTCAATATTCACACTTATCGGATTCATTATTTATGATCGCCGCACGACCCTGGCACCGGTTGAGCATAAAACAGAGAGAATTATTAAAGTATTGAAGGAAGCAGCAGAAAAGGATCCCGCACTTCGGGAAGCCTTAAAAAAGGCAGCATTCTGGTGAGACAGGAAGAAGCATCATCTTGCGGCTTTCAGATTCTTCCTGTAATTAAAGCGCCGGTAAGCTCATTTTATAATCGTCCATAACATATCCGGCTCCGATATCGGTGACTACAGGACCATCATTTGTAAATCCCAGTCTTTGGTAGGCTTTAATACTGTTGATATTGTTGACATTGACTGTTAAGGTAATTCGTTTGGCGCCAGCATCCCTTGCCTGAAGAGTGATAAATTTGATCCCCTCCTTTCCCAGCCCGGTTCCCCTTTTCTTTTTGATCACATAAAACTTACTCAGAAATAAATCTTCGCCCATTTGTTTTATCGAAATGTATCCGGAGGGTTCAGATTGGTGATAAAGGAGGTAATATTTGTAATTTTCATGCTGTATCTGATTCCGTATCGCATCAGGCGACTGGAAATTGGTCACCATGTAATCGACCTGTGCTTGTCCTATGATCGGGACATAATGTTCGTTCCAGATGACGGAAGCCAGGTCGGATGTTAATGTGATATCCTGTTCGGTCAAAACCTTCTCAAACAAAACGAGTTCAGAAAAAGCACTTTTGTAAAGCGACAGGTTTTCCTCATCAAAACAACAAAAGATAACCAGCTCTATTTCAGATGAATTTGCAAGATAGTCCCGAACGGTTTCCAGGGCAATCAAGGCAGCTACGGGTTTTGGAAAGCCATAAACTCCGGTGCTGATATTTGGAAAGGCGATAGTTCGTAATCCTTTTGCGGATGCCAGTTCCAGGCTTTTCAGATAACATGAAGCGAGTAGCTTATTTTCGTCACAGGTTCCACCTTCCCATACCGGACCAACGGTGTGGATTACAAAGGGGGAAGGGAGTCTGAATCCTGGGGTTATTTTTGCTTCACCTGCAACACAACCATTGAGTAATTTGCAGGCAGTCAATAATTCAGGTCCTGCAGCACGATGAATTGCACCGTCAACACCCCCACCCCCTAAAAGGGATGCATTTGCAGCATTGACAATTGCATCGACATGCAATTTGGTAATGTCTCCGCTGATGATTTCAATCCTGGCCATTTTCATTGTTTTTCAGATGCCCAAAGTTAGTAAATAAAGGTGCTACAGAATTTATTTACCTAATTTTACATCCATTCCAAATACCAGAACAAATTATGCTTGCAGGAAAATATAAAACTCTTTTTGAGAAACTTACAACGGTTATTGATTCAAAACGAATATTTCATGATCCGATGTACACCCTTGCATTCGGAACCGATGCGAGTTTCTACAGGCTAATCCCGAAAATGGTCATCAAGGCAAAAGATGAAACGGAGGTCTCCCTCATACTCAAAGAAAGTTCAAAGCTTTCAATTCCAGTTACCTTTCGCGCAGCAGGAACCAGCCTTTCAGGCCAGGCCATCTCTGATTCGGTACTTATTATTGCTGGAAATCACTGGAGAAAATATACGATCATCGACAAAGGTTTAAAAATCAGGCTTCAACCCGGACTTACCGGAGGGAGGGTTAATGCACTGCTAGCCCCCTTTGGACGGAAAATTGGTCCTGACCCAGCCTCTGTAAATGCGGCGATGATCGGTGGTATTGCCGCCAATAATGCCAGTGGAATGTGCTGTGGAACGGCTCAGAATTCCTACAATACAGTGG
Source organism: uncultured Bacteroidia bacterium (assembly GCA_903918045.1). GTDB lineage: Bacteria > Bacteroidota > Bacteroidia > Bacteroidales > Prolixibacteraceae > JAAFHB01. The sequence continues at coordinate 45,696 of CAIXCY010000078.1, forward strand.
ATAGTATGCGTGTAATCCTGGCTGATGGATCACTTCTCGATACTGCAGACCCTGAAAGCAAGGTGCAATTTCAAAATAACCATCCTCAACTCCTGCACGAGATCTCTGCTATCGCCAGTGAGATCAAGGGAAATCCAATTTTAACAGCCCGGATTTCAGCAAAATACAGGATGAAAAACACCACCGGGTACAGCCTCAATGCGTTTGTCGACTACGCCGATCCGTTTGATATCCTTGAACATCTGATGATCGGTTCGGAAGGGACGCTTGGCTTTATTGCCGAAATCACCTACAAAACTGTTGTAGAGCACCCTTTTAAGGCAAGTTCACTAATGGTATTTCCTGATATTGACAAAGCCTGTCAGGCAGTTTTAAGGTTGAAGAGGGCCCCTGTTTCTGCAGTAGAGCTTATCGACCGTGCAGGTTTGCGGGCCGTTGAAAATCAGGATGGTATTCCGCAATATCTGAAATCAATAAATCCCAATGGGACCGCAATACTTGTTGAAACCAGGGCATTAAACCAGGAGGAACTCGAAACCCAGATCCAAATTATTCTTACGGCGATTGAACCAATTACCACCGAAATACCTGTTCATTTTACCGCTAAACCGGCCGAGTATGAGCTGCTCTGGAAGATCCGTAAAGGGATGTTCCCCTCTGTTGGGGCGATACGCAAAACCGGAACGACAGTTATTATTGAGGATGTAGCCTTTCCTGTGTCAAGACTGGCAGAGGCAACAACGGATCTTCACCTACTTTTTGCTAAATGGGGATACTCCGAGGCGGTTATCTTCGGTCATGCACTCGAAGGAAACCTCCATTTTGTTTTTACACAGGATTTTGGATCACCTGCCGAGATTGAGCGTTATCGTGAATTTATGACAGATGTTACACTGTTGGTGGTTAAAAAATATGATGGCTCACTCAAAGCTGAACATGGAACCGGAAGGAATATGGCCCCATTTGTGGAGTTGGAGTGGGGAGAAGAGGCGTATTGGCTGATGAAGCGGATCAAAACCCTTTTTGATCCGCAGAACCTCCTTAACCCGGGTGTGATAATTAACGGTGACCCACTGGCCCACCTTAAAAACCTAAAGCCGATACCCGCAGCACATGAAAAAATCGATAAATGTATTGAATGTGGATTCTGTGAACCCACCTGTGTCTCGGCTGAGCTCACCATTTCGCCACGTCAGCGCATTGCGGTTTATCGCCAAATGGCCACCCTTACTGAATCGGGGGTTGAACCTCATATCCTTGCCTCGTTATCCAGGACATTTGAGTATGCCGGAGATCAAACATGCGCTACCGATGGGTTGTGTGCGACAAGTTGTCCGGTAAAGATTGACACGGGTCTGCTCATAAAGGCATTAAGGCACACAGCAGTAATCCCGAATCAAAAAGTCGCTGCAGCGATAGCCAAACGGATGAGCGGTGTGATCTATTTCGCCAGGAAAATGCTTTCGCTTATCGGATTTTTCCATTCCGTTTTGGGAAATTCAATGATGAAAAGAATATCCAACGGGTTACGAACCTTATCAGGAAATCGATTACCACTTTGGAATAGGTATATGCCGTTGGGAGCCAAAGCAATTGATCTGAAATTAACTGCCCCGGATCCGTTAACAGGAAGAAAGGTGGTCTATTTTCCTTCGTGTATCAACCGTGCAATGGGTGTATCAGCAGAGTGCAGGAAGGAAAAACAGCTTTCCGAAATGGTTGTACAACTGCTTCATAAAGGGGGATATGAGGTAATATATCCCAAAAATCTGAATCACCACTGTTGTGGAATGGCCTTTTCAAGTAAAGGGTATGTTGAAATTGGACAAAAAAAATCAAATGACCTGGAGAAGGCCCTATTAGCTGCTAGTGAGAACGGCAAATATCCTGTGTTGTGCGATATGAGTCCTTGTCTTTTCACGATGAAAGAAAATATGGGGGGGCCTTTACGCCTCTATGAACCGGTGGAGTTTATCCTTGACAACCTCCTCTCCCATCTTGAGCTCAGCCCGTTGCAGGAAACTATCGCGGTATTTGAGGTATGCAGTTTGAAGAAAATGGGATTGGAACACAAGCTCGTTGAACTTGCTTCGCGGTGTGTAACCAACGTTGTGGTTCCGGAATGCAATTGCTGCGGTTTTGCCGGCGACCGGGGATTTACTCATCCTGAACTAAATGAACACGGATTAGCTGATCTCAAAAAAGAGATAACGCAAGATTTAACCAAAGGATACTCAACAAGCAGAACCTGTGAAACCGGTCTGAGTCTCCATTCGGGGATCACATTTAAATCAATTATTTACCTTGTTGACCGGGTAAGTAAGTCAAAACAGCAAGAACAGATTATTCAATAATCAGCTTAACCTGAGCCCACTCGACCATTAATGCTTCGAAAAGCTCTTCAAGTTCAATAAAATGGTCTTTATCAAGATATAATTCAAATTCGATAGCCAATTCAGCCATTTTGTGAAACCACATGTTGAGACATGCCCCCTTAATTGAATGAGCAACCGATTTAATCAACGGCAAATTGCGGTCAGCTATCGCTTTTTTCAGTAATTCTGAATCCTTGGTAATTTGCACAATAACAGCCTGGAGTAATTCTTCACAAAGTTCCGAATTTTCACCAATACTCGACATCAGCATTTCCCGATCAAAATGGATATCGACGCTTTGGGTAATACTTTTTTTCTTAATAACAGCCGATTGCTTGTAGAACTGGGCCAGGTGAGTCCCTAAAACTGCATGCAATTTCTTTTGCTCCAGCGGCTTTGTGAGGAAATCATCCATGCCGGATTCGATACACCGCTCCGCTTCACCCTTGATGGCTCCTGCTGTCAGGGCAATAATAGGGATCCTGCCACCCATGCCGGCCTCATATTTCCGGATAGCCAGAGTGGCCTCAACACCTGACATGATCGGCATCTGGATATCCATAATGATCAGGTTGGGTTTCTTTAAAATAGTCATCTCGTACGCTTCCTTCCCGTTTTTAGCCTGATAAATAATAACATTGGGAATCATCTGTTTGATGAGCGTGGTTACCAGGATCATATTTATTACGACATCTTCGGCAACAAGGATTCCGGGCCTGGCATCCTTGGCCAGGCTTACCGATTCGCTTATCAAATCGGGTTCCTTTTCCAACAACAATGTATTGGGCTGACTGCGGATATTCTTTAAATAATGCAATAATTCGGATGATTTCACCGGCTTTGTGAGATTAAATATCACACCAAGCTTCTTACATTCTTCATAAATTTCAATATCATCAGACGAACTGTGAAGCAAAATTACCGGTTGAATATCGGGAGTCAGATTTAATCGGTTTCTGATCAACTTTATAGTGTCAATCCCATTAATTTCAGGCATTTGATAATCAACGATGATCACATCAAACGGTTCTGAATCCTCTAAAACAGCAATCGCCTGCAATCCATTTTCGATGCCGACAAAATTAATACCCCAGTTCCTGCAAGTGTGCTCAAGGATCATCCTGTTGTTAAAATTATCATCAATAACAAGGATCCGTTCCATGGATTTGAGGCTGGAAAAATCGAGTTTTTCGCCTGCTTCATAAGTTGTCTGTAGTGTAAAATGGAAGGTTGAACCCATATTAGGCTCACTGATTACTTCTATTCTGGTTCCCATTTTTTCGGCAAGCATACTTGAAATAGTCAGACCCAACCCTGTTCCGCCAAATTTCCGGGTCGTGGAACTATCGGCCTGAGAAAATGCCTTGAAAAGATGCTTCTGTTGCTCTGCATTTATTCCAATGCCGGTATCCCGGACAGAAAAAATAAATTCTCCTCTTGTTTCTGTAATTTTAATAAAGGAGAGCTTCAACTCTACTTCACCCGCTTCTGTGAATTTGACCGCATTACCCAAAAGGTTTACTAAAATTTGTTTCAACCTGGTTGGATCCATTATTGCAAAACGGGGAATATCCTGCTGAATATTCAGCAAAAGTTCAATATTTTTTTGAGAAGCGTGGTATTTGACAATATCAGATGTCAATTCCACAAGTTCTATGATATCAGCCTTGATCCAGTCAATCTCCATCTTACCCGCCTCAATTTTTGAAAAATCGAGTATATCATTGATGATTCCCAATAAGGTATGCCCGGATGTATTGGCATTTTTGGCATATTGCTGCTGGACTTTATTCAGTGGTGTTCTTAACAGGAGATCAGTAAATCCAATAACCCCGTTTAACGGAGTTCGGATTTCGTGACTCATATTGGCCAAAAATTCAGATTTGGCCCTGTTGGCGCTATCCGACTCCTGTTTGGCAATTAAAAGGGTGGCTTCTGTTTGTTTCTGTTCTGTAATATCCCAGTTTGTTCCAATGATGTGCAGCGGATTGCCATCTTTATCACGCTGAACAGTTGCCAGCGCCCTGATATTATGGATTGAGCCATCGGGCCAAACCACGCGAAACTCGGTATCAAATTCCTTTTCACCACTGATTGCAAGCTGTATCTGTGCCTCGACTGCTTGTGCATCATCGGGATGAATCCCTCTGAGCCTTGTGTCGTTTGCCTGGCCAACATAATTCCTGTTTACCCCATAAAGTGAAAACATCTGATCGTCCCACAGGAGAAAGTCACTAATCAGGTCAAGGTCCCAAACCCCCACCCCTCCAGCACGTGTGGCTAGGGATAAACGGGTAGAAATTTGTTTAAGATCATCTTCTGCCTTTTTGCGCAAACTAATATCATGAGTCACGCCAATAAGACCCGTAATCTTTCCGTGAACATCCCTCAGAGGAACTTTGGAGACCAATAACGAGCGCAATTTACCCTCAGGATCAAGTAAGGTTCCTTCAGAATCCAAAATTGATTTTCCACTCATCAGAACATACTGATCTTCAGCAAAGCCGCGCTTAGCCATGGCTTCGGGATACAAATTGTCATCCGTTTTGCCAATAATTTCATCTTCCGACTGCTTTCCCGCAAATTGAACCTCCTTAGGATTGGCTAAGATCTTCTTCCCCTCGGTATCCTTTACATAAACAGCATCCGGAATTAAATCGATGATTGTACGAAACAGCGCCCGCTCATTCTGAAGCAGTTCTTCTGCCTGCTTGCTCTCTGTTATGTCCCGAAAGGTCCAGATTCTGCCGTAATTTTTTCCATCCTTTCCCAAAACAGGGGCCGAATACCTGTCAAGAACCTTGCCTGTTGTAAGTTCAAGTACATCCTGGCTGATCTCATTCTCATGCACATTAAGGTAAAGAACTTTTTCCAGAAATTTTTCGGGATCCTTGGTTAAACCCATCACATGGGAAAGGAGATATGAATCATTGTCATCGTCAACGATATTCTGAGGAACATTAAACAGGTCAATAACACGCTGATTGATCAGCAATCTTTTCTGATCATTCCCAATGATTAATATTCCATCAATTGTGGCATTGGTTTGTGCTTCAAGCAGTGATGTTTTTGTTTGCAACGCGGCCTCTGCAAGTTTTCGTTCAGTGATGTCCCGTTCTACAAAGAGTATGCTTTCAGGAATCCCCTTTGCATCGTATAATATGGTGGAATTAACATCGATAAAGAACCTGCTATTATCCTGTCTCACAGCAAGGTATTCGGTAATCTTGCTGCCCTTTTGACCCGATAGCAATTTACCAATGTTTTCGATCAATAATTCATGGTTAGAAGAATCGATAAAATCAAAGATGGTTCTATTCAGATAATCTTCCCTTTGCTCAACAGAAAAGCCATGTAATAATGCAAGTTTTTCCGACATCAGTTGCAACCTGCCGTCTATCGAAGTCATACCAATCCCGTCAGGTGAAGCAGAGATGATCGCTTCCCATTTCTGACTGCTGAGTTGTAATGCCTCCTCTGCCTCTTTTCGTTTGGTAATATCCCTGCTGATTCCAAGGATTCCGATCAGACTTCCATCGCTTGCCCAATAGGGTGTTTTCAACGTATCGATCAATATCCTTCGGCCATCGGGATAGGTAATCCATTCCTCATTGTGACGCGGAAGGTTTTCCTGAAGCATCTGATTATCGAAGTATCGAAATTCTTTGGCAACCTCCCGATCAAAAAGATCAAAATCATTTTTGCCAATAATCTCATTTTTTGATTTACCAACCAATTCGCAAAATGGAGGGTTACAACCCAGGTAGACTCCATTGGTATCTTTAAAAAAGATGATATCAGGAATAGAATCGAGCAACGAGGTTATTAATCCGGTTTGCCTGATTCGCTCCTCCTCCGCCTTTTTACGCGCTGTAATATCCTCTTTAATAGCTATAAAATGGGTGATCTGCTGATGCTCATTAATGATTGGCGAAATTAAAGCCGATTCCCAATAAAGGTCACCGTTTTTCTTCGTGTTTTGTAACTCTCCCTGCCATTCATTTCCGGAAAGAATCGTATCCCATAGTTCGATAAATACCTGGAATGGGGTTGTTGCAGATTTAAGTATCCTCGGATTTTTCCCAATAACCTCCTCCTTACTGTAACCGGTCAGGTCACAGAACTTAGGATTTACATATTCAATATCTCCATCGGTATTGGTAATCACGATTGAAGCAGGGTTTTGTTCCACTGCTTTTGAAAGCTTAAGAATCTCTTCCTCTGCCTGTTTGCGTTCCTCTATTAATTGAATCAGCGATTTGAACAAATAACTACTATCGGAGCCAGACACTTCACTTTCTCCAAAATCAGAATGTTTTGAGGGATTAAGTGCATAAATTGCCTCCTTTATTTTATTAATGGTTCCCTTTTGAGTTTCAGCATCCTGCTTGTGTTTTTGATAGGAATCACGAAGTTCCTGGGAGCTGATTTCAATTGAATTTTGAAGCAGTTTGGTATCAACTTCAAAATTTTCATACGTATTATCAATATCTTCGATCAACCCTATAAACTCAGCAGGAAGCTGATCAATCGAACCAAAGTGCCGTTTGATCTGACGAAGCAAAAGTTTGTTCAGACTCTTTTTCATAATTCGGATGAATTATACCTCTTTAAACAGTGTTATGGTCATCGTTTGGTTATGAAGTTCACAATGTTGATCAAACGGTTTGATAGGGCTTATTTCGCCATAGGAATAGAAGCCTGCAATTGCAGCAGTGTCTCCGATTGATTCGCGAATAATTTCAAGTTCCTCCTCCACCCGTTGTTTGAGGACCAATTTCCGTCCTACACAACTGATCAGGATTGCAAGGTCTGCCTCGCTGTTTTGAAGGCTCGTCTTCGACATCTCTGCGGCACCGTTGGCACCATCAATAAGCCGATCCGTATTGGCTTTCATCAACCTTACATATTCTCCCTGCGGAACATCTCCAGCAAATACCATGCTTCCATCAACCTCATTAACTGCAAGTACTGTGCGTACAATGGAAGTTTCAGAATCTTTTAACCGCAAACTTAACGGAAATAACAACGCAGAAGCCGGAAGATTGGCAGCATGGTCTCCAAGGTACCGTTTGTAGAGCTCAAGGGCAGGCTGTCCATCCAATTCATAGAGGATATTTCCAGTCGATTTGGTCACTTCGCGGTCCACACCAAACGAATCCCAGCCTCCCATCGATCCGTACCCTACCTGGAGATGCTCCCCGTAAAAGCCGATGGCCAGAACAATATTCTTTTCACCAACCTGGTTATGCACGATCACCGTTTCGCTAAAATCAGCCTGATCACCCGCTAAACCCCCGGTAACAGGAATCCTGTCTTTAAGTTTACTGTTCAACCCTTTGGTAAGCTCACTTCCATTGATATTTAAACCCTCCGACAATATCATGAGGTGAACAAGCGATTCCTTATCGAGCTTTTCCGCCAGGTTTTCCCCTACAGCAAAACTATCCTCCATCGCATGGATATATTCTTTTGCGATTTCAACCTGCGTATTCTCAAACCACACTGCTGTAGAAATAATATTATCGTTCAGAACTAACTCCTGATAAATCTCTCCTGAAGTGGAACATCCGACAATTTGTGCATTCGGATAAGCTTCTATTATCCAATCTATTGGCTGTTGTTTTTTAAGTAATTCCTTATTCCCAAATAAAAAAACCAGCTGGGCTGATTTGCCCAAATTATAGTTGCTCTTTTGCACCCAACCCGAGGCTTCAGAATAGATCGATTGTTCTGTTTTCATTATTATTTAAGTTGTATGTTTAAATTAGTATTGGTTTGACAATCCGAATATTTATCTTCCGGTTTATAAAGGCGGTAAGACAAAGTTAGAAGTTTATTTTAAACTCCAAACTTTTCATAAATATTTGTTTATTTTCTTGCTTTTTGCCAAATTATTTTACTAATTGAATAACACCAACTGCAGGCAAATGTTCAGCAGAAAACCACTGAAAGGAAGTTAAATACAACAATCTGCGCGATCAGATCTCACGGCTGGTCCCGGTTATCCTGAGTGGCTTTCCTTTGTTGTCACGCTGAACAACCCCTAAAGCCTGTATAAGGCGGCATGAATCATCGGGACATATAACCCGAAATATTGTTTCAAAATCCATCTGACCCATCAGCGCCTTCTCAAATTCGGTATTTACACGTACACAATCCTCGGGATGAATAAGCGCTAACCAGCTATTGTACCCCCCACTAAATCGTTGCTTTTCCAAATAGTAGATTTTGAACATCTGATCGTCCCACTGAAAAGTATGCAAGAGGGTATCGTAATCCCAGCTACCAACACCTCCTGAACGGGTGGCCAATTTCAAACGAATTGATACCTCTTTGAGCTTCTCTTGCGCACTCTTGCGTTCAGTTATATCCGTCAGGAAATTTAAAGTGGCAGCTTTACCTTCCCAATCAATATCCACCACATTGAGCGAAACCCAGCAAATAGATTGATCCTTCTTCAAAATACGTAATTCGAAGCTGGTTTCAGGTAGTTCATCACCAAGCCGTTTTGCAATATTGGTTGTAATAATTTCCTTGTCGTCGTTATGAACAAGCTCTAATGGTTGAATATCAAGTAATTCCTGCTCTGTGTAGCCTGAAAACTCTGCCGATTTTGAATTCACAAACTTAAAGCTGTTCTCCTGAAAAACAACGATACCGACACTTGCAGATTCAACAAGCGTGCGATAGCGCTTTTCGAGTTGATGCAATTTTTCTTCCACAAGTCTCCGTTGCGAAATATCGGTCACAAATCCATGCCAAAGAACTGATCCATTTGCTTCACGCCGCGGGACAGCATCACTGTAAAAGATATGAGCTGTACCATCCTCAAAGATCATCCGAAACTCATTTTGCCAGGGTGTCAGGTTCTTTGCCGAGTTTTGCATTCTTTTGAACATTTCCAGATAATCATCGGGATGAATATTCCTGAAAACAGGGGCTGAATCTTCGCGAACCTCATCCGGCGTAACCCTTAGTATCTGCACGATTGCTTCACTGGCATAAGGAAAACAGGAGCTCCCGTCCGGATTTAACCGGAACCTGAAAACCACCCCGGGGACCTGCCCGGTTATGACACGCAATTGATCCAGCGACTCCTTGTTCAAAGTCGCCTGCTTCTCTCTCACTTCTCCGGCCAGGATTAAATTTGCCTGAATTGCTAGCTAGTGATTCAGAATCACCAACTCCGCTGCCCGCTTTTCTTTTTCCTGATTTTGAAAAAAGAGTTCATTATTGGCAATGATCAACTCTTTTACGCGCTTCTCTTTCTCTTCATTTTGAAGGAACAGTTGGTTGTTTGCCAGGAATAATTCATTGGCGCGCTTTGATTTCTCTTTGGTTTGGAAAACAAGCTCTTTATTAGCAATGATTAATTCGGCAGCCCGCTTGGATTTCTCTTCGTTTTGAAAGAGTAATTCCTTATTGGCAATGGCTAGTTCCATTGCCCGCTTTGCTTTTTCTTCGGTTTCGAAAACAAGTTCAAAATTGGCAATAGTCAACTCTGCTACCCGCTTCTCTTTCTCTTCATTTAGGAACAAAAGCTCCTTATTGGCAATAATGAGTTCGGTTGCCCGGCGTGCCTTATCTCCGGTTTGTAAAACAAGCTCTTCATTTGCAATAAATAGTTCGGCCGCCCGCTTTGTCTTCTCTTCGTTTTGAAAAAAAAGGGCCTTGTTGGCATCAATTAAATCGCGCTCTGCACGTTTGCGATCGGTAATGTTAACCACTGTTATAATACATTGTTCCCTGTTCCCGATCGAAATGCCTGTAACACTCACATAACATTGAAAGTCAGAGACTGAATTAAGGGTCAGAACACAACTCTCCTTGGCCTTACGTATAAAGATATTTCCAATAAATACATTGAAAATCTGCTTTGACTCGGGGGAAACAAAAAATCCAAACAAGTGGTTTTTCAACATGGATCGCTCTCTGCCTAAAATTTGAGCTCCTGCAATATTTAATTCAAGAATTTTTCCCGATGAGGTGAGTGTAAAGTAACCGGATGGGGAAAAATCGTATAAATCTGAATATTTCTTATTGGCAAGAACTGACTCCTTCTGCTGACAAAGAACCTGCTCTTCAATGATCATTTCCAATTTGATCTGTTCAACCTCAAGCTCCTGCAGCCGGCTCAGGGCATCTGCTTCAGAAAAATGAGATTCCTTTACGGAACAGCTCTTATTGTATTGCTCGGTAGCCTTTTGGAAAAGAATTTCACTATTTTCTTTCTTGCCTTTCATATTCTAATTAATCCCTTTTAGATCATTGGTTTGAAGGTAAAAATACCTCCAGGTACTTGGTCAGCAAATCATTCAGCATATTCGCATTCAGCGGTTTAGTCATAAATTCATCCATTCCCGCATTCAAACATTTTTCCTTGTCAAATCCGGCAGTTAAGGCTGCAATCGGGACATGGCCCCCATTAAACTTTTCAAAATTACGGATCTCGATGGTTGCTTCAATTCCCGACATCACCGGCATTTGAATATCCATCAGGATTAAATGGATGTTTTTTGAAATCGCTTTTTCATAAGCCTCTCTCCCATTTTTAGCCTTATAAATCTTAACGTTAGGAATCATTCGTTTTACCATTGCGGTAACCAAAGTCATATTCATCATCTCATCCTCAACAATAAGTACAACGGGGATTTTTCCATCCTGCAAAAGGAGAGGTTCAACCACCAAACTCATTTTATCGCGATTTTCAATTGCCAAAGGATCATATAAATTCGTCAGGCATTGGAATAATTCGGCCCTCTTTACCGGTTTGTTAAGTTTCGCTGTTACTCGTAACCTTTCGCACTCCTCGCAAATTTCAAAGTCATCGAATGCACTTTGAAGCATTATAAATATCTGATTTTCAGGCAATAGAGGCACGTTCTCACGGATCAACCGGATGGTTTCCAAACCGTTCTGGACAGGCAAATGATAATCGACCAGAATAATATCAAAAGGTTTTGATCCTTTTAGAAGTTCAATGGCTGCGTGGCCGTTGTCTATCCCGACAAATTCAATTCCCCAATGCGTGAAATTGTTTTCAAAAATCGACCTGCAGCCTGAATTGTCATCAATCACCAAAACCCGCTTTATCTTTTTCAGCTTAGCGATATCATCCTGTTCACCGGTTAGGTAAGTTGTTTTAAGTTTGAACGAAAAAACAGAACCCTTGCCTACTTCGCTTTGGAGCTCAATCTCACTACCCATTTCTCTGGCCAGCAAATTCGATATCGTTAAGCCAAGACCTAACCCTCCAACCCTTCGGGTGGTGGAATTATCGGCCTGAGCAAACAACTGGAACAGGCTTTGCTGTTGATCGCTGCTGATACCCACACCCGTATCCCGAACAGATAAACTCAGCTCCCCTAAAGATTCCGTTGATCTGACAAATGAGATTTTCAATTCAATCTCACCGGATACGGTGAATTTCAAAGCATTCCCTATCAAATTGATTAAAATGCGC
>CAIXCY010000079.1 GCA_903918045.1 uncultured Bacteroidia bacterium
TTCCTCGCAAAGACAGCTGTCAAGGGTTGTAGTAAAGGATAGGGGGGAGCAGGCGGCACAGCCGCCTGCTCCCCCCTATCCTTTACCCTTAAAATGACGAAAATGTCATTGCGAGGCACTCTCCAAAGCTCCCGTAATCTAAATAATTAATCCTTGGAGTGCCGAAGCAATCTTCCGATATTTATGGGTTATAAATGGTTGTCATTTTCACATTGTGCCCAAATTTTTGAGTGCTCACTCGAAATTAGGAATCTCACTGTCATTCATTAAAATCTGATTTCAGAACATTTACTTGTTTTAATTCCTAACTTTTTATAAATTTGTTTTGAAAACCAATTTATAAAATTGAAATGGAGAGAGAATTAACCCAAAAGCAAATTGGAGAACGAATTGCGGCACTTCGCAAAACAAAAGGATTGACTCAGGAAAACCTGGCGAAAACCATCCAATTGTCCCGTCCTTCTCTCGTTCAGATCGAGCTGGGGCGACGAGGGATTGATCTGCTTGAATTTTATAGGTTGTCGCTTGCCTTGGAATTTTCGCTCGATGATTTTATATCACCCAATTTTTTAGCCAACAAATTAGCCGGCGCTACAGCGGTATCAAAAGCAGAACTCCCGGAGGAACGAATTTCAACGCCTGTTCTTGATCTGTCCAAATTTAAAAACATATTGCTCTATATTTTGGAACGTTGTGCGGGCAAGCCCAATGTTGGTGAACCAGTTCTCTATAAGCTCCTCTATTTTTGCGATTTCAACTATTATGAGTTATATGAGGAGCATTTAACGGGGGCCACCTATCGAAAACTTCCTTACGGACCCCTGCCCCAATGTTTCGAAAAGGCAATTAATCAGATGCTTGAAGGCAAGCAAATACAACGCATTAAAACTAAATATTACAATAAAATTCAGATCCGCTATATACCACTGATCAAAGCAGATCTCGCCGGGTTAAAGGCAATTGAAAAGGAGGTGATAGATAATGTTATTTCACAAATGGGAGATTGGACTACAACGACTATCAGTGAATATTCACATAAGGATCTACCATGGGAGGTAGCCGACGATGGCAAAGATATTAGTTATGAATTAGCCTTTTACCGCGAGAGTCCCTACTCAGTAAGAGTTTATGATGAAGATCAAAGTGCAGGTTGAAACGCTGTCTGAATTCCAGAAGGACCTAAAGCGTCTTATCAAAAAATATCGGACATTAAATGATGATTTGGAAGAGGTCAAAACAATTTTAAAGGTGAAGCCCGATGAAAGACCACCTTTTAGTTTCCGGATTGATAATCTGGGAATTAATACGTGCGTAATTAAAGTTAAGAAAATCGCATGTAAAGCCCTGAAGGGCAATGGAGTAAACTCTGGATTAAGATTGATTTATGCCTGGTTTGAAGTGGAAGAGAGAATAGTTTTTATCGAACTTTATCACAAAAACGACAAGGAGGCCGAGGACATGGAACGAATTTTGGCCAATTTCAGGTAACTGACTCTTAATCATACAGTTTTAATTTCCTATTTCTTTATTTCTAATTACTCAACCAGCTCCCCTTTCCCCTGTCTGGTGATGACCGGCTCGCTCCCAATGCAGTCAATAATTGTTGAGGGGATATTTCCTCCAAAACCTCCGTCAATGACCAGATCAACAAGATCGCCAAATTTTTCATGAATGAGCTCCGGATCGGTGGTATATTCAATAATTGCATCATCGTCCTTAACTGAAGTCGAAAGGATTGGATTACCCAGCTCCTTAACTATCTCACGGATTATATTATTCTGTGGGATCCTGATTCCGATACTTTTCTTTGTACTTCTGAAAAGCTTTGGGATATTGCTGTTTGCCTGCAGGATAAAGGTGAACGGCCCCGGAAGATTCTTCTTCATCAGTTTAAAGATGCTGTTGGGGATTGGCTTTGTGTAGTCTGAAATATTGCTCAGATCATAAAATAGAAAAGAAAAGGGTGCCTTTTCAGGCTTAATATTTTTAATACGGGCAACCCGTTCGATAGCTTTAGGCTTGGTGATATCGCAGCCGATGCCATAAATTGTATCAGTCGGGAAAATAATGACACCTCCATCCCTAAGAATTTCTACTGCTTTGAGGATATCCCGCTCGTTGGGGTTTTCGTCGTACAACCGGATAAGCATGGTCAGGTAAGCTAGCTATTAGACATTCGTTTCATAATCAGGCGAAAATATGGATATTTCATGGTATTTTTGCAAATAAATACAAATTTCTGCGAATGTTATTCTCCAGCTTATGTTAACCCCTGAGTTGATTAAAACCGACGACGGTTCTGACACCCTTTTTAACACGGAATTAGGCGAGCATTACCATTCGACCCATGGTGCGATTCAGGAGTCCATGCATGTTTTTATTCAGGCTGGATTCAGAACATGTCAACAATCCTCCCTAACCATTTTTGAAGTGGGTTTCGGTACCGGGTTGAATACCTATCTGACTCTTTTGGAAACCCTTAAAACAAATCAAAGGATACGGTATATTACTGTTGAAAAATACCCACTTTCGCGGAAAACATGGGAAGCGCTCAACTATCCTCAGGCACTTCCCGGGGGAGGTCAAAAGTTCTTCCTGAAAATTCACGAAGCTGCATGGAATGAAGAGGTTCCTATTAACGACCAATTCACACTTTTAAAGTTAAGTAGTGATTTGACAGCAATAGATTTTAGCGACCTGCCCTTTTTTGATTTAGTCTATTTCGATGCATTCTCACCCGACAAGCAAGCCGAACTGTGGGTATCCTCCGTGTTCAGAAAGGTCTCGGATCATTGCGTAATTGAGGCAAAAATTGTAACTTACTGTGCCAAGGGAGCCGTCAGACGAACTTTAAGTGAGGTAGGATTTAAGGCTGAAAGGATTCCGGGGCCTCCGGGTAAGCGGGAGATGTTAAGAGGCACCAAAATCAAGAAACCCTAATGAAATAATCTATATATCTGTTTATCATTATATTATAAGGTTCAAAAAATTTTGCTAAAAAAGAATACCGATAAAATCCGGACCACTATTATTCTTATTTTTTATACTATTTAATCAATTAATCAATTATAGAAATCCTAATTAAATTTCTATCTTCGCACCTTTTAGAATAAACATTTAAAATTTATAAGAAAACGGTTATGAAAATCAAATCTCTCATTGTTACCTTAGTTGCAGGTACTTTCTTTTTTGGTTCATGCAACAACTTTAAAAGTTCAAAAGTTACGCTGAAGACCCTTGCCGATTCAGCAGCCTATGCAATTGGTATTGATATAGGTAACAACATCAAGAAAAATCTTCCGACTGCTCCGGGGGGAAAGAATCTTGATCAAAAAATTATACTTGCTGCTTTCACAAGTGCATTGAATGGTGATTCTTCGCAGATCCCTTCTGCCAAAGTTTCATCTGTAACTCAGAGTTATTTCATGAAAGCTCAGGCAGTAGAAGCCGGAAAAGCATCTGAAGTTGGAAAAAAATTCCTCGATGAAAACGCTAAGAAATCGGGTGTTAAAACAACGGCGAGCGGACTTCAATATGAAATTATGAAAGAGGGAAATGGCCCAAAACCATTAGCAACCGATACTGTTGTTGTTCATTATCATGGGACAACCGTTGAAGGTAAAGTATTTGACAGCTCAGTAACCCGCGGAAAACCAGCAACATTCCCTGTAAATCAGGTTATTCCGGGCTGGACAGAAGCGCTTCAACTGATGCCTGTAGGTTCAAAATGGAAATTGGTCATCCCTGCAAATCTTGCTTATGGCGAACGTGGAGCAGGTGCCGATATCAAACCAAATTCAGTTCTGGTTTTTGAAGTTGAACTTCTTGAAATCAAAAAATAATTTGATTTTTTAGTTTACCTTTGGGGTGTAACCCCGCATGAAGGATCCGGGATTAGTAATTCCGGATCCTTTTTTTTATAAGTAACTTAAATATAAACGCATATGAGCTTTAAAACAACAGGAAAAGTGTTGCAGGTACTTCCCGAAATAAAAGGGACAAGTGCACGCGGTGAGTGGAAAAAACAAGATTTTATTATTGAGACTGCAGAAGAGCAGTACCCAAAAAAGATCTGTTTCACCCTTTTTAATGATAAAAACGGCACCTTTGATAAGATTAAGCCTAACATGGAAGTAGAAGTTTCATTTAGTATCGAGTCGCGCGAATACAACGAGAAATGGTTCAGTAATATTAATGCCTTTCGGGTAGATCTTGTGCAAAGTGGCAGTAATTCGGGGAATATTCCTCCCTCTTTTACCGCGTCAGACATTCCACCAATGGGTGGAGACCAGGACGATAAAGATGATCTCCCTTTCTAAGACAAGGAAGTTTATTAAAACGACAAAGCCTTCGGAATCCGAAGGCTTTGTCGTTTTAATAATTTCAACAACACCTATCTGATAGGGATCTGCCTTTTAAAATCTTCCTCAAGAGAGATAAAGGTCTCAGTTCTCGCGATCCCATCTATTGCCTGGAGATCAGTATCAATAATTTTCATCAGGTGTTTATTGGTTTTAGTCTGTATCTTAATAAAGATTGCATACTGGCCAGTTGTATGGTGACATTCAACAACTTCAGAGATTTCGCGCAGCTGCTTTAACACTTTCTTATCGAAGGTAACCTTCTCAAGGTAAATCCCCATATACGCAGTTGTGTTATAGCCAAGTTTTTGCGGGCTTACGATAAACTCCGACCCAACAATCACCCCAACAGCCACCAGTCGCTGAACACGCTGATGAATCGCAGCTCCTGAAACCCCACATTCCCTGGCAACCTCAAGAAACGGAATCCGTGCATTTGCAGTAATCAACTTGAGAATCTTCCGGTCAAGATCATCAATATGAACACTTTGCTCCTTAAAATCTTCTTCTAATTCTATATTGTTCTTCTTCACGATGCTTACAATTTGATACAAAAATCGCTAATTATTTTCACTTTTCTTATTTTTTAAGCAAAAAAATAAACGAATCTGCTATTTTAAACCGTTCTCTGTCATGAATCAGACAAGCAAGTTCCTTAATTGGAGTAGTTCCACCAATTTCCCGACGTTATATTATAGGGTCATTGAAATCCATTCAGTTGCCGGAAGGATTCTGAAACACACGAAGGCCAAATTCAGGCAGGACTGCAAAAATATGGTCAAAGATCTCTGCCTGCAAAGCTTCATAGTGATTGGTTTGCTGTACTTTACTGAAAACGATGACCTCGATGGGAAGCCCCCGTTCTGTAGACTGCAGAAACCTTACGATTCTGGTCATATTGTCATGAATACCAGGATGGAGTGAACAATACCCTTCCAAATATTTTTTAAACATGGATAGGTTGGTAGGGGTCTCAAATAAATTCATTCTCAATGCCCCAATATTTATATCGTCCTGATAATCATTAGTATTGGCAGGATCAACAGTAAGAAACTCATTGTACATTGGAACTTTATAAATTCGTTCCAGCATTGGCTGATCACAAATACGGATCGTGGACATATCAATATTTAAGCTACGCTGTATCCTGCGGCCTCCCGATTCAACCATACCTGACCAATTGACTACTGGCTCAGAAACAAGTGAATAGGTTGGAATCGTTGTAATGGTTTTATCCCAGTTTTGTACCTTTACGGTGGTAAGTGAGATGTCATGAATGGTCCCGTCTACGTTAAATTTTGACATCGTAATCCAGTCGCCTGGTTTCACCATATTATTGGCAGCCAGCTGAATACTTGCAACAAAACCCAGGATTGCATCCCGAAACACCAACATTAATACGGCTGCAATAGCTCCTAAGCCGGCAAAAAGACTGGCAGGGTTTTTATCGACAAGGACAGCAACAATAAAAATAGATCCAAAAAAGTAGACCAGTATTTTCATGAGCTGAATATATCCCTTTATCGGGCGGTTCTTTGAATAGGGATAAGTATTATAGATGTCCTGTACCGCATTTAGAAACCGTAAAAAAGCGATCATTATTGTTATTGCCAGATAGAGATGAGCCACCCCCTTAACCAGCGTGGGAAACCACGATAAGTCATCCCCGGCAAATCCTGAAGTGGTGTAAAGGATAAGTGCAGGAACGATATGAATTAAAACATGAAAAACCCGATGGTCAAAAAGGGTGTCGTCCCAGACTCCTTTCGTGCGCAATACAATTCGTCCTACAATTTTGACAAATATTTTTCTGATGATTAAAAATATGATCTGTGTCGAAATTAACAGGATGAAGAAAGTGATGACCGCCGCGCTATGTATCGCCACCCGGTTTATAAAACCATTATTCAACAGGAACTCTTTGATATAATCGTACAATACAGACATAAACGGAAATGTTTTAATCAAAAAAAGCTAATTTTGAAACATGTTACAAAAGTAACGAAAGAAGCTAATTATGAAGAAATTTTTATTCAGGATTATTTTGTTACTTGCCCCGCTGTCCGGGTGGGGTTCCCAACCGTACGAGCGCTATTTTACCAATGAGGTATTACGTTTTGATTATCTGCTTTCGGGTGATTACTCTTGTGCTACAGTTTTTCCGTGTCAGACAAAAAGGGAAAAACAATGGAGTGGTTCGCGGAATGTATTGATTGACAACCTTAATCTTGGAACCTATCGGTTTCAGGTTTACGATCAGCAAAGTGGCGAGTTGATTTTTTCAAAAGGGTTTTCCCCCCTGTTTCAGGAGTGGCAGACTACCCCGGAGGCAAAACAGATGAGCAAAGCCTTTTACCAGGTGATCAGATTCCCCTTCCCTAAAAAAAACATTACGCTAAAGGTTGAGCAACGGGATCATAACGGACAATTCTGTGGAATCTATTCACAAAATATAAATCCCGACAACTATTTTATTATCCGTGAAGCCGCGCTTGAAGTTCCAATCGAAAAACTATTCTATTCAGGTGATCCGGCTCATAAGATTGATATTGCAATTCTTGCCGAGGGTTATACTTCCGGTGAGATGGATAAATTTATAAGTGATGCCCGAAGATTAACAGATTCACTCTTTGCGGTGGCTCCATTCTCGCAATTGAAGGATTATTTTAATATTTATGCACTTAAAACACCATCAGCAGAATCCGGAACCGATATTCCGGGTGAGCGCATCTATTGTAATACCTTATATAACAGCTCATTTTATACCTTTAATATCTCCAGGTACCTTACTGTTACAGACTTGAAAACAGTCTCCGATATGGCGGCCAATGTCCCTTACGACCAGCTTATTGTATTGGTCAACTCAGCCAGGTATGGTGGAGGCGGCTTTTACAATTCGATTAACGTGTGTACTGCAGACCACAAACTCTCATCAAATGTATTTGTGCATGAGTTTGGGCATGGCTTTGGCGGATTGGCTGATGAATATTATACCTCAGAGGTGGCTTTTGACGATTATTATAGTCTTAAGGTTGAACCCTGGGAGCCGAACCTAACGACAATGGTTAATTTCGATTTAAAATGGAAGAATATGGTTGAGACAACTACTCCAATCCCAACGCCACGATCAGGTAAATATGGAACAGTCGTAGGGGCTTTTGAAGGGGGAGGATACCGGGCAAAAGGGATTTACAGCCCAACTGAGGATTGCCGCATGAAGTCGAATAAAACCAGGGAGTTTTGCCCGGTATGCCAAAGGGCTATCAGAGCTGTGATTATGGAAAATACGAAATAAAAAAAGTCCGTCACCGGACTTTTTTTGACTCACCTTCAAATTAAAGTTTAGATTCGTCCTCTTTGTCATTTTTGCGCTGCCAGAGGTAGGAGGCAATCAACGCAAGTCCGCCAAATACAAAGATCATTGCCGGATACGCGGCACCTTCATCCATCCCGCCTGAAGCAAGAAAATAGGCTACCACAATTCCGAATCCAATACCAAATAAAAACAAGCCAACTTTCATAATACCACCTGTACTTGCTTTTTTCTTTGTTTCAAAGAGGGCTGGATCCGCACCTCTTTCAATAAGTGCCATCCGTTCACGGTTGCGGGAGGTTACTCCCAGATAAACAATACCGAAAATCATTGCGAATAAACCAAGGGGAACTAATATCCCGGTTGCAAAAGGTCCCATACTATTTGTTTTTAAAGGTTGAACATTTGCCCATTTGACGCAGCAATCTTAAACCCGGTTACACGATCACCTGAAAAAAAATCTACACATATTTTTAATTGATTCCACTTTATTGTAATTTTAGATGCTTTTGTCTTGTAACCCTAACCGGACGCAGGTCGTCTAATTGACAAATGGATAAGAAAACAGACGAATACTATATTCGGGAGATTCTGAAAGGAGATTCAGGGTCGTTTTCACAACTTGTGGAAAAGTATAATCATCTGGCTTTCTCCCTTTCTATGAAACTACTTAACCACCGGGAAGATGCTGAGGAAGCGGCCCAGGATGCATTTATAAAGGCCTATAATTCGCTGAGTTCTTTTCAAAACGGCTCAACCTTTAAAACCTGGTTCTTTCGGATTGTATATAATACCTCCATTTCAAGGTTAAGGACCCGAAAAAACAGGGAAGTAAATATCGATGAAGTGAAAATTTCGGATTCGGAGATCCTGATAACAGAAAATGCTGTAGATCAATTAAATACACTCGACAGGCAGAAATACCTAAAAATGGGGCTTGAAAGGCTATCGCACGAGGAGCAGGCTCTTTTGGAAATGTACTATTATGATGATTTTTCAATGGATGAAATAAGCGCCATAGCCGGGTTAACGGTTACAAATGTTAAGGTTAGAATTCACAGAAGCCGCAAGAAACTTCTTCAGGAGTTAAGTGTTATTTTAAAAGACGAAGTAATATCCATATTATGAAACAAGCCATGAGAGTTCCTCTCACACAGAAGCATGATTATCTATGGTGAGTTCCATCTGGCAATTAAAAAACAAATTAGATACAGATGAATCAGAAAGATATTATAAAACAATGGTTTAAGGAGTTACCTCCTGAAAATCCCTCATCCGAATTTACAGGGAAGGTAATGAAGCGGGTAATGTCGGAATGGAGTTTGAATCCGGTACGGTATCAACCGATGATATCCAGGCGAGGTTGGTGGACTTTGTCAATAATTGCACTTTTATCAACCACGGTGTTGTTTATGCTCCACTCTTCATTACCCACTGTTTCAGAATCTGGTGTTTGGACAAAAACCCTCTATGGAATTGATCTTTCCCTTTTGTTTACACCTGTCAATCAGCTTTTTGTTAAGCTAAACAATATATCCCCGGCCGTTGCAATTGGCGCTCTTGCCATTGTTGCCCTGTGGTTCTTTGATCAGCTATTTGTCAAAACTGTAAAACGATAACGATATTTGATTTAAAGCTATCAACAGCAAATTATTTGAATCCGGAATATTTTTCAATATTCCGGATTTATTAATTATTAGAGCTGAATTCCCAGACTGACTCATTCTTGCTTACAATTATTTTCAACATCCTTTGCAAAATACCTTAATCGACGATTAAAAATCGACAAATCGAAATTAACAATTAATTAACATGTATTATCTATTTGATTATATGTTCATTACGAAGCATAATCTTAAAACATGCTATAAAACATATAACTTTCAATTCGTAAGGTAATCATCCATTTTGTTTTCAATTATCAATCTAGGCTCCCTTAAACAATCAAACGACCTTCTTTATTTAAACCCTTTATTTAAAAGTGTTTTAATCAATTTTATAGGAATTTCAGTTTTATATTCAATACAATATTTATCATGTTTAAAAAGCTAAAAACCCGTTTTCTTTGTATTATTATTACAAATTGAAAGTTAAACAATAATATCGTTAAAAATGAAAACAGTTAATCGTATTTTTAGAAGAGTAAGTGTAGTTTTTGCATTATTAATGTTGATTGGTCATGGAGATGTTTTAGGCAATACGACAGCCGGATCGGCCGACAATTTTTCAATCACCTCTGATAATTCAACGAATGCATTGGTCTGGGATCTTAAATATGCAGCATCAGAAAATAGTTTCAAAATTACAGTACAGGAGAAGAACGGAGAAAAAGTATTTACTGTTCGAAATAAATTTTTCGAGGTAGCCTATATTCTAAATAAAAAAGGATTTGGCGCCCGGATGATCAGTTTTGGGAAAGGACAGGTTCCAGATCAGATACTCGATCAGATAATCAATATTACCGCATTGGAGCAGCAGAAAGTGATTACGGATGACACTCTTACAAATGAATCAGCGCTCAACCTGATTGCAAGCTATCTACCTGATCTGATTAATGATAATTACAAACAATTGGTCAGATAACACCAAATTGTCTCTAAATATTTAAAAGCCATCCTAAAAAAGGGTGGTTTTTTTTATTATTGTCACCTAAGGTTTGTAAATTTGCAGTAAACCTGATCTGATATGCTTGACATTTTTTACAAACGCCGCAGTACCCGCAAATTTCTGAATCGGCCAATTGAAGACGAGAAGATTAAAAAACTGTTAACAGCAGCCATGCTAGCCCCATCCTCAAGAGGGCTAAGACCCTGGGAATTTATTTTGGTAGATGATCCCTCTTTACTTGAGAAACTTTCAATAGCAAAGCCGCATGGAGCCTCTCTTCTCAGGCATGCCCCGCTGGCAATCATTATTGCTGGTGACAAAACACAGAGTGATGTGTGGGTGGAAGATTGTTCAATTGCCTCCCTCTTTATTCAGCTGGAGGCGGAGGCACTGGGTCTGGGCTCGTGCTGGGTTCAGATTAATCATCGGTTTTATAATGATGATATCACTTCGAATGAATATATTCACGAACAATTTAAAATCCCGGAAAGACTGGAAGTACTATCGGTGATTGGGATAGGTTATAAAGCGGCTGTAAGGGCTCCAATGTCAGATCTGGATATTACCTGGGATAAAGTTTCATTAAATAAATTTGGTAGTGTTTTCGATAAACAATAATATATTTTTGAAAAAGTAAAAAATTTGGCACATGACTCTTCGAAATCAACTTGATGATACTGATCTTCATATTCTTGATATCATAACTAAAAATGCCCGGATTCCCTTCAAAGATGTAGCCTCCGATTGCGGCATATCCAGAGCAGCGGTTCACCAAAGGGTAAACAGGATGATTGAAATGGGAGTTATAACAGGTTCCGGATATTCGATTGATCCGAAAAAAGTAGATTATCGCACCTGTACCTATGTCGGAATATTCCTCGAAAAGGGTGGGCTTTTTCACGAGGTTGCCGCACTTCTCCACGCAATTAATGAGGTTGTGGAATGCCACTACACAACCGGAGAATATGCTATTTTTATAAAGGTTTATGCCCGTGACAACGAACACCTTAAAGAGATTTTAAGCGAAAGAATTCAACGGATTCCGGGTGTCTCTTCAACTGAAACGTTTATTTCACTCGAGGAGACCTTTAAACGCGAAGTCCCAATTTTCTCATAAGTTCAGCGAGCGCTGGCGGATTGCCTCAAAAACAATGATTCCGGCAGCAACCGAAACATTAAGAGACTGAATCTGACCAATTTGGGGAATTTTTGCCCACTCATCTGATATTTTAAGCAGACCAGCCTCGATCCCCAAATCTTCAGAACCGAGAATTATTGCGACAGGGTCCTTCATATCGATGTTGTAATAGAATTTCTCCCCTTTATCTGTAGCCGAGATTATTTTCAATCCGCTATTTTTCAAATATTTAACAACTCCGGCAAGACTCTTGGTTCGGCATACTGGTATCAAATGAAGCGCTCCGGCGGAAGTCTTAATTGCATCTGCATTGATCTGTGCCGATCCCTTTTCAGGAATGATTATCGCATGAACTCCAGCCACTTCGGCAGAACGTGCAATCGCACCAAAATTACGAACATCGGTAAGCTCATCAAGAATAAGTATTAATGCCGTTTTTCCCTCCTCATAGAGGCGCGGGATAATCTCTTCGATATTCTGGTAGATGATCGGGGAGATAAAAGCCAAAATTCCCTGATGATTTTTCCGGGTTACCCGATCCAGTTTCTCAATTGGTACAAGCTGAATAGGAATTTGCATCTGGTGCACAAGATCCATAAGTTCATGGTAAAGCTCACCCTGTAAACCCTTCTTAATCAATATCTTCTCGATCTCTTTGCCCGAATTGATTGCTTCGATAATGGTTCGCATTCCGAAGATATAATCTGTCTTTTCCATACT
This sequence comes from uncultured Bacteroidia bacterium, assembly GCA_903918045.1. Classification (GTDB taxonomy): domain Bacteria; phylum Bacteroidota; class Bacteroidia; order Bacteroidales; family Prolixibacteraceae; genus JAAFHB01. The sequence continues at coordinate 12,140 of CAIXCY010000079.1, forward strand.
TTTTTAATAATAAAATTCAAAAATTCATTCATTGATGCTTCCCCTAATCATCGACTGAATTAACAAAAGAAAAAAATGGAAATAAAATGGAAATGCATTAGCACTATCGCATTAGTACACTATCCCAATCATTTTGTCTCCTGATCACTTTGTCCCTCCATCTCTCAGTCTTTCCGTCTCTCCATCTGTGGTCCAGCCTTACCAGTTCCGCTTACTCTCCCACTCCTTTAACTCATCATTCAGCTGTTCCCATTCCCTCATTGCGTTTTCCACCTGTTTTTTGGCAGCGCCATAACGGTTAAAGAGGGAACTGTCATCCATTGTTGAAGGATCAGCAAGCATTTTATCCATTCCCGCGATATCCTCCTCCAGTTTTGAGATCTGCCATTCTGCTTCGCTGACCTGTTTTTCAATCCGGTTTATCATACGATTGATCTCTTTTCGGTCGTCAAAACTGACTGCAACGACCTCCCTGACCACCTCCTTCTTTACTTTTTTTTCAGGTGAAGCAGCTTCGAGTTCCCGCAATGACTCCAGTTTCCGCTTTTGTAGGAATTCATAGACACCCCCCAGATGCTGCCGTATTTTTTTATGTTTGAATTCATAGACAACATCAACCAATCCGTCCATAAATTCGCGGTCATGCGAGACAACAAGAAGTGTTCCGTCAAAATTAATCAAAGCTTGCTTCAATAATCCTTTGGAATGGATGTCAAGGTGGTTCGTAGGCTCATCCAGGACCAGAAAATTGACCGGTTCAAGCAGCAGGCGGATCATGGCTAAACGAGCCCGTTCTCCGCCAGATAACACTTTCACCTTTTTATCAGCATCCTGTCCCGAGAACATAAATGCACCCAAAATATCCCTGATCCTTGTGCGGATATCTCCAACTGCAATTTTATCAATTGTTTCAAAGGCAGTTAGTTCCTCGTCAAGTTCAGAAGCCTGGTTCTGAGAAAAGTAACCAACTTTAACATTATGTCCAAGTTTATGTTCTCCTGTACATTCAAGCTCCTGCATAATTATGCGGGCCATTGTACTCTTTCCTTCCCCGTTTTTACCCACAAAGGCAATCCGGTTACCCCGTTCAAGTTTGAGATCAACCTTATCAAGCACCAATAAATCGCCATAACGTTTGGTTACTTCGATCCCTTCAAAAACCACTGTTCCCGATCGCGGTGAGGGGGGGAACTTAATATTCAAAGACCGGGTATCCTCCTCGTCGATCTCAATCCGGTCTACTTTATCCAACTGTTTAATACGGGACTGAACCTGTACCGATTTTGTAGCCTTGTACCTAAATCTCGAAATAAAATCTTCGGTATCGGCAATCATCTTCTGCTGATTACGGAAGGCGGCCATCTGCTGTTCGCGCCGTTCAACACGCAACTCAAGATATTTGGTGTAATTTACCTTATAATCATAGATCTTTCCAAGACTGATCTCAACGGTGCGATTTGTGACGTTATCCAGGAAAGCCCGGTCATGTGATACCAGGACCACCGCTCCCGCATAATCCTTTAAAAATGTCTCGAGCCACTCAATTGATTCGATATCCAGGTGATTGGTAGGCTCATCGAGGAGGAATACATTTGGTTTTTTCAATAAAATCTTAGCCAGCTCAATTCTCATGCGCCATCCTCCGGAGAACTCGGAGGTTTGCCTTGTAAAATCCGATCGTTCGAAACCCAGCCCCATCATGGTTTGTTCGATATCGACGTGGAAATTTGTCCCTCCCATTAACTGAAAACGTTCGTTCGCCTCATGCATCTCATCAATAATCCGATGATATTCAACAGATTCATAATCTTCACGAACACTCAGTTCTGTATTTAAGAATTCAATCCGCTTTTCGAGTTCCAGGATTTCTGCAAATGCAGTGACCGCCTCTTCCATTACGGTTCTGGAATCGGAGAGCTCCATATGTTGCGGCAGATAGCCGACTTTAATATCACGCGGAATAACAACCCTGCCTGAAGTTGGGGTTTGCATACCGGCAAGTATTTTAAGTAACGTCGATTTTCCGGCACCATTTCTTCCGGCTAAACCAATCCTGTCTCGCGGATTTACGATAAAATTTACATGCTTAAAAAGCTCAAAACCGCCGAATTCGACGTACAATTCTTCAACTGAAACACTCATGATTCACAAACACATACAAGGATAAATACTCATTTTGATCACCAATCAGTCACTACCGAAAGGTCGATTACCAAAAGGAGCCGGAAATTTGGCGCAAAGATACCAAAATTTGACGGGCAAAGGGCATTTATTTTGGGGAGCATCACTTCGGACTAAAAACAGGGTTCAGGGAACAGGCAAAGATTTCATCGTTCCTGCTATTTCTCTTATTTCTCTTATTTCAATTTATATCTTTACAAAAAATTTAAAAATAACATTTTGTCCAGAGGAAATAAACCATTACCGCTTTATGAAGGGGTAGAGATCATAGATATCGGCGCAGAGGGGAAAGCGATCGCAAGGGTTGACGGAGTTGTTGTATTTACCACTGGGGTTATTCCGGGAGACATTGTTGATCTTCAGGTCACAAAAAAGAGGGAGAAGTACCAGGAAGCCAGAGTTGTGAGGATACAGACCGATTCCCCGGACCGGATTCCTGCTTTTTGCGGACATTTCGATATTTGTGGTGGCTGCAAATGGCAATACCTTCAATATGACAAACAGCTCTATTATAAACAAAAGCAGGTTTATGACCAGCTCAAACGGATCGGGAAAGTTGCAGAACCGGTTGTAATGCCGATTAAAGGTTCCGCCGATTCAACCTTTTACCGCAATAAACTTGAATTTACCTTTTCGAACCGTCGCTGGTTAACCAATGATGAGGTTCGCTCAGGTGATGAGTTCGGTGATATGGATGTGCTCGGATTTCATGTCCAGGGTATGTTTGACAAAGTATTAAATGTGAACAAGTGCTGGCTGCAACCAGATCCGTCAAATGAAATCAGAAATGCCGTAAAAGACTATGCAACAAAAAATAAGCTTGCATTCTATGACTTACGTAATAAGGAGGGGTTTCTGCGCAATCTGATTATACGGACAACAACCATCGGTGAACTGATGGTGATTGTAAATTTTTTCTCTGAGGATATTGAAAAAAGGGAGGATCTGCTGAACTTCCTTTATACCAAATTTCCGCAGATTACTTCGTTGCTTTATGTTATCAACCAAAAGGGAAATGATACAATAACCGATCAGGAAGTAATTATCTTTAAGGGTCGCGATTATATCATTGAGGAGATGGAAGGTCTTCGGTTTATCATCGGTCCAAAATCATTTTACCAGACCAATTCACTTCAGGCCTACGAATTATATAAAGTAGCGCGTGATTTTGCCGAATTGACGGGCAAAGAGATTGTCTATGACCTTTATACCGGCACAGGCACCATTGCCTGCTTTATCGCTTCAAAAGCCGCAAAAGTAATTGGAATTGAATATGTTCCGGAAGCGATTGCCGATGCAAAGGTGAATGCCAGGAATAACCAGATCGCAAACACCAGTTTCTTTGCCGGCGACATGAAAGATATTCTTACAAAGGAATTTATTGAAGTGCAGGGGCACCCCGATGTAATCATCACAGATCCACCAAGGGCAGGAATGCACGAAGAGGTGATTGCAGTTCTTTTATTTGCTGCACCTGAACGGATTGTTTATGTGAGTTGCAACCCGGCAACCCAGGCACGCGATATCGCATTATTAAGCGGCAGCTATCAGGTTACAAAGGTCCAGCCTGTTGATATGTTTCCTCATACACATCACGTTGAAAATGTAGTGCTTCTTGAAAAACTACCGAAGAAGAATTGAGAAGAAAGGTGATGAGGTTAAATTTTTCTAAAAAACAATTGCCATGACCGTAAAGCCATGGCAATTGTTTTTTACTTTTTGCGGGTATTTAACCCAATCAGTGTATAAAGGGGACAGAAACTAACAAAGCTTGTCACCACAAAAACTACAGCGAAAACCAATAAAACAATACCCAGAGTGCCCTTGATTACCTCCGTAAAATAAAGTAATGCGATGATTGCTGCTACAAAAATCCGCAAAGTTTTATCAACGGTTCCCATGTTTTTTTTCATACTCGAAAGATTAAATTAATTGATATCTAAATTAAACAATTCGCTCTTGAAAAAGTTGCTTTGAAGGGGTTTAATTTATTGACCAGAAGTGATTTTAATAACCTTCCATTTACCGTTTAGTTTTACATGCGCCAACCCTTTGTAGCAGCAGGCTCCATGATAATTATAGCCCTCTTCGTAAATGGGGGGGATCACCTCTTTCCCGGTCTTATCAATGAAGCCGTATTTACCACCAGACTTGATTGCCGCAAATCCACCGATGAATTTCCAGGTATTTTCGTATCTTGGAGAGACGATCTCTTTCCCGCTTATATCCACAAATCCATACTTCCCATTCACCCTTACAGCGGCCATCCCCTCATCAAGGGTATATGCCAGATCATATTTTGGGGTTATGACGACCTCCCCTTTGTCGTTCTTATATCCATATTTATCGTTTGAAGCCGAATAAAAAGGGACAACCTGGGCTTTCAAAAGGAGGGTAAAAAACAGGAAACTGAATAATAAATATATTTTCATCGGATATTATTTTTTATTTTATTGCCTTCCAGGCAGATCTTCTGTGCGTGTTGCCCAATTCTCTGAAGGTTTCGCACCCATCGACAGGATAAGTTCTCCCCCTTTCAAAATATCGGAATGCGCAATAAATGAGCGGGTATAGGATGTGCCGTTTAAGGTTGCTTTTTGAATGTAAATATTTTGCTTGTTAAGGTTTTCGGCCTTAATACTGAATTGTTTTCCATTTTCAAGTGTTATCACTGATTTATCTGCCAGCGGAGATCCTAAAACGTATTCGCCATTTGCTGGATTTACCGGGTAGAAACCTATCGAGCTCAGCATATACCATGCACTCATTTGTCCACAATCATCATTTCCACATAATCCATTTGGGTGATTGCTGTAGAAGTTCTTAAGGATGTAATTCACCTTTTCAGCAGTTTGCCAGGGCTTTCCGATGTAGCTGTATAGATATGGAACATGATGACTCGGTTCATTCGAAAACTCTGACAATCCGTAATACCCGTTGTTTTTTAATTCACTTTTTTTCCCGTCAGTGGCATTATACAGCGAATCAAGTTTTTGTCCAAATTTCGCGACACCGCCCATGGCCTCTATCAATCCAAAGAGATCCTGCGGAACATACCAGGAATAGATCCAGGCATTCCCTTCCTGAAAACCAATTGATTCTTTGGGGTTGAACGGGAGCATCCATTGACCTTTTGAGTCTTTGGCTCTGACAAATCCGCTCCTGTTGTCAAAAAGGTTTTTCCAGTATCCGCTCCGCTTCATATATTCGTTATAATCGGAAGCATTATTCCGGCTTTTGGCCACCTGGGCAATGCACCAGTCATCAAAGGCATACTCCACCGTTTTTGTGACGCCGCGTTGCCGGGGGTCAAGGTCGTCAGGCACATAGCCATACTGTCGGTAATAATCAGATTCACGGATATCTTCATTTGAGGTAGTTTTCATTGCCTCATAAGCCAGATCAGCGTCAAAACCATGTATACCCTTTAACACCGCATCAGCAATAATTGGAACAGCATGGTAACCAGGCATCACGTTGGCTTCATTAAAATAGAGTTCCCAGGAAGGAAGAAGCCCGTGTTGTTTGAAGAATTCGAGAAACGTTTGTATTATTGCAGGTTGTCGTTCAGTTTGAGTAAGTGTAAACAATGGGGCAGCGGCACGATAGGTATCCCATAAAGAACTAAGTGTATAGGTATTTTTTCGGTTGTATATTTTTTTATCTGCCCCGGTATAATTTCCCAACGCATCATCAAAACGGAAGGGGGCAAAGTAACAATGATAAGCGGCTGAGTAAAAAGTCTCTTTAAAAGCCTGGTCTTCTGAAGTCACACGGATTTTGGCTAATTCAGCTTCCCAGGCATCTGAAGCCGCCTTCTTTACTGATTCAAAGTCCCACCCCCTAATCTCTTCCAGACCAGCCACTGCCCCTTCAATATTTGCAGAGCTGATAGCAACTTTCACAAGTAATTGATCCCCATTTTTTGTGCCCCGGAAAGCCAGTGATGAGACTAATTTTACAGCTCGTGCCACCTCTTTTGAATTAACCCTGACACTATCGGCAAAAATTGTCACATCCTCAACCGGCTTGCTGGTCTGAGCGGCAAAATAAATAATCCGTTCACCCACAAAGCCGATTGAACGACGGAATCCAACGAAAGTTGTACTGTTTACCTTCTTAAAATAACACTCCAACGGCAAGTCGCCGTTATGTCCCACACGTGCTTCAACGCCATTACCGACGCCCAGGTCGAGCTTTATTGTAGCGCTTTTGCTTTCAGGGAAGGTATAGCGATGAAGGCCGCAGTGCACAGTGGCGGTAAGCTCAGCCCTTATATCCGTTGTTTTAAGGAGAACCGAGTAATATCCCGGTCTGGCAATCTCATCCTGGTGTGAGAATTCACTTCTTATTGCTTTTGGAGAGGGTTCAAGGTTAACAAGTGGGAACAGCGAAATGTCACATAAATCTTCAGCGCCGGTTCCGCTGTAATGGGTGTGGCTAAACCCTCCAATGTTTTTACTGCTGTAGTGATAACCGGCGCACCAGTTATAGCCGCGATCGCCATTATCCGGACTAAGCTGAACCATTCCAAAAGGTACCAGAGCCCCTGGGAAAGTATGCCCGTCCTCATCGGTGCCGATAAATGGATTTACATAGTTGGTCAGCCGTTCCTCTGCGGATTGTTTACATGTGATGAGTAAGCTTATTGTGAATAAGATAAGTGCAAATTCTTTAACGAATATTTTCGTAGTGTAGCGCATGAGTCGGCTTTGTCTGTTAAAATGAAATTATAAAAACTGAAGCTGCCGCAAATATAGGAATAGGAATTTATTTTACAGCAAAATCAAATTAATGCAGGCCAGCTTTACGCTCCTCTTTTTGGATAAAATCCAATGCAAGATTATTGAATTTATCATATTTTTCAATACTGCTAACATGTCCGCAATTTTGTAATACAACCATTTGTATCGATTCATGAATGTTCGAGTATCGGAGACAATCCTTGAGAAAAGCATGATCCTCATTCCCTGATATAAGAAGAACTGAATCAGAGATAAACGACTCTAAGAACAATTCGTCCATCCGGTGTTTAATCTCTTCCAGGATCCCCAACCAGGATCGGTATTCATTTCTTGCAATAACCTTGGAACCCTCAATAAACTGGCGTCGTGATTCCTTATGATTCCTGTAAGGCATAATAAAGTAAGCCACTACGGAGTACAGTAAGTGATTGTTGATATAGGGGGAGAGCAATTTACCCAGTTTGAAAATTAAGTAGATGCTGGTCTTTATCCGCAATACTGCTCCGGTCATAACAATTGATTTAAATCTCTCTGGCTTTGATCGCTCCATAATCCTTATTAACGATGCACCAAAAGAACATCCAATAAAATTAGATTTTTTAATTTTAAGATGATCCATTAACCGGAAGACATCCTCTGAGATCAAGTCAAGTGAATATTTGGCATTTTCGGGTTCGACTAATCCCTGTGATAAGCCATGCCCTCTTAAATCTGGCATAAGAATATTAAAGTGCCCACTAAATGCCTTTAGCTGCATGCTAAAAGTACTCGAATTACCTCCGATGCCATGAATGAAAATAATCCATTCTTTAACATGTGAATTAAAATAAAGCCTGTGAGCCAGGAGGTTTTTCATTGCAACCAGGATAATAAAATGGAAGTCATTGACAATAATGGTAAAACATAAATTTTATCGCTATGGAATATCGTATGTTGATTGACGATCAAGATGATCCTAAAGTATAATTTTGTAGATCCAACAATGGATTTGCAATTAAATTTGGTAATATTCCAAACCAAATAACATCATCGGCCAATCCGTTAATCCCAGGACAGGTCTTGATACTTATTAGCAAGGATTATTACAACAGCTTTTCTTCGGGTCGCTTTTTAATCGTGGTTTACCGGATTATTATCATGCCTTGCAAAGACCGACATAAACCTTCCGGGAACCGGTGTCTCATAGCGAACCTCGCTCCCGATAATCGGATGGATAAAGGCAAGCACTCTGGCATGCAGACAGGTGCGGCCTATCAAATTGGTCTTAGCACCATATTTTTTATCCCCCACAACCGGGTGTCCCAGCTCTTTCATATGAACCCGGATCTGGTTTTTTCGTCCCGTCTCAAGCTTTACCTCCACAAGGGTTATGGCATCTCCGCGCCGTAGCACTTTGTAATGGGTAATCGCCTCATCCCCTTCACCGGGCACTTTGGTTGAGTACATAATCAACGCCTTGTTCTCCTTTAAAAACGAACGGATTGTACCCTCATCGTTTTCAACTACTCCCTCCACAACAGCTACATAAGTGCGTTCTATTACAGCCTCATGCCAGGCACGTTGCATAATGGACTGAACCTCCTCCGATTTGGCAAACATCATAATACCTGACGTGTCGCGGTCGAGACGGTGAACCACAAAAATGCGGTTGTTTGGATCTTCACGCTTCACATGACCACTGAGGATGCTATAGGTAGTGAGCAACTTCTCCTTGGCTGTAGCGATAGAGAGCATGCCTGCCTCTTTCTCAATAACAATGATATAGGGATCTTCGAACAGAATACGCAACCCTTTGTACCGGATCTCTTCAGGAATCTTTCCAAAGGTAATAGTCACCTGCTGCCCCTTAAGCACCGGATAATCAAACTGGGTAATTGTATGATTTTCAACCGAAACCTGCCGATGTGCAAGTAATGCCTTAACGGTAGTCCTGCTTTTCCCCTTGAGCTGTTCAATTAAAAATTTCAGTAGCTCGGAGTTCTCCTTCACATCGATCTGAGTCTGTTTGGGCGCTCCTTTTTCCGGGTTGGAAGGTTTCTGTTCCATATACTTTTGATTATATTATTGTCATTTGAACATACACTGAATATGCATGATATAAAAGGCCAAAAGTACAAAAAAAGGGGCCAATAAACCAGCTCTGTTAATTAACTACCGGTAATGCAGTGAATGGGGCATTACTTTTTGCGATAACAAAGGAGGAAATTGCATAATAGGCATGTATATTATCTGCGGTTGATTTGAAATCATTGGTCCAATTTACAAGTTGATATTTCCAGGTAAAACTGTTGCCGGCTAATGAGCCATCGAGTTCATCCGTTCGAACCGGCACCTCCATTCCGGGGCACCACCCTGCCCGGTCAGGTTCCCAATTGCCATTTTGCGGATTGACCGGATTTGCCCCGCAACCTATTCCATTCATCAGGTGAGTAAATGTTGGAACTCCATTGATCAGTATCTTATGTGACCGAAAGCACCACTCGGCACAGGGCCTTCCGTCAGGATCTGAAGGGGTCGCATGTCCCCAACCTGTAATGACGGTGCGCAGTATTGTCTTCTCTGATGTAGCCGGAACCTTGATGATTTTATCCATCACAAAATTATTTGGTTCACCGTATGGAATTCCTTCAAGCGAATTGCTGTTATATTGAATAATCTCGCTCACAGCGTAATACTTAAAATCAGGAATCCCCTCCGTAATCTCAAAGTTAACAGTCAATAGCCAGCCGTCAACACCCCAGGCTTCAATAAAAGAGCGAAGATTTACCTTCCCGGTCAGTAAAGCTTTAAAATCGGTCACATCAATCATAAATCCCTTAGGGATCTGCGAATTGCTAACGCCATAAGGTGTAATATATCTTCCGATTTCAAGCCATTTACCAGTTATAGTATCCTTCACCCGAATATTTGAATAGACATCCCAGCCATTGCATCCCCCTAATGGACAAGCGAGTTTGATAAACATGATAATCTTTTCAATGTTTTGAGGTTTTGAGGGAAAGTTGAACACGCCTGAATTCGTTTGGGAAAAACCTCCACCCCAGGCATGCCGGACATTAATAAAAGTAGAAACGGCCTTGAGCACCTTCACTCCGGTGGCTTTCAGGGAATAGCTCTTTGGTGTTATTTGACCACTTTCGATCCGTAAAATTCCGTTAATATTTCCAAGCCTTGCCGGTGCGCATCGGATATGAATGGTTGTTGATTTATCGGCTAAGGGTGCCGGGATTGTGATCTTTTCCAAATAGTTGGTGTCATCCAGGGCAATCTCAAAATCGCCGCTTACTGTGACTACGATATCACTTTTCATCGCAGCACCTTTTACAAATAAGGATTGGCTGGTGGTTTTTGTATAAATTCCCACCTCTGAAAAATCTACGATCTCACCAATCATGGTAATAGATCCTGGATTATCGATTTTGTCTTTGGGAGAACACCCCGTCAGAAGCCATCCGGATATAAAAGCGGTCAAAACCAACACCAATAAAACTCTTGTCATAGTATAGCGCCTTCCCTTCTGAGTTAAGTTTAATGTTTTATCAGAGGACTAATTCTTTTCAACAAACAATTCCGTCGAATAAACCTTATTCATCAGAAAGGAGTCTACTTTTTCGGAATAGCTGAAATTATCTGTTTTAAGCATTTCAAGGTAAGCATTTACAACTTCAGCACTTATGCTTTTAGGGTTTTTCAGGATAAATGATTCAAAAGCTACCTTCGAACTGTCATTTAAAAGATAGGTTTCCGGATCAAAAACCTTTGAATGGGTAGTTCCGGCCAAAAATTCGCCAAGCGAATGAGCATATATTTGCTGAGTCTCCTTGATCGCGATAAAACCAGGGTTTTGATGAATAAAATTCTCCCATGTTATAATTGTTGTTATCAGCGAATCGGAAGTGGTTACGCTCTGCCATTCTGCACTGGTCCATCTGTTCTCCTCCCTGGAAACTATTGTTAGAAACTGACGATAAGCGGAAGTCAAATTAGCTCCAAACGTCTCCAGAAGAATAGAGTGGTTAGGCTTGAGAGAATAGGTCCCGTTTAATGAGTCAAGATATATTCCGTAGCTGGCAAGGGTGATCTTCCATTTCTTAATCTTTTCTGTTGATGGGGAATTCAAAAGATCGCTCCCTGCCTTTTCGTTATTTTCGAGATACGCTTCAGCAACACGTTTTAAAAAGTCGGAATAAACGGCAAAGAGAGAGTCACACGTCAGTGAATCAGCAATCCCATTTTTAAACAAAACAGCTGCCAGATAGAGTGATGAAAGATCTCCCTGGTCAAGGGTGTCAAGGACCTGAAGATACTCTGCCGGTGTGGTGATCCTGATCTGAGCGATCGCAGCAGTATCAAGAGCCCTGGCTTTATCCCACTCAGCGTCAACCACACTTTTTTGTTGGGGGGAACTGCAGGAAAGTAAAAGAATAAAAGTCAACACCAGGACTCTAAGGGACAAAAAAGACATAGTATGGATTCTTTAATTTGCACAGGCGTAATATACAAAATAAAAATGCACGATTAAAATCACGCCACATTACCGCCCACTTTTCACCAAAAAACGGGTCTCCCCACCTCCGGTTTCGGCTACAAAAAACTTTCCATCCCGTTTTCCTTCAATCCGCTTGCCCTCAATCCATAAAACCGGATTTGCAATATCACGTACCGGAATAAATACGACACCCTTCATATTCGAAGGGAGGGTGAGCTGAAGATCGAACCGGGTCCTATTATCGGTATCGAAGGCGCCATTGATCTCACCCCGTATGGTGGGTACTTTTATTTTGGAGGAGAGAACACCCCCTGTCTGAGGTTTGACCTGAGCCTTTCCAAACCCCGGCGTGAGTGGTACGATTCCCCAGAAACCGCGGGTGATCATATTTGCAGGAACGGCACCCCAGGCATGATTCCAGTCAAGGTTGGGTTTGAATTTGATGTCCCACGCTTCGAGTGTAATCGTTGACCCGGATTGTATCATATTCCACCAGCTGCGGTCACCAGTTGAACGCATCAGCTCGAGCGCCGCCTTGTCTTCCCCTGCCTCGTAAAGCGATTCGAGCAGGTATTGGGAGGCATATACACTGCAGGCCATCCCTTTTGAACGGATTAATGCAGCAACATCAGCCACAAAAGCATCAGGAACAAGACCAAAGGCGAGTGGAAAGATATTTGCGTGAAGCGAGGCATGCGCTGACCCTTCCCCATCGACATAACACCGCTTCTGCTGATCAAAAAACAGTTTATTAATCGACTCCTTCACCTTTTCAGCCCTTTGTATGTAAAATTGTTCGTCGGTAACATATCCGAGTGCTTGTGCTACCCGTGCCATCAATTTAAGGGAATGATAATGAAAAGCATTAACAACCGTATTCACGTCTGGCATTTCATTCCCATCACGCTCATCCGCCGGCCAGTCGACAATGTCTTTCAGGGATTGCTGAATATGAATATCGTGCAAAACAGATTCATTCAAAAGCCCTGTCTTTGTACTGATAAGTCCGTCCTCCCGCTCCAGAGCAGTTAAACTCTTATTTTTAAGATCATTATAGAATTTTCGCAACGACCTGTCATCTCCGGTATAGAGGTAGTCCGTATAGGCTAACATCACCGAATGCATAATCCACTCGGTAGGCCAGGTTGGATTCAACATCAGGTACTCATTCGAATAGCGGGCCATGCTATACTCACGGTCTGTGCAGTAATGGCCAAGTTGATTGATATAGGCATCAGCTTCATAAGGAATCCGTTCCCTGTCGCCATCGACATACACTCCACAAAAGGAGGTCGCTTTAATCGAGCATTTGCACAAATTCCAGACATTATTGAGGATTGTATCCGGGCAGGTAAAACTACTCGCAGTATCATCCCAGTAGTAATTCACCGCCAGCTGCTCCACCCCCTCGCAGGTGGTCAGCAGGGAATGGGTTTCTATCTCACAATAGCGAAAGGGGGTGACTTCACCAACGTAGTCAGGCATAACAATAGCCGGATATTTTGAATTCCGGGGGATATGAGGAATTGAAACTGTATACCATTTCATTCCCTTGTCAATATGCAAACCGATGAAACGGCTGCGGATTGTCCCGCCGGGATTACGTTTAATAAAATCCGGGGACTCAAGTTTCTCCCCGAGGTAAACCACCACTGAATCAGAATTTTGGCTTTTAATCTGAACCCTTAGAGTACCAAATGCATCTTTCCCAAAATCTGCAAAATAATTTCCAATGAGGTTTTTTCGGATAATCACACGTGGGCGGATCGGGTGCTTACTGAGTGGCATTACCGACACAGATGATCCACCTGCGAAAGTTCCGGTTTTAAATTCCTGGATGTCTGAAATTAAAAGAGATTTTGATTTGCGGGTTCCAATTCGTACGCTCCAGAAATAGGATGTATTTGGATTTAGCGGCACCCCTCGATAGGTTATATTGACAGATTCCTTCGAAGATATCTTCCCGCTATCCCACAAATCGCCACTACCTGCTTCAATTTTTTTTCGGGAGGTGGAGACCAGAATCTGATAAGTTTTCTGCGAATCCAAGCCATTTACGATCCACGAAAAATTGGGGAACGGAGTATTTACGTTCCCCAGTGAAGGGTTTCGGAGAAATTCAACCATTAGTGCGGTGGGCCGGGAATTGGCTTGGGCAGCAAAAAAAACAGAGCAGAACATTAAGGAAAGGAAGATAGAGCAGATTTTTTTTTGCATAGTCAGAGCTTTCCAGCCGGAAAATTACATTTAAGATCCCCCGGGTTTACAAGGTTACTAAGATAAAGAATCATTCGGGTATTTAGAAAAATGATTATAATTTCTTGACCGCAGAAATTAACGAGTTAAATTTTCAAACCGGGTCCCGCGATTTGCAATCGCGCTATGATAACCAAACGGGCGATTAAAAATCGCCTCACCCTAAAACGAAATGAGGGCCTGACTTGGCGTCAGGCCCTCATTTAACATGAAATTCGTTGAATTACAGCCTCGCCTTAATCTCCGCGGTCTCTTTCTCGAAACCCGGTTTTTCAAGCAGTGCAAACATATTCTTCTTATAGGCTTCAACACCCGGCTGATCAAACGGATTAACATCGAGAATATACCCGCTGATTCCACAGGCAATCTCAAAGAAATAGATCAATTGACCCAGGTAATACTCGTTTAATTGAGGGATACTAATCCGGATATTTGGAACACCTCCGTCAACATGGGCAATACTGGTGCCAAGTTCTGCCATTTTATTCACATAGTCAACCCTCTTTCCTGCCAGGAAATTAAGTTTATCAAGGTCTGCCTTATCTTCCGGAACGAGCACTTCGTTATTCACATTTTCGACAGAGAGAACGGTTTCAAAAAGAATCCGCTCCCCTTCCTGGATATACTGCCCCATTGAATGAAGGTCGCTTGAAAAGTCAACACTTGCCGGAAAGATCCCTTTAAGCTCTTTTCCTTCACTTTCACCATAAAGTTGTTTCCACCACTCTGCGAAGAAGTGAAGCTTTGGGTTGTAATTGACCATTATCTCTACCTTTTTGCCACTCCTGTAAAGGGCATTCCGGGCAGCCGCATATTGAGCCGCGATATTTTCCTCAAACGGTACATCGGCTCCGCAGGCAAGCTCCATCGATTTTGCACCGTTAACCAGTTCGCGGACATTGAATCCGGCTATGGCAATGGCAATCAATCCTACCGGGGTTAGAACCGAATAGCGGCCACCTACGTCATCCGGGATCACAAATGTTTTATAACCCTCCTCTTTTGCAAGGGTTTTTAAGGCGCCACGGGATTCATCGGTTATTGCAATAATTCGTTTCCGGGCCTCTTCTACGCCGTATTTATCTTCGAGATCCTGTTTCAGAAGTCTGAAAGCCAGGGCAGGTTCTGTGGTTGTACCCGATTTGGAGATAATCGCACAACCCCACTCCTTATTGTCGAGAAGATCGCGTAATTCGAAAAGGTAATCCTCGCTGATATTCTGACCGGCAAAAAGGACTAACGGGGCTTCAAAGCTCCCCTTAATCTGTGCAAATGAATCTGAAAGGGCATCGATTACGGCCTTGCTTCCCAGATAGGAACCTCCAATTCCAATGACAACAAAAACCTCAAGGTGTTTTGATTGCAGTTTTAAGGAGACTTTTTCAACCTCTTCGAGCAGCGATTCTGAAATTGAAGATGGAAGGTCGACCCATCCCAGGAAATCGTTCCCCTTTCCGCTTTTATCGCGGAGTGCTGAATTTTGTTTTTCGGCAGCCGCTTTGTAGGCTACAATCTCCTCAGACGGGACAAAACTGTAGACTTTGTCCAGGTGTAATGAAATATTCTTCATAAAAAATTGAATTAACGCAAATGTTCTGTTAATAACCGGATCTCAATAGCCGGCGAGATATTTTCGTAAATGATATTATAGACCGAATCTGTAATCGGCATATTGATATGGTACTGTAAATTAAGTTCTTTAATACATTTGGTGGCATAATATCCTTCGGCAATCATGTCCATTTCGAGCATTGCCGAACGAACGGTATAACCTTTGCCGATCATGGTTCCAAAAGCGCGGTTGCGCGAAAAGTGAGAATATCCGGTTACCAGAAGGTCACCAAGATATGCCGATGATTTGATATCCCTTGTAATTGGGTGGACCGTATCGACAAACCGCTTAATTTCCTGAATTGCATTTGACATCAGCACCGCCTGAAAATTATCACCATAACGCAAACTATGAGAAATACCGGCGGCGATAGCCATAATATTTTTCAAAACGGCCGAGTACTCGGTTCCCCAGATATCATCCGAGATATGGGTACGGATCGAAGGACCCTCGAGTAACATCGCAAATTGCCTGGCCCTTTTCACATCGGGGCTCGCGATAGTCAGGTACGAAAGGAGATCGCGGGCAACCTCCTCGGCATGACATGGACCCGCAATAACTCCAAACTGATCAAAAGGGACGTCATAAAACTCATGAAAGAATTCACCCACGACGAGATTGTCATCCGGAATAATCCCCTTAATTGCAGAAATCACATAACGGTCTCCGATATCTACTTTGAGGTGGCTCAAAGTATCCTTGAGAAATGCGGAGGGGGTCACAAAGACAAGGATATCCGAGTTTTTGACAATCTCATTAATATCTGAATAAAAATTTATACGCGACATCTCAAACTCCACAGAACGCAGGTAGTTGGGATTATGACGAAACTTTTTAAACAGTTCGATATTCTCCTCTTTGCGTATGAACCAATTCAATTCAGGTAAGTTATAGATCAGAATCTTGGCCAGCGCAGTGGCCCAACTTCCGCTACCTATTATGCCAACCCTGCTTT
The DNA here is from genome assembly GCA_903918045.1 of uncultured Bacteroidia bacterium. Classification (GTDB taxonomy): domain Bacteria; phylum Bacteroidota; class Bacteroidia; order Bacteroidales; family Prolixibacteraceae; genus JAAFHB01. The sequence goes on from CAIXCY010000079.1 coordinate 28,378, forward strand.
TCTCGTTAATTTCAGTCATTTTAGCGACGTATTAATTTAACCAATTTGACACATCGTTTGCCGCCGGATTAGGGAGCCCAAGCTGGTTTTTTTTATTATACCCGCATAAATCGTTGAATAATTTACCCGGTTTTACCTCTTTAAGCTGTGAAACCCGTTTATACCCCATTTTCATCAATACCTCGACCCATTCATAAGGAATTCCAAGCTCGATATATTTTTCGGCTGGATCCTCTTCTGCCCTTTTTTCAGGTTTCATCTGCGGAAAGAGCAGGACATCCTGGATTGACACCGAGTTGGTCATAAGCATTGTAAGCCTGTCTATTCCGATTCCCATTCCGGAAGTAGGTGGCATGCCGTATTCGAGCGCCCGTACAAAATCCATATCGATAAACATTGCTTCATTATCCCCCTTTTCTGAGAGACGGAGCTGCTCCTGAAAACGATCAAGCTGATCGATCGGATCATTCAGCTCAGAATAAGCGTTACATAACTCTTTGCCGTTTACCATCAGCTCAAACCTTTCGGTAAGATCCGGATTATCACGGTGCTTCTTGCACAGCGGTGACATCTCAACAGGATAATCGGTGATAAAAGTGGGTTGTATATAATGACCTTCGCATTTCTCACCAAAGATCTCATCTATTAATTTTCCTTTTCCCATGGTGTTGTCATACTCAACACCCGTTTTTTTACACACTTCACGCAAACCATCTTCATCCATTCCCGAAATATCGAAGCCCGTATGTTCTTTTATCGAATCGAACATCGTGATCCGTTTAAAAGGGCGCTTAAAATCAATTTCCTTCTCCCCAACAGTAACACTGGTTTTGCCATGAAGTGCCAGAGCGACGCGCTCGATCATCTCCTCGGTAAAATCCATCATCCAGTTATAGTCCTTGTAAGCGACGTAGATCTCCATAACTGTAAATTCAGGATTGTGGGTGCGGTCCATCCCCTCGTTCCTAAAATCCTTCGAAAATTCGTAGACTCCCTCAAATCCTCCAACGATCAATCGTTTCAAATACAATTCGTTTGCAACCCTGAGATAGAGCGGCATATTGAGTGCATTATGATGAGTTATGAATGGGCGGGCGGAAGCGCCACCCGGAATAGGTTGTAAAATAGGTGTTTCAACTTCAATATATCCGCGCTCGTTGAATAATTCGCGCATCTGATTAATGATTTTGGTCCGTTTCAGAAAAACCTCCTTAACATGCGGATTAACAATCAGATCGAGATAGCGCTGACGATATCGCTGTTCAGGATCAGTGAAAGCATCAAAAGTCTTTCCGTCCTTCTCCTTAACCACAGGGAGCGGTTTAATCGACTTGCTTAGTAAAACAAATTCCCGCACATGAATCGTAGTTTCACCCATCTGGGTAACAAAAACATACCCCATTACGCCAATGATATCACCAATATCCAGGAGTTTTTTAAACACCTCATTGTAAAGGGTTTTATCCTCCCCAGGGCAGATCTCGTCACGGCTTATATAGATCTGAATCCGGCCTGTTTCATCCTGAAGTTCACCGAACGACACCTTGCCCATGATACGCTGACTCATCAATCTTCCGGCAAATACGACCTCCTGAAGATTAGGGATTTCTGGATTGAAAGTAGTTAGTATCTGGTTAGCGTTAGTATTGATTTTAAACTCATTCGCCGGGTAAGGATTGATCCCGAGATCACGCAGCTTCTGCAAAGAACCGCGCCGGATCAATTCCTGTTCGCTTAAATCTATATTGCTCATTTTAAATGTTTACCTTCAGTTATTCGAAAAATATGTGCAAAGGTACAAAAAGTTATCCTTTTGGAAATAGCTACTTTTTAGTATATTTGAGGAAAATATTTAGATTGTTAGCCTCAATTAAGAAGTAAGTATGCAAAAATCGTGGAAAGTAAAGAAACCTGCTGATAACAACGACCTTAAACATTTGTCTGCAGCGTTAAATATAGATATAGCGATTGCTAACTTACTTATCCAACGTGGAATAAAGACGTTTGCAGAGGCCCGTTCTTTTTTCCGTCCCAAGTTATCTGACCTTCACGATCCCTTTCTGATGAAAGATATGGATAAGGCTGTAGCCCGTATTAAACAGGCTATTGACAATGATGAGAAGGTGATGGTTTATGGGGATTATGATGTTGACGGCACCACTTCGGTCGCATTAATGTACTCTTTTCTAAGAAGCCGGCTAACCAATATAGATTATTATATCCCGGATCGCTATATGGAAGGTTACGGAATATCCCGAATCAGTATCGACTACGCAGCTCAAAACAGCTTTTCACTGGTAATTGTTTTGGATTGTGGAATTAAGGCAAATGACAAAATTAGTTATGCCAAAGAGCTGGGCATCGATTTTATCATTTGTGATCACCACAATCCTGACGCAATCGTTCCGGATGCTGTGGCTGTTCTCGATCCAAAACAGCCCGACTGCAACTATCCATACAAGGAACTTTCGGGTTGCGGAGTTGGTTTCAAACTCATACAGGCTTATTGTATCAATCAGGGAATTCCCGAAGAAGTTGCTATGGAATTACTTGATTTAGTAGTCGTTAGTATTGCCTCTGACATTGTTCCGTTAACTGGAGAGAACCGTGTTTTAGCCTATTATGGTCTGCAAAAGCTAAATTCAAACCCATCCATCGGACTAAAAACGATCATCAAATATGCCGGGATGGTCGGCGAATTTAAAATCAACGATATCGTCTTTAAGATCGGCCCGCGGTTAAATGCTTCAGGAAGGATTGAGCATGGTAAAAAATCGGTGGCCATCCTCCTTGCCAAAGATGCCAAAGAGCTTGAGGACCTGGGTATTGAAATTAATTCCTACAATGAAATCCGAAAAACATTGGACCGGGAAATTACGCAGGAGGCTTTGGACATTATTGAGAAAAGTGAATTTTACGAAGGGAGGGTCAGTACCGTTATTTATAACCGTGACTGGCACAAAGGGGTTGTCGGGATCGTAGCTTCGAGATTAACCGAGCATTATTACCGGCCAACCGTGGTACTCACCGAGTCGAATGGCCTTGCTACAGGATCGGCAAGATCAGTAGCCGAATTTGATTTATATGAAGCGATCAGCGCTTGTTCCGATCTGCTTGAGTCCTATGGAGGTCATATGTATGCTGCCGGTCTTTCGATGAAGCTGGAGAATGTCGCCGAATTTTCGCGCCGCTTTGAACAGGTTGTGAGGGATACAATTTCAAAAGAACAGCAAAAGCAGACGATCGAAATTGACGCAAAAATCTCTTTATCAGATCTTTCCCCTAAATTCCTTAAACTCCTGAATCAATTTGAACCTTACGGACCACATAATATGATGCCGGTTTTCCTTACCGAGAATGTTATGGATTACGGAACAAGCCGGCTGGTAGGAAAAAACAATGAGCATCTGAAACTCGATCTAATGGAGGCCAACCGCTCATCAGCCGTGTTTTCGGGGATTGCCTTTTCACAATCGGACCATCTTGATGTGATCAAACGCTCATTACCTTTCGATATTTGTTATTCCGTAACTGAAAATGAATACCGTGGTAAAACCTATATGCAGCTGAATGTGAGAGATATTCAATACCGGCATGAGGATAATGAGAATTCTTAAAAACAGCTTAAAAGAGGCGCTTCAGAAAACACTGCCGGGGGAGGATGCCCATCGCCTGATGCTTCCTGTTGGTCGCGAACTCTACCCTGAAGCGGGTAAACAAAATATCATTCAGAGTAGTGTCCTAATTATCCTTTTCCCTTTAGATGATGGTTCAATACAGACCTGTTTAATCAGGCGACCTGCCGGGATGAGAAACCACGGCGGACAAATTGCATTTCCCGGCGGACGATTTGAACCAACAGATCAAAATTTGATTCAGACGGCGCTTCGTGAGTCTTTCGAAGAGGTGGGGGTCTGCTCCGACCAACTTGAGATAATCGGAGCCCTCACCCCAATCTATGTTCAGGTCAGTAATTTCACTATTAATCCTTTCATTGGCTGGTGCCATACCCGGCCCAACTTTAAAATCGAGGAAAGTGAAGTTGATGAGTTGCTTATTGTTCCAATTGAAAAATTGTTGCATCCTAAAACATTCCGGACCAAAGAGGTGATCACGTTGCGTGGGAATTTTAATGTACCCGGATACGATATCGATTCAATCTTTATCTGGGGTGCTACGGCTATGATTCTCTCTGAATTCAATCAGATTTACCGCTCAGTAACCTCCGGGGAGGTTACTAAAGCCTAAATCCGTGGGTCTAGTTATAAAATGTCCACGACAATCCAAATGAAAGAGTTGAGATCTGTTCAGCATAACCTGGAGTGGTATAATAGCCTTTCCTGTTGATCTTTGTACCCAGATTTGTGTACTTCACATAAAAGCGCGTCCTTTTTAATTTGAGGTTGACAAAGAGATCCAGCCATGGAAAATTTCCAATCTTTTCAGTGTGCTGCACATAAAACATCCCCAGTGCCGGACTATAATAATCGGCATAATAACCAGTATCATAACGCAAATCGAAACCTATTTGGGTAGCAAGAACTCTTGCAACGTTCCCTGCCAAAAAGACCGTATTCCGGGTTGATACTTCAGGAATATGGATAAATTTATCGGTTGTGGATTTCTGATACATCACCGAATTCTGAAGGTTCAGGGGACCGAATTTAAAATCTTTTCGTACAAAAATCTGAGCCACTGAAAACTCTGAGGTTGCCTGCGCGGGTAGCGAGGCTTCATTCCAATACATAAACCGGCTGACAATGGAGTATTTAAATCCGAATTTTAACCTTCTGTATGGTCTGTCATAGGCAGCTCCGACCATTAACTCGTAGGTCTTATTGAAATTATTCTCCCAGGTAAAGTGGTTGGAGTAATAATGGTTATAAAAATAGTCGGGGCTCGTATTGGTCATCCGACCGTTGAGCCGGACAAATGAGGTGTCTTTCGAGGTTCTGATTGGTTTATCGATATTTCCGGAGAGATCAAAATCCCCTGCCCGATATCCCTGAATATAATACCTTCCGGAACCATTCCAGTTCAGGAATTTGGCGCTTGACTGGAAGATTGAACCACCTACAAAGGTGTTTGAGAGGCTTTTCGATTGGGTAAGCCCCAAAGGAGGCATCATAAGACCCGGCGTATAAATTAACGCCTCCCGGGGATAATAGAGACTGATTAAATCATTTCCGATATAGGCCTGTTTTCCAAACGTATATTTTCGGTCCGGCGCCTCCACCCCTTTGAGGTAAAACAAATTTGTAATTCGCTTCATCCCGGTTTTATCCTGGGTTGCAGGCATTGCAACGGTCCCGGTTTGTGAATTGATATAGGGTTGATGGGCGGTTCCATAAAAATAAACCCTTCCTCTGGAATCTGTAAAGTCAAAATATGGATTTGGCTCAACCTCATGAAAATAGCGTGAATTATCTGTAAATTCAAGTGTGTGCATGATTGTAAACCGGGGGATGAACTTTTGAAATTCTTCATCTTTCTCTTTCACCTTGATCCACTTGCCAAACTTATACTGATGGGCTATAACCCCAAAAGTATTATTCGTCTCTGCGCCAGTGCCGTTGAACCAGACCGGGATATTTTCAGGTTTCAGATCCGGATTTTGAATATCAGTTGGCATTAATAACCCCCCGTTTTCCTGATTGGTCGATTTATTCTTTCCAATAATAAACCACAAATCGTAGCGATCGACATTATAACTGGCAAAGAGATTGAGCGAATTATCCTTTGCCTCCTGGGTAAGGTATTTCCCTTGAGAAGCTATTGAATTAAACGAGAATCCAAAATTTAATGACGGGTTGATATTTTGTGTCTGAAAGACATGTAACCAGGACTCCCCCTTTGGTTTGTTATTAAACCATTGACCATATTCGAGTAGTGTAAACGGCTTTGTGGTATTGTAGAAGTGAATATCCTTCGGAAATACTGAATAATCTTTATAATTGCGAAGGAATAAGAACTCATTTGAATCGAATGATCGTTGGAAGTAATCGTTGCTTTGTGTTGAGCTCCCCAGATTTCCGAGAGTCTGAGCTGAAATTGAGTGCTTTAATGCCGGATTATAGGTCTGAAAATCTGCAAACACAGTATCCAGCCGGCTATCCTTTAGCCGTGAATAACCGTCCTGTAATTGAAATACCTTCATTTTAAATACAACTGTATCCTTCGGAGCGGAGGATTTTCCCTTCCCCTTACCTCCCTGGCTCCGGGATTGCCCCGAAGAACTACCACCTCCATAATTACGATTTTGAGCAGTGGTTAAACCATAGGCAAACAGCAGCGCAACAAGAGTTATAAATTTCAACTGAATACTCATAGGGGGCAAAGATAGAAATTTCCTGCAACATGGAATAGGGGGGAATTAACGGAATAACTTCTAAAAGACGTTAATTTTACGCTCTCACTCCTCTTTCCGAATAAAGGATTTGAAGCTCTGTGGGAACGGAATGCCATACATCTTTTCATATCCTTTGGTGAAATAGGTGTAATCGAAAAATGCCTGATTATGGTTTTTCAGTTTTATTAAGGCTTCAATTTTTAATTTAAAGGCCTCTTCATTTAACGTATCTGATTTTAAGATAAGATCGGCAATCCGGCAAATTGCTTCCGGATTTTTATCTTTTTCAAAAGAGTCGGTAAGCAGGAAGAGATAATCGAGTAAAGAGGTAAGAAAGTGGCTGTTGAAGGGATCAAGCCAAGGGGTGCGTTCGTCAGCTACAAAAATCCCCTGAGCCAGAACCAGGATTATTTTTTCGAATTCTTCCCGTGTAAGGGGCTGAAAATCGCCGCTCATCTTTTTTTGGAGATAAGTATAATCACAAAAAACTTCCATACTTAGTTTCAACTTCCATGCTCCATCCGTATGAATAAGCTGAACTCCGTTCATGGTCGAGAGGATATCCCGCAATTTTTTAATATTCACATTCCGGTTATTCTTTGCACTTTCGGGAGAGTGGTAGGTCCAGTGTATGGCATTTAATTTTTCATTTGTAATCCCTTTTTCTTCAGTCCCAAGAAGTAAAACCGAAAGGAAGAGTTGTCGTAACTTAGTCGGGAAACGCGAACTTATATCTACTCCTTCTGAATCATAAATACGGAACTCTCCAAACAGGTAAATCGCGTTACAATATGGGAGAGTCACCTGCTTTTTATCGGGATTTTCTACCCGGACAGGCACTTTTTTATTCACCAGATAATTTAATTTCTGATCATCCTCCATACTCTCCTCTGCCGAATGAAGTTCACGAAGAAGTAAAATAAGGAGGTAAATAAATAGCAGGGAAAGGGCACCAATCATCCAGAAAACCTTTATTATCCAGTTTCCCGGATTTGATAAAACGGTCTTAAATGTAATTGCCAGTTTCGATCGGTTAACCGGTGGATAGTTAAGTGTGAAAATCTTATAATTCGTTGAATCGTCTCCGGAAGGTGATTTAACAACTGCAAAAAACTCGTGCGTTTTCTCAAAATATGAGAGTGTTGCCTTTGAACGCTCCTCGTCAAAATAGAAATGCATGGTATCACTCACCGCCGAATATTCAGGCTTTTCGAGTGAAATCCGGTAAAGTTTCAGATAAGTTCCGTTTAAAAACGGGGGAAATCCAAGTACGTAGAGCGACGGTGTTGGCTCGGGAACAGTAGTTGACCCCATTGGAATAAAATTCTCGGTCACATTTTCGATATTCCATTTCTTCTCCAGCGTTGAATCATTGGTATTTAAACGATAGAGATCATAAAGACACTGAGGACCAAGCTCCTGTTGCCCGGAATTATTTCCATAACCCCCAAAAATCAAATATTCGCCAGGTTTCCCCCATTTTGTGATCGCCGCATACGACCTTGGAACTAACCGGTCACCCCGAAGCAAAACCTGTCGCCAACTCTTCTCCCAAAAACTATATTTCATCAGAAAATCATAATACCTGTAGTTGTGATAACCTCCAAGTGAATATGCCGCATCAGCATTATCATTGAGAAAAAAGGTTGAATTAGCAGACTGGATAGCCGAAGAGCCAGCTAGAGCCCTCCCCCATGTATTGGTATGTTCATCATAAACATTCACTTCATTGGGTACAGTTCCTACACAAAATATCTTCCTGGCTGAATATGAATAGTAATAGGATTCTGATTTTAAAACCGATGGTTTCGCATTAACGACATTTTGGATCGTCGTCTCTGAATTTACAATATCGTAAGCTATAATTTTGTGTTTTCCAACGAAGAGAATCCGGTTCTGAGCGGTATCAAAAGCGACTCCTGAGGAGGCTTCCAACTTTAATTCATCCTTTTTTGTCCAAAAGAAGTGATTGTTAATCAACCAGGCAGGACTATTAACTTTGGCCGAAAGGTTGCCTACCAGATCAGATGCATGCTCACCGTCCGATTCATTAAGCAACCAGTTATGTGTAGATTTATTATTGTAATCACTTGTGCGAATATTCCGTATGGCCATGCGTGGTACATCAGTAGTGGGATAGTAGATGGAGTGATTAGCCCCAAAACAGATGTTTAGCCTTCTGAATCCACTTAAATCAACCTTGTCATCATTTATAAGCCGGTTACCCAGCTCAACACTGATTTTATTGTGCTTTAAATCAAAGGATAACACAAGATGAAGCCAGTTATTGCGGACCAGGTCCTTTTCTGCAAGCGGGATATTAATGGTTGTCGGTAAGCCATTTACAACAAGTTTTAAAATAGCGAGTGTACTGCTTTCCGGGATGTAAACAAGGTCAATATTATGATGTTCCTTATCAAATATTCTGAAAACATAACCAAATTGATCGCGACTCCACATCGCCATATCAAACTCCAGGTTAAATTTATTACGCGCAGTTATCAGGGAATTAGCTGTAAGATCAAGCGTTGTGCGCTCCTCCTTAGGATTGGGTGCGGCCGTAAACAAGAGCCCCGAATGAAATAAATTCTGAGAAGAAGTTTTGTAAGAGTGTAAAACCATTAAAATCAGTCCTAATAAAAGGATTGACCAATTCCTCATTTTCTACCTGTTTAACTGTTAAAAAACCTCAATCAACAATCAAACATACGAAATTAATCTCTTATTAATCGATTAATAGGTAAAAAAATTTAAAAACTTAACCCCAGATATAGAAATCACCAATCTTCCAGCCGGTCGTACCAGTAATACTTAAGAAAAATAGTCGTCACCATAAATACAGCAAAGGCCACAGACAATGACATGTATTCGCGGATAACCAGGTAGATAGGCATTACAAGCATCGACATTTGCCACGCAATTCCTACGACACTGTTCATCATATCGCGTCCAAAGTCCCCATTTTTCTTAAAAAGTGGATTTTCGGCTTTTACTTTTCTGTATATTGGCTCCCAAAAACCCCATGGACGGACTGAGGAATAAAATTTCTTTAAGACCTCTTCGTTATCCGGTTCAGTAAGCAGGCTACCTGCAATGGATCCCACCGATGAGATCAGCAAGATTACCGGGAAGGTATTCAACGCAGAGGCTTCAGGGAAAAACAATGGGATAAACAAAGATGCTGCAAGCCCAGTAAGCATTCCCCAGAAATAGCCATATCCGTTAAACCGCCACCAAATCCATTTGAGAACATTCGCAGCAGTATAACCTCCGTACAGGGAAGAGACGATCCATTTGGTGGCAGAATCAATCGAACTGATAAACATACCGAAGATAACGCCGATGATGACAAGTATAAATGAAACCCAGTAGCTTAGGTGAATATATTTTTGGCTTGAGGCATCAGGGTTAATGAATTTTTTATAGATATCATTTACAATATAGGCTGGACCAGCATTTACATAAGCTGAAAAGGTTGACATAAATGCTGCAATCAATCCGACAAGCAACAGCCCAAGTAAGCCTGTTGGAATAAAATTGCTTACCGCATAAGGGAGAATCATTTCGAAATCAATCGCGGAACCCATCGAATTAAGTTTCGGACTAAAGTAAACCAAAACCAAAACCGTTATCCCGGCGACCATTAAGAAACGGGGAAAAAACAATACCAAAGAGGTAAATCCGGTCATCCTGGCGGCATCCCGTGGGCTCTTAGTTGAAAGAATTCGCTGAAGATCATAGCTCGGAACCGGTCCTGCAATACTTGTTAAGATTCCCTTAAAGACCATTATCATAAAGAGTATGGAAAAATATTCATACCCATCGGCCGAAATTTTACTCTTAACAGAAGGAATCAGGTTGCTCCAGTCGAGGTTTAGTTTCCATCCAAAAAACAGATCTTTCCAACCTGCCGGAATTACGGCATTCAACTGTTCGGGAGTAACCAGATTTATAGCAATCACACCAACCAGAATACAAGAGATGATCATTACGAGGTACTGCATAATTTCTGTAGCTACAACACTGTACATGCCACCCTTAATGGTATACAAGGTCGTAAACCCGATAATTAGCAAAGCATACATATTTTCCGAAGAGATAATCCGTGGTCCGATCTCCATAGTAAGGTCCCAGGGGAAAAAGGAGGTAGCAAACTTACCAATCCCCGAAAAAGTATAAGCAATAAACCCAATAACGCTGATAATTGCAAAGATGACAACAATAATATGAGATAACCGCCCACCACGCTCCTCTCCGAATCTGGTCTTTAACCATTCAGCTCCGGTCATGGCATTAGACCGCCGCAACCATGAAGCCATAAAAACCATTAAAAAGATTTGATTCCAGATAGGCCACATCCAGGGTAACCACGCCCCTTTAAGTCCATAAATAAAAAGAATAGAGACAAACCACATCGTACCTGTAATATCAAACATCCCCGAAGCATTGGATATTCCAAGAATATACCAGGGGATGCGTCTTCCGCCCAGGAAATATGAATCCAGATTTTTACTGGCCCGATTTGAGACCAGAAAACCTATGAGAAGTGTCAGGACCAAATATCCGATCACTATACCTATATCCAGAGGTTGTAAATTCACGAAAATTGTTTTGTAGTTTGTTTTGAATATTGATATCTGAATATCTTTAATCCACTAATTAAAATTGTCGATTTATGTTTCCGCCAAACGATAAGTTGAACCGTTAGTATGATCCTTTCTTTTTAATCGCCTTCTGACTTAACTTTTGTACGATCCATTGCCCCACCAAAGCGCCTTGTTTTTGTCCGTTTTCTATTCCATCCATATAATGAATACCTCCATAAAAACGGGAGATTGCAGCTTCGGCAGCAGCTTCCCTAAATGAATTAAACGGCCTGGATTTTAACTCAAAAATTTCTTCTGAATCATCGACAAAATAAAATTCATTCCCTAATAAATAAGTAAGCACCTCGGCCGCAGCAGTTGAGATTACACTATGCCCACTGGTATATTCCGGGAAAGGGGGTGTCTGCAATAGCGGTTGCCATTTTATATCAATATATTTATTAATATAGGTTTCCGGACGTATGCGGTTGCTTCTGTATTTTTCGTCCCAGCAACTTATAAAAGCATCCACCAGAGTCATAGAAACCATTGCATGAACTACGATAACACTGTCAAAATTAAGCTTTGCAGTTTTTGCGGCAACACTTGCAATGTTCATCCAGTGTCCTCCGGGACTAATTTTTTTAAATCCTATCATCATATGGCCCGAAGTACTAACTACAAAGGGATTACAATCCCAGAAGGAAGCCATTTCAAGCTGTTCGGGTGTTATAGATTTAGAGATGTTATAAACTTCTTTTGCCAATTTATAGAAAGTGCTGCTGCTATCCTTACTAAACGAGACGGGGGGAATAGGAACAAACTGATTACTGGAATCGATAAGCATTGGTCTGACAGTTTTCCACTGAGGTTCAACTGCTTCCATATAGGCAGGAGGTGTAGGATACCAGAATCCATCCCCTCTCAAAGGGGTATAGCGTAACCTTGAACTCAGCGTTGAATAACCGTCTGTTTTTGCATACGAAACAATACTTTCGGACATAAGATCTGCTACCTGAAGCGATGCGTCTATAATCTTTTGAGCAACCCTGTTTTTCTTTAAAATCTGAAGGTATTTGTCCTCAGACTCCTGCAGCATAAAACCCGATGGCAACATCTTTTTACCGGTTTCAAGAATACACAACACCGCAGCAATGCGATGATCATACATCCGTTTATCCATCTCAATTTTAAATGGAGTATAATTTTTTATCAATGAACTTAAAGGGACAATTGAGGGATTGTATTGGCATACAATCTCATAGGCGCCTAATAGCGCATAATTATAAAAACGACTTGCTGCCGGTGGATTGACAACATCATGCATCATTACCATTGACAGTGAGAGAATATGAGGCTGCAGTTCCAGATAACCTGGTAAGGGTTTGTTATTTTGAGCATTTACAAAGCCACAATAAAAAAATAAGATGAATATTAATTTCGTTTTCATTTTAGTTTTCTTCATAGAAATTTAATTCACTACCCGATATGCCGATAATAATATATTTTTTCCAGGCTATAGTTATTTCTTCAGCTGCCTTTACATCTCCCTTTACGGATAAACCAGAGGCAGGTTGGGTGACATATTCAAATTTCCCTTTCCCATCTCCGCAAAGCAGACAACCATAATTCGCATCTATACTTCCAATTTTCAAACGATTATCAGTGTGATTACCAAATAATAGCAGATCAATTTTCCCATCGTGGTTAAAATCACCACTAATTATTTTGTTAACCATAGAAAACTGAGCCTGCAATGGCAATATCGATTTGATAAATTTATCACCCTTATTCAAAAAACAAACCGTACGTGATTCATTCATAAAAAGCCGGCTTGAATTGGTCATTTCTTGCGGTGTTAAAATTTCTTTCATAGTGGCATCGGCATAGTTTTTATACGAGGAGAACCGTTTGCGCATTCCCCTGATCTGTTCATTTAATTCATCCCTGCTTACATAGGGATAACTCTTCCCCTGAATATAAAAATTCAGGAATGGATCTATTGAACCATTTCCATCAAAGTCTGCATAGATCATTTCAGCAGGTATAGAATCAGCAACCTGTATAGGTGAATTCAATCCGAGATTCCCTGCAATGATATCTTTTTTTCCATCGCCATCCACATCTGCCACACAAAGGGTATTCCAAAAACCATTGGCAGGTTCCTTGAAGAAGTCTTCTGTTTTATCAACAAATCCATTCAATGTATTTAGATATATTTTAATGGGCATAAACTCACCACATAAGATCAGATCTTTTCGTCCATCATTATTTACATCGACCCATTGTGCATCAGTAACCATTCCGTCATAGGCAAAAGGGATCTCAGCAACGGTAAATCGCCCCTTGCCGTTATTAACCAGTAAATAGCTTCGGGGTGTAGCAGGATATTTACCAGGAACAATCCTTCCGCCAACAAATAAATCAATATCCCCATCGTTATCAAAATCACATGGACGAACACATGACTTGCTGCTGGCACTTAGATCAGGTAATAGTCCCACTGCCAAACTGAAATTCCCCTTTCCATCATTCAGATATAATTCATCCTGCAAAGCCTGAGTGTTTGATTCCCAATACGAATAACCCCCTTTGGCAATATACAGGTCGGAAAACCCATCTCCATTCGCATCAAAAAACAGAGCTGAAGAGATGGAAGAAGTATTCTCATCCCCAATATTAATTCCCTGAACTTCAAACTTCCCGTCCGGTTTTTGCACATATATTTTACCCGGCTGATTGATGTCTCCACTGACAAACAGATCCTCACGTCCGTCATTGTTTACATCTCCCTTCGCAATAACAGGACCCGTTTTTGAATACATAAACGGCATTAACGGCTGCCGTTTAAAGTCATTCACTGTTGATGCCTCGTTCTTATAGTTAATAACACTTTTGACTTTGGTAAATAATTCTGAACGATTTACAGGAGAATTCTCCTTAAACGGTTTTTTTTCTGCATTCTGTGTAATGACTAATTTTTTATTACAGGCAATATTTGTCATTTTCTGTATTGAATTATCTGGCCATACAATCCTCATCGAATCAACTTTACTTAAGTTACCCAATCCAAAATTCAGTACGGTAGAAACGCACGACAAATAACCTCTGTTTGGATTTACCTCCTGGTATTGCATTTTCCCATTTGTATACAAATATACTTTGGAACCAACTGCATTTGTATTTGCACCTTTTCCGGTTAACTTAATTGCCAGGTAGGAAGAGGCAGAGGTTTCACGGCTCATATTTTTGTAAATTGTGGCAGGTTCATTTATGTTATTAATCACCAAATCCAAATCGCCATCATTGTCCAGATCTGCATAAACTGCCCCACTTGAAATCGCAGGCTTAGCAAAGCCCCATTCGTTTTGCATGTTGGAAAAGGTAAGATCATGATTATTTCTGAAAATATAATTGGGTAAAATTGTAGAAGGCATCGCCTTAATCAGATCCATCAATTGCGTAGGTTCCCGGTCAACAGCCTTTTTAACTTTATAATCGCCCCAGTAACGCAGAAAGTCTTTATTCGTATAATCACGCAAATAGCCATTGGTAATAAACAAATCTTTATAGCCATCATTATCAAAATCAGCGAAAAGAGGGCACCAACTCCAATCAGTACTTGATACACCCGCAAGCCTGGCAATTTCACTGAAGGTCCCGTCACCATTATTTAGATGGAGCATGTTTCGCATATACTGTTTGTATAAGTCCTGATTTTGCATCAATTCAAAAGACTCATAGTTTTCCTGTAACTGCAATAGTTTTTGCCGGTGGTTATCTTCTGGCATCATATCGAGCGATATGATATCGGGTAATCCGTCATTGTTAAAATCGGCAATGTCAACCCCCATCGAAAACTGGGATAAGTGCCTCAGATATTCCTGGGATTTATCGGTAAAAGTACCATTGCCATTATTAATATATAAATAATCAGGCTCATTGTAATCGTTGGAAACATAAATATCCTGAAAGCCATCTTTATTGATATCTGCAACGCAGACTCCTAATCCAAAGGTCATTGGATTTTGTTTTAATCCTGCCTTCGCTGTAACATCAGTGAAATGATTATTTTTGTTTTCATATAATTTAGCTCCGGCCAATTCATCAACCTCATTTCTGTATCTGGCAAACTCCATATTGTCAATTTTCTTGACACTATGATTTAAAAGAAACATATCCAGGTCACCGTCATTATCATAATCAAAAAATACAGCCTGGGTACTGTAACTTTTATCATCCAGTCCATATGCTTTTGCCTGTTCCTTAAACTTTAGATTACCCTGGTTAATGAAGAGCTGGTTCCTTCGCATCTCGTCATTAACTTTGCCGGAATAACACACATAAATATCCAGTAAGCCATCCCCGTTTACATCAGCCATTGTCACCCCGGTTTTCCAACCTCCGATTCTCCCTTTAAGATCGGGACAGGCTTCATTTGTAATATCCTTAAACTTCATGTTCCCAAGGTTCAGGTAAAGTTTATTAGGCTTCATGTTCCCTGTAAAAAACAGATCAGGCAGTCCATCATTATTAATATCTCCCACCGCTACCCCACCGCCATTATAAAAATATTCATACGCAAGTACATTGAGATTTTCAGACTCATTAATATCGTTGCTGAACCGAATATTCGTCTCCAAGGGAGAAAGTAACTTAAATAAGGGAGTCTGGGCAGATAATTGAGAATTTAAAAATAGTAAAAGCGCTGCCAGTATGATTCGAATTTTCATGTCTAAAGATATTATAAAATATAAACCGCCAACTTAATAAATTTAATTAAGCTTACAATTTATCTTTTTCGAGCTAAGTATTCTCCTCCGGTGAATTGGTCTCAAAAATTTCTGAAGAACGATCGCTCATGTGTTCATACATTAAAAAGATAAGAACGTTTCACCTAAAAATCATAGGATATGAAAAAAGTCTCTACTTAAAGTATTGTGCATTCTGATTTTATGATTCACCGATTTTGTTTGTGAAAGTCCGGAATACATACCCAGAAAGACCAGGTATGATTATCAAAAAAGTAATTCAGGAAAGCAATCCGGCAGTTTCAAACTGCAAAATTATTTTGAATTCATTTTATAGGTCACAACCCCAAAATTATTAATGCCTGCAAACAGGTAGCGTTTACCCTTAATCGTCAATACTTTTAGTGATTTAACATCCCCTGTTAAGGAAAGTCCTGAAACAGCTTGGGGAATGTACTTAAAATTACCTTTCCCGTCACCTTCAAATAATTGACCATAGTTGGCATCCATCACTCCAAGTCGTACGCAATTTGCACTTTGATTCCCCGCGAGAATAAAATCCGGATTACCATCCTTGTTGTAATCCAGAATTTCTATCGCATAAACGGGAGCAAACTGAGCCTCAATGGGAAGAATATGTTTTTCAAATTTACTTCCTGTGTTTTTAAAGAAAACTGTTCTTAATTCAGTTGCGGACAGTTTGGAGGCTGTTTTTAAATCCTGGGCTGAGAAAATATCAGAAATCCTCGCAGTGGAGTAGGATTTGAAGTCCGGGAATTTTCCGCGAAGGCTATTAATCTGATCCAACAGCTGGTTACGGCTTGCAAAAGGATATGACTGGTTTTGAATATAATATGTCAGGATAGGATCAACCGTTCCATTATTATCAAAATCCTTAAATGTAAATTCGATTGGTTCTTTGGTTGAGCCTTTCAATTGAGAATTTGTTCCAAAATTTCCAACAATCAGGTCGATATTGCCATCATGGTCAAGATCGGCTGCCGCTATTTTATTCCAGAATCCTCCTTCGGGGAGGTCAAACCAGGATTTGGTTTCTTCCCTGAATTTTTTTCCATGATCATTAATAAAAACACGAACGGGCATAAATTCTCCCACGGTAATCAAATCCGGAAACGAGTCTTTATTGAGATCAACCCATACCGCATCAGTAATCATACCTCCTTGGTTCAGATCGGGAAGGTAGGATGGCGCAACATTTTTAAAGTGACCCGATCCATCGTTTATTAGAATATAACTTTGCTGAGGCATCGGGTATTCGCCGGGCATCACGCGTCCGCCCACAAAAAGATCAAGATCTCCGTCTCCGTCGATATCTGCAGCGCGTACACAGGATTTTGAGCCGATCATCTTCGGGAGGGCGTCTGTTGCCCTTGTGAATTTGCCCTTCCCATTGTTCAAATATAACCGATCCTGAAGGGCCTTATCATTTTTATTATATTCATGATAACCACCGCTGACGACATACAAGTCCATATCCCCATCATTATCGGCATCAAAAAATATGGCATCCGCATCCGTACATTCAAAGTCTTCCTTGAAATTAAAATCGGGCGAAACTTTAAAAGATCCATCAGGTGATTGAATATAGAGTTTCCCGGGGTTCTCTTTTGTCCCACCTACATAAACATCCATCAGTTTATCACCGTTGATGTCAGCCACCGCCATTATCGGTCCGCAGGGCGACAACATATTCTTCATCAGGGGCTGACGGATAAAGTCATTCGATCCAAACTCCTTGTGTTCATAGTTTATGGGTGAATCTACGGGTGAAAATATTTTCCCGGCTGAGGTAACGGCAGCTGCTTTCTTTTTCTCACCCTCCTCCGTTATTGTAATCAACCGGTTGGCTTTAATATTTTTCAAAATGCTGATTTTCCCTCGTGGCCATTCTATTTTGATTGAATCAATAATATCAATATCAGCTAATCCAAAATGGATCTTATTGCTGACGCAGGACTGAAAACCACGTGTTGGTGACTGCTCAGCATATTGCGCACCATAGCGTGTATAAACATATACTTTGCTCCCCAGCCCTGAAGTGTTCTTATCAGCTCCATGTAACTGAATAGTAATATAATTGGTTGAAGGTAGATTCGATTCACGCAACATGTTTCTGTATATTGATGCGGTTTCGTTCTGGTTATTGACTACAAGATCCAGATCTCCGTCATTATCAAGATCTGCATAAGCAGCTCCGTTGGAGAATCCTTTTTTCTCAAAGCCCCATTCGAAGCTTTTATCCTTAAAAGTTAAGTCTTTATTATTTTTAAAAATATAATTGTGAACGGGTGTAGATGGCATGAAGCTCACAAGTTGGAAGGTATCCGCTTTCTCCTTAATTCTTGCCTGTTGCATATAATAGTCCCTTTTGAACTTTAAAAAATCCCGATTGGTGTAATCCTTAAAATACCCGTTGGACACGAATAAATCCTTCCATCCGTCATTATCAAAATCGGCAATAAGTGGGGACCAGCTCCAGTCAGTATTTGAAACACCAGCCAGCTGACCGATTTCGCTGAACGTCCCATTCCCATTGTTCAGTTGAAGCATATTGCGTTGTGTTGCGTGATAAAAACCCTGCATAACATTCATCGCATAATCCACATAGTTTTCGGGTACGAAAAGAAGTTTTTGACGGGTATTGTCTTCTGGCAACATATCGGCAGTAAAAATGTCCGGCCAGGTATCGTTATTAAAATCATTTATATCGCAACCCATTGCAGATAGTGATATGTGTTGAACATATTCGGTGAGTTTATTGGTGAAAGTTCCGTCCCTGTTGTTTATGTACAGATAATCGGGTTCGATATAATCATTTGTTACATAGATATCAGGCCAGCCGTCTTTGTTTATATCCGATATGACAACTCCAAGTCCGTACCCCAGCGAATTGGATAGTATTCCTGATTTTTCCGTCACATCAGTAAAATGGCCACCCTCATTTCTGAATAATTTGTCGCCGGCATAGGGATCAACGTTATTTCGCCCCTGATCGAATTGCATGCCCCTGATAACTTTAACATTAGTAGCCAATAAATACATATCCAGATCACCATCGAGGTCATAATCGAAAAATGCACCCACGGTTGAATAAGCCGTAGCGTCCAACCCATAGGCTTTGGCCTCATCTTCGAATTTCAGATTGCCTTTATTAATAAAAAGTTGATTTCTTCTCTTTTCCGTTGCTTCTTTGCCGGAGTAACAGACGTAGATATCAAGCAGACCATCTCCATTTATGTCAACCAGGGTTACACCTGACTTCCAGCCCTCTCTTCCTCCTACACCTGCACTTTCTGTGATGTCCTTAAATTTTAAATTCCCCATATTGAGGTACAATTTGTTGTATCCCATATTGGAAATAAAATAGATGTCATCTAACCCATCATTGTTAATATCGCCAATTGCTACACCACCTCCATTATACAGGTTTTCATAGTTCAGCGCATTATGTTGCTGATTCTCTGTAATTATATTTTTAAATTCCACACCTGACTTTCTTGCAGGAACCGATTCAAAAAGTCTTAACGGCTGCCCGTTTAAACAATTAGCTACCAGTAATAGCAGCGCCGTTCGATAAGCTTTTGTGAAAAATGCGGAAATTAAATTCTTAATCAATAATCCTTTCATAGGTAAATAATTTGTTTTGTACCAGCCAGGTGGAATTTGTCCCGATAAGTCGGAGCTCATTTCATAACATATCTTTGAATATTCAGCCAATAAGCACGCAAAGTTGCAAAAATTTATTAAAATCATGGTACAAGTAATGAGCTGCCAACAAAATAAAATCGACTTCAATTAAACAATTATTTAAACCGGATTGTTGATTGACTATGAGTTGGCACACTTATACAGTTCAAATCAGATCGGCTTATTAACCTTATATTCAGGAATTGCAAATTTAATTTTAACTCCCTATTATCCTATGACTTACATAAAAACAGACGTTCCGCAACCCGGAATTGTTGAGCTCTTATTTTATAAGGGTTCGACAGGAAAAGCGCTATCCAATTTAGCGCACACCTTGATGCATGGCCCATCTCAACTCAGTTCGGGGGAACGGGAACTAATTGCCGCCTACGTCTCTAATTTGAATAATTGTGAATTCTGTCATGAATCACACAGCGCTTCCGCAAATTTTCATTTAAATGATAATGGAAACGCGGTTTGCGGTGTTAAATCTGATCTTGAGACTGCCCCGGTTTCTGAAAAGATGAAATCACTGCTCAGAATTGCTGGACAGGTACAAAAAGGGGGGAAGAGTGTAACCACTGAACATATTGAAGCAGCCAGAATTAAAGGGGCGTCCGACGAAGATATTCATGACACTGTATTAATTGCCTCCGCTTTTTGCATGTATAATCGTTATGTAGACGGTTTGGGGACAAATCTTCCACCTCAGAAAAGCGACTATCTTCCAATGGGTAAAAGGATGGCAAAAACAGGATATACCTATCCCCCGCTGTTTTTAAGAAAATTTGTAATCCGGATGATGAAAAGAAATGGCAAAAAGGAATAAACAAAGCCTAATCAAAACGATTGTCGCATTCCTCTTTGCCGGAATTCTTGCTGTTCCTGTTTTAATGGGTTATTTAACACGCCAGACAGCAACAATTACAAATACCTTGGACCCTGCTGCTGCAATAAAAAAGTTTGGGTTCTATTTCGAAGAAGTGTCCAAAAAGTCAGGAGTAAATTTTGTTCATCATTCTCCAAAACTAGATCCTCAGATAGACCCAATACTTCCTCAGATCGCTTCTGTTGGAGCTTCGGTTTCGGTATGTGATTTCGACAATGACGGATGGAATGATTTTTATGTTACCAACAGCTGTTTTGGTTATAAGAATGCTCTTTTTCATAATCAAAGAGACGGCAGTTTTATTGACGTTGCTGATAAAATGGGCGTTGCTGATCTGAATAAAGCAGGCTCAGGCGTCTCCATGGGTACTGTCTGGGCAGATTATGATAATGATGGTTACGAAGATCTGTTAGTCTATAAATGGGGTCGACCGGAATTATTTAAAAATGATCATGGCAAAGGCTTCACCAATGTAACTGAGAAAAGCGGATTGCCGGTCTGGTTGAATGCCAACACCGCAATCTGGTTCGATTACGACGGAGATGGGTATGTTGATCTTTTTATAGGCGGATATTACAGGGAAGATATTGATCTATGGCATCTTAAAACTACCAAAATTCTGACTGAGAGTTTTGAATATTCGCAAAACGGAGGAAGAAATTACCTCTTTAAGAATTTGGGGAATGGGACTTTTAGCGATGTTACAGCTGAAATGGGGTTAACCTCAACCAGATGGACATTGGCGGCAGGGGCCGTAGATTTGAACCGGGATGGGTATCCCGAGCTGATTATAGCGAATGATTACGGACTCAACGAATTCTACTTTAATGAGAAGGGGAAACGATTCATTGAAAAGGGGAATAGTGCGATGATTGGGTTGTCTCCCAAAAGTGGCATGAGCGTAGCTTTTGGCGACACATACAATAAAGGGCAATTCGGCATTTACATTTCCAATATTACGGAGGAGGGTATCCTGTTACAAGGGAACAATTTCTGGGTGCCAATCCCTGACAAGGAGAAGGTTTTATATGAAAATGTTGCAGGCAAAAATGGGATTGAGGCTGGTGGCTGGAGTTACGGAGCCCAGTTCGGAGATTTGAACAATGACGGATTTATTGACTTGTATGTCGCCAACGGGTATATCTCCGGGGAGAAAGGGACGAGTTACTGGTATGATTATTCAAAGGTTACAGGGGGCAATTCGGCAATTATTTCTGACCTGAAAAACTGGCCTGATATGAAAGGGAGAAGCCAGTCAGGGTACCAGCAAAATAAAATCTGGGTTAATGAAGGCACAGGTCATTTCCGTAATGTTGCGAAGTATGTAGCTGAAGAAGAAACCTTTGACAGCAGGGCCACTGTTATGGCTGACCTTTGGAACAGGGGTGTACTTGACGTGATCGTTGCCAATCAAAATAACCGCCTTATGATTTACAAGAATAATGTTGACCTTGTAAATCATTGGATTGCATTTGAATTGGAAGGAGTCACAAGCAACCGAAGTGCAATAGGCGCAATTATTGACCTTTACTGGGATTCAAAATTGCAATCTCAGGTCGTTACCGGAGGAATCGGATTCAGTGCCCAAAATCAACGCAGGGTTCAGTTTGGGTTGGGAAAAGGTTCAAAAGTCGATAAAATAGTCATTATCTGGCCGGGGGGTACTAAGCAAACTGTTCTAAATCCTGAGGTGGATAAGATACACAAAATACGGGAAATCTAAGAAGAGCCTATTAAAGTATTGATTTTCAATCCCGTCTGGGATTATACCCGGGTAGGAAACAAAATAAAATGCAAGGTTTCGTTCCGGATGGGACGAAATATGTTATGGGATTTTCACTTTCTACCCATATTTTATGCCTATGGCACAATCTTAGGACAAAGAATTATGGGCGAATAAAAACGAAATATTAAATTAACAGTCAAAATTTAAACAGAATAGCTGTGGTGAAATACTCAGATTATTTACATCAAATTAAAAGCAAGTTAACCGGATTAATCAATTTTCAGTACGCGCCGCCGTTATTGATCACGCTGATATTGCTTACCGGTCAGTTCACGTTTGGCATCCTTGAGGGTTATAAACCTATTTTGCTCTCCATCGGATGCAGTATGCTCACTGAGTTTGTTCTTTCGAGACTTGTTTACGGAAAAACGAAAAATTTATCGAGTGCCTATATTTCCGGTATAAGCGTGGGAATTCTGGTTCGTACAACCCTCCTTTGGCCTTTTGCAATTACGGCCATACTCTCCATAATGTCAAAATATGTCTTGCGATTCAGGGAGCGGCATATCTGGAACCCATCCAATTTTGGAATCTCCTGGATGCTGGCCTTTGTCCCCTTCAGTGTAGCCGGCCTAAGTATTCAGTGGGGTAATAATATCTGGCCGATGTTAGTAATCTGGTGTCTGGGATTATTCATTGTATGGAGGGCCAAACGACTGCATATAACCGCAACCTATGTGATCAGTTTTATACTATTCTCGTATCTGAGGAGCAGGATCACCGGTGATCCGTTTTTTACCGAAGTCGCACCTCTGACGGGACCGATGTACCAGTTATTTGTTTTTTTCATGATCACGGACCCCGGAACAACAGTAAAGAACCGAAACGGACAAATACTTGTTGCTTTCCTTGTAGCCCTTGTGGAGTTTTTCTTAAGGCTGAATCAGGTAATCTACGCACCATTTTACGCGCTGTTTCTTGTAGGTCCGACTGCAATGGTCATTTATCTCCAATTACAAAAAATTCAACAGTCAGGAATGAATTTCATAACAACTGGAAAACATAACTAAAGTACAAACTAATTCATTTTTTCACAACTACAGATTTCCCGGTTAACGATTACCTGGTTCAGATTCATATAGGTCAATCTATTGGATATTGAATCAATACATTTATTGCAACTGGAAAACAGACCTAAATCCCAGACATCAGCAAAAATACGGCCTGCCTTTAATCCAATACCGTATTCCAAAACTGTCTCAAGCGAATGGATGTCGGGTAAGCTAAAGTCACCCTTTTCCATCAGATAGTCCATCACACCGTTGCCGGCCCTGACCGGAATGACAATGCAGCACTCAACCCCGGAACTGAATGCGAAATCGATTGACTGTTTCGCCCAATAAATACCTTCTGATTCAGAAAGGAAAGGTGGCCTAAGAAGCACAAATGCTCTTGTCCTGATGCCATTTTGGGTAAGAAAACCGACCGATCTTTGGAAGTCCTCAGGAGTCATATGCTTATTGAGCTTCCGGAGAACCTCAGGGTGAACTGTTTCCAACCCGATCGCAACCTGCAATTCGGGCTTAAGCATATCCCTGAACCGAAGGCATTTATCATTGATCAGTTTGGCATGGTTTTCTACGATAACGGTTTCGAAACCACTGACCAGTGATGCAATTCGTTGATAGTCGGCTTCCGGAATAGCCCCTTCGTCAAAGAAACTCCCGCTGTTATACAATTTCAGATGCTTTGCATAAGGCATCTGTTTCAGAGCCCATTCAATCTGATCCGGAATAGCCCCAACAGGAACCGGTCTGTCGGTAGTATTTTTCCACAGATCGCACATCAGGCACCGATAAGGACACTCCTGATTGGTCATAAAAATGATTGCCGTATCTTCTATCTTACCCGAAATCGTACGCTCTTTTTCGACCAACCAGGCATAAGGTTTATGAGGGTCAACCGGATTTTTTTTTCCGCGCCCCGAAACTATCCAATTGTCATTGATTATAACAGCAGGACTCTTCTCACTCATATTTTGAATAAAACTCCTTTCTGTAAGCGATATCACTGGCAGGAAAATGTTGTTTAAAGACCTTGTCAGAGGCCGCGCCATGCTGAAAACGTCTTTTCTCAAAAACCGGCATCTCCATTCCTGTAATCGCCTTAACACCATCAAAAACCATCTGACCTTTAAGATCGTACAGTTTATTGTGGTCCCAGTTGGTCATTTCGATATATGGAATTCCCTCGGAAATTTCGATCACATTTGGGAGTGTATATGGACTGAATCCTTCGAAACCCAATAAATCGGCCGGGGCAAAGGATCTCATATATCCGCGGCTTAAGCCTCCGGAATAGGTCAGGGAATGTTTAATTGATTCTACTCCCCACCCTTCGTGGTACAACATGAGGTTATTCAGCACGCTGCGAATGGTCAATTCGGGATTCTCTTCGATCGGGTAGTCCTTCAGGTTTTCATCCCCACCGTCGCCGTCGATTAAGTATTTCCACTCAGGGTAGCGGGAACGAATCCCCTTCAGAAGCGCCAGATTCATTGTTGCCGACTGGATATCAAGCGATTTATAATCTTCAACAACTTTTACCGCACTTTTCCAGTCCAAAGAGGAATAATCAACTTCGATGGGTTCAAGGAAGAGTTCGAGATTCAGAGCTCCAAGAAATTTTCTGGCCTGCAATAAATCGGCACCGTCACCGTCAATCGAGAGTGTAAATGCTTTAAGTCTTGAGGGACTTTCGCCAAGTTCTCTGAGTGCATGATAAGTGAGTAAAAACACTGAACCACTATCAATTCCTGCAGAAAAAGTAACCCCAATCGGACCCGACTTAGCCCGTAACTGGATCCATTTTTTGATTTCGTTGTACAAAGTACCGATATAGTTTTCACTTACCTGAGCCTTATCTTCAATGGCAAATTTATTGCGTTCAGGGGTGAAGAACCGGGTATAGATGGGGTTCGGATCCGGGCAACCCAGAAGTTCAATTTTAGTAATGTAGTGAGCCGGAGCCATCCGTGTATAAGATGGGTGAAACTGGTCATCCATCCCCTCTCTTTTCAGGTAATCATAAATAACATCAATACGTTCAGCGATGATCAGACTTGGTCCAATCTGACGTTTTGCAATAAAATAACGGATCGGCCTGCCGATAGACCTTGCCATCCGGATTGTTTTCCCCTCAACGGATACGAGTGAGAACTGCCCGTCAATCTTACGGACAGCTTCAACATTCCCGGATCTGACAATATTTACTGCCTCTTCATGCGTCATATTATAAATAACATTCTTTTCCGGATTCGTTAGATCCACGACATTGCTAACATACATACTGTTCATATTCAATCTTTTATTTTGTTTTGAAACCTAATTTTTTCTCATTCTAATTTTCCCATCCACCATTAAACCTTTACCTTCCTG
Organism: uncultured Bacteroidia bacterium; assembly: GCA_903918045.1. Lineage (GTDB taxonomy): Bacteria > Bacteroidota > Bacteroidia > Bacteroidales > Prolixibacteraceae > JAAFHB01. The sequence continues at coordinate 53,824 of CAIXCY010000079.1, forward strand.
ATAGGCAATCATCTCAGCAAATGTTTTAACCGTAAACGACTTGTCCCCACAACACCGGCCTGAACATGTAAAGGCAAATTTCCTGTATTTGATTTTTTTTTCCGTATCATCAATTAAAGAGCTAAGGGAAATAAACCCTTTTTCATCTGCATCTGAAGCCCATATGGGTTCATTCTGGGAATCAGAAATCCGGACCCATCCCTCAAACATGTTATTTGCCACACTTAACTTAAAATGCCTGTACACATTTCCTATATTCTGGCATCCAATCCAGGCACCCTGGATATCGTTCATAACAGCTTCCTCATTATTAATATCAGCTGAATTAGAACAGCTTAAAAAAACAAAAAATAAACCGACCAGCCAATAACCTCTTATATTCATTGCTAATATGAATTTAGAATTAAAATCGAATGACACGATTTTATTTAGTCATTATCCCTTTTCCCTGCATAATGACTAAATACTTGTCACTATCAATATTCTTAAAAATCTCTTTCTTCCCGTCAGACCATTTAACCTCAAGCTGGTCGACATTTTTTTGTTTTCCAAGTCCGATATGCATCCTTGGATCATTGTTGGAGAGGTAACTTGTCGCCCACTGGTTAATCAAAACCTGTTTTTTACTACCGGAAGTAACAGTCACTTTGGCTCCAATTGCCGCGGCAGGACCGTTTATCCCCTTTAGAGTCAATCCAAGCCAATGGTTGCCGTTTCCACCCTCATTTTTAAGAAGTGCTGCAGTGGCCTGTTTATCGACGTGAGTGATGATTATATCCAGAAATCCATCATTGTTAAAATCCCAGACAGCCAACCCCCGGCCGGAACGTTTGGTTGAAAAATAGGATCCATGCTCTTTCCCCACATTTTTAAAATGGCCTTCCCCGTCGTTCTCGAGCAATAACGGGTATTGAAGGATCAGTTCCTCCGCAGTTCCGTTTGCGGTCACAATATCAAGATCTCCGTCATTATCATAGTCCAGAAATTGGGCACCCCAGCAACCCTTCCCTTCCATCTCCGAGGCAAGGCCACTCGCTTTTGTAATATCCTCAAAGGTACCGTTGCCAAGATTGCGGTACAGGGCACCGTGATCCAAATCGGAAACCAGGATGTCTGTTAAACCATCTCCATCGATATCTCCGATTGAGGCATGCATTGAACCTGTGCCTATTCCCTGATCGTTGGCTGCCACACCGGCCGCTACAGCAACTTCCTTATAGACTCCGTTATCATTACGGAAAAGGAAATTCAGCTGATGATCGTTGGCCTGAAGAATATCAAGATCGCCATCGTCATCATAATCAAATACAGTCAGTCCCATACATTTTGAATTTGGAAAGTACAGGTTATTTTTCTGTGTAACATCAACAAATTTTCCGTTCGGCTGCTGTTCATAAAGTATTGAAGGCTGGCCATTATACTCAGCAGGGCTGGGCATTAAATCGGGTGTTCCGGGCGAATTGTAAGCAGGATCAAAGGCCATGAAATTACCAACCATGGCATCGAGCCTGCCATCCTTATTGTAATCCCAGAATGAAACCCCGATGCTCCATTTTGTGAACCCGTTTAATTTCTCTGGACCGGCAAGGCCCAATGAACTTGTGATATCCCTGAACGTACCATCGCCGTTATTATGATAGAAAATATTCGGACCGTAATTCAGAACATAAAGATCCTGGAAACCATCATTATCCAGGTCAATCGCTCCGGCAGCCTCGCTCCACTGATGGCCGCCCACCCCCGCTTTTTCAGAAACTTCAGTAAATGTGCCGTTACCGTTATTTTTGTAAAGCTCATTGTGTGCATTTTTAAAAACTTTACCCTCAGGATCTGAAATCCCTTCAAGATAAGCCCCATTCATCAGGTAAAGATCCATTAGCCCGTCATTGTTGTAATCAAATACGGTGATACCAGAACCGCTGCTCTCCAGGATATTCTTGTAAGAGAAGTCGCCAATGGTGTACTTGAAATTAATTCCGGCCTTACTGGTTACATCAGTAAACATTACAGGTTTATTCTGAGCAGAAAGATTAGCAGATAAGACTATCAGCAACAGGAGGGAAAATGAGCAGTAAAGCTTACAAGCCACGGAATCAGTTTTAGGAATCATATTAATTATGTCTGTTTTTAATTACGTTTCGGTAGTCTTCTGGTGTGACAACCCGGGTGTTATATTCTCTGATGAATTTATCAAGATCCGGATTGTTGGGATAGGAATCTTCCAACGATGGAGGGTAGCTTTTCATGCCGTGAAAAGGGAGCGGCAAGACGGTACCGCCAAGGGCAGTATTCAAATCGCCGTCTTTGACCCATCCTACGCTATGGATCATGAAATCCCGTTTCCATCCTTTTTTCAATTCAGGTAATCCTTTGGTATCAAACTTAATCGATGTTTCATCCCCCGCATTGGAGATAATGTATTTGTTATCCGATTCCAGAAGAAGCGGCAGCACATCACCATAGCGAGTGTAATTACCTGTCAGGTCGCGCCACTTTTTCGTTTTATCAACACTCGAATAATCAAACCAATGAGGCCCATAGCGCCCCCCTTTTTTATAGGTTTGTGAAAAGCCCCTGTAATGAATCTCTGCGGAGGAAGGATTTAAATAAGTTGAAATGACCGGTACACTGGAAATACCCTCCGAAAAAAAGATCTGATCCCAATAAATCTCCATATTTGTTTGGATTCTGATGCGATGATCCGAAGAAAGAAATTTACCCGAAAGATCGGCAATTACAGTTTTATCCTTCCCCATCGGAAAGCCAAGATTGTCTATGACTGTTTCCCATTCACCCTTTTTGTTGATAACCTGGATGACCGGTGGTTGAACTTTGAGTTTTTCTGATTGCGAAATGGCAACATTGATGCTTGCATCGGTTGGGAATATCCAGCCATTAAGGAAGATGGAGAGGTTTTTGGATTGACCAGCTGTGCCGGGATCAAGAATCAGCTCATGCATTTCAGTAACACCCTGATAGGTATCTGGCTTAAAGTCAGATATATATTTATCATCCTTTTCCAAAATCAGAGAAAGCACGTCGTTTCCATTAGAATCCTTTGCAGATACAGGGAATTGCCTTTTAGGAACCTGGATGATCTTTAGTCCGGGGAAAGGAGGAGGAGAAAATTGTTCCGGAACGAACACTTCAACAGAATCGGGATGATCAACCGAAACCAACTGTATTTTGTCCATATAGATCGTTTCCCAAAGTTCGGAGGTCACCTGAATCTTGTATTCGCCGTCTTCTGCCTTTAAGTTTTCCACCGGGATTTTGAGAAAATCATCGGAAGCATTTGGGAAAGCATGCTTTGTTGTACCCCCCATAATCCCGAGTGGCATACCAAGCGCACTGCGCCATATAATATCCTTCGCAAAAACATATTTATTACCATCCCAGGTATAGAGGAAGGGGCAGGAACCTTTGAGTGTTTGAGATTCAATGAGTGCCTGATCAGCCCCGGGAAGAAATACATTCTGAGGTACTCCGTTTGTCCATGTAATCCGGATCACATCGGCCTTTGTACGATTTCCCAGTCCAAAATGGAGATTAGGATCCGTTACGACCAGGGTCTGGTAAAGGTCACCGGCACGCATCTCAACTTTTGCCCCGATCCCAAAATGGTTATTTTTGGCTGATCCGGCCCTTAAACCCACCAGTTTCATATTTACATAATGGTTAATATTCCCTCCGTCATTACGCAGCAGGGATACACCACCGTGCAGACCTGCAATCACTACATCGAGATCACCATCTTCATTATAGTCAAACAGCGCTATTTGTCTTCCCAATTTTGGTTCATCAGGCAAAATTTGGGAAACGTCCGTAAAATTTCCTTTCCCGTCATTGTGATACAATAAGAGGCCACGTCCCCCTTTTTCATCCGACTCGCCTGCAATTATAAGATCCAGAAATCCATCGTTATCAAAATCAAAAAACTTTGCGTCCCACGCCTTAACGTGTGCGAGTGCAGAAAACATCTCCTTCGATTTTTTGACCTGTTCAAAGGTTCCATTGCCCAGGTTGCGGAATAAACCACTTTCTCCTCCGTTAACCGAAGTAATGAACACGTCAAGGAACCCATCATTATTGTAATCACCGACTGCAACCGAAGTGGAGCCTCCATTGCTTTTCAGCCCGCTTTTTTCGGTTATATCCTTAAAAATCCCCTGCCGCTGATTTGAAAATAGGGTATTACTCCCGTTTTTATTTATAACCAAAAGGTCTATATCTCCATCATCATCAAAATCGCCAAAAGCAGCATTTCTGCTGTTCAGATTGGCTCCTGACAGACCCATTTTTTCTGCCTGTTCCAAAAATGACCCGTCACCGTTATTGCGAAACAGCAGGTTTGAATTCGTACCTGTTTCAAATAAATCAAGATCTCCGTCATGATCAAGATCAAAGAATAATGCCTTATTGCCACCTGTCTTGCTCCCTATCTTCGCTGCGGAAGTGACATCCTCAAAAATTCCTTTTCCGGCATTTCGGTATAAAATATCTCCCCCCTCCTTAACAATGTATAAATCCATAAATCCATCGTTGTCGTAATCGGCAAAAGCGGCCGAAGATTCCTTGCCGGTGTGTCTGATACCCACTTCTTTTGAAACATCCCTGAAGCGCCCCATGTCATTATTGAAGAGGTAATGCTGATACGAGGAGGAAGCCGGATTATAACTTCCAACATAAAGGTCCACATCACCGTCGCCATCATAATCGGCTGCCTCAACATGAGTGAAATCACCCATTCCGGCGTTTTCACCTTCGCTGAATGTCGGAACACTATCTAAACCCGCAGAAGCTGTGACATTTGTGAATTTAATTACATCAAGAATTGATTTATTTTCGACAGGCTCAGAGGTGGATTGCTGGTCATAAGTAATTAACGGGAAACCAATCAATGACCCTCCCGGACCTTTCAATTCCATGATACCTGCCTGGTACGGAGAGGTGACCTTCAGGTAATTATGAAAAATAGTGAACTGAACAAAAGCCTGATCCTTATCGGATTTCCTCAGCAAGGAAAGGGCATTGTCGTAATAATCCACCGCTTCTTTGGGAAACTCAGGGAATTGCTTTTGAATAATCTCCAGTTGCTCTATCGCCTTGTCAAGGTCGCCATCGCGGATAAACAGTTCGGTCAGACTAAGATGGGGAACCAGGTTTCCCGGCGCTTTTTCGACCAGATGAAGGAGGTAATGCTTTCGTTGTATTTTAGATTCAGCATCTGAACCGGCAGCCACCAATTCAGAAATAAAATAGAGTATTTTAAGGTGATCGGGTGAGATTTTAAGCGCCTCCTCAAGAGCTGAAACAGCCTTTTCGCGTTCATCATTCATTTGGTAGACAGTTGCCAGCAGCAACCTGATGTCTGGATCTTTTGAATCGATTTTAAGCGCTTTAAAAAGTTGATTTTCAGCCTCAGGGTACTTGCCCATTCTTAAATAGGCCAGCCCAAGATTGGCATATCCAAGTTTTTCATTTGGCGCAAGTTTGATAAATTTTTGAAATTCCTTTTCAGCCTCTTCGAGTTTAAACTCTTCCAGATAGGCAAGACCAAGGGTTTGCGTGGTCATCAAATCGAGCGATTTCTGCTTGCTGTCCTGGGGACTATCGGTACAAAAAAACAGAACATTGGAACACAGCAATATAAAAATTAAAGTACTTATGTTTTTCATAACCTCAAAAATAAGAAATTAGTGGAATATAGGTACAGCCTATTTTCCCAATGCAACCGGCAACCCATTTTTTATTTCAATCAGACTGGCAGCGCCCACGCGATTTCCCCGATCATCACATTGAATTGATCCTGTAACCCCTTTATAATGTATTCCTGCGAGCGCTTTTTGTACAGCTTCGCGATCTGTGCCATATTTTTGCAGTGCCTCAATGATCAGATTCATTCCATCGAAAGCAAAAGCAGCTGCATCACCTGGCATTTGATGATAATTTTTCAGAAATTCATTTTGAAAGGCCAATCTATCTGATGTTAAATAGTTTGCATAAGAAACTAAGACGACACCTTCGAATTTTCTTAAGTCTTCTTCAGAGTTTTCATCTTCGCCAAGAAGCGATAACGAACCGAAAACCTGCTGATTCATATTCCGTATACGCAGTTGTTGAATCAATTTACCCGAGGCTCCAGGTTTTCCAAACAGAACAATACCATTGACATCTGCTTTACAGATCTGATTAAGTAACGCACTAAAATCGGTTAAGGAGTTATCATACGAAAATTGGTAAGGATCTGTTTTACCCGCGCTTTTCACTTTTTTCAGAAAGCTTTTTAATGCCAGTTTTGAATCGTAACCATCGTCTGATACTGCGGCTATTTTCGAAATTCCTCTTTTAGTATAAATTTCATTCATTATAGCCTCAGCCTGTTGAAGGTCGTTTGGCACGGTGTTAAAAAACCAGGGGACAAAAGCCTGGGATAGCGTGGGGTCACTGGCCCAGGCTGACACAAAAACGACCTGAGCTTTTGCCGCGACCTGTTCTACCAGGTGTGCATTTCGCCCATCGTGAGAGCCCAGGATGGCACAAACCCCTTCTTTGAAGATCAGGTTCACAGCCTCCTTTGACCCTGTTCCCCAGGAACCTTCCATCGAGCGGGTAATTAATTGAAACGACCTGCCTTTAATTCCACCCTTTTCGTTTGCTTTTCGAATCGCTATTTCAGCGCCATTTCTGGCTTGGGTATATTTACTATCCTGAATGAGTAGTCCTATTTTAATGGTTTTATCCGTCTCTTTTGGAATCTGTGATGCAATCGCATTATGAACAAATAAGGCTAACAACGCGGAGATAATCCATGTTGGAAAAAAAAGACTGATTAAGTTCATAAATAAATTTCCCGGCCAATTGCCCTGGCTATTTTCTGGAGATCAGGCATTAATCTGTCAAATTCATCAAGACTAAGCGATTGATTTCCATCACATAAAGCCTGTTCAGGTTTGTAATGAACCTCTATGATCAGACCGTCAGCTCCAACGGCCAAAGCAGCCTTTGACATCGAAGGTACCATCCAGCGCAGCCCGGTTCCATGACTGGGATCGACGATAACGGGAAGATGAGTGAGTCTTTTGAGCATCGGAACGGCGCTGAGGTCGAGTGTATTGCGGGTAGCAGTTTCAAAAGTGCGGATTCCGCGTTCGCAAAGAATTACCTGATTGTTTCCCTGGTTAAGAATATATTCTGCAGCCAGTAAAAACTCCTCTATCGTTGACATCATCCCCCGCTTAAGCAAAATGGGTTTTTTGCACATTCCTGCTTCCTTCAAAAGGGGAAAATTTTGCATATTCCGTGAACCTATCTGGAGCATATCGGCATAGGAGGCTACCAATTCAACCTGCCTGGTATCCATCACTTCGGTGACCAGGGGCAACCCTGATTCCTTTTGTATCATTGCCAGCAGTTTTAACCCCTCTTCGCCCAGACCCTGAAACGAGTATGGTGATGAGCGTGGTTTGAAGGCGCCACCTCTTAGGATCTTCGCCCCGGATGACTTTACAGCCATCGCAGTCTCAAAAAGTTGTTCCCAGCTTTCAACCGCACATGGTCCTGCAATTACAACAATGTCAGTACCGCCTATCTTTGTTCCGCCAATATTTACAATTGTACCTGCCGGATTCGACGCGAGGTCAACCCTTGAGGGAGAGGCCGGTGCAAGAGTTACAGGAGTGTTACATTGATTAGTTTCCATCTCATTTTTTAATAACTGTCGTTTTTACTGGTTACTTTTTGCTTAGGATCCATCGACGGGGAAGGGGTAAATTTGAATTTGCCCTGACTAACCCGGGCTATCCAGATGTCCGAGATATTATTCCACGACTGATCAAAAGTTTTCTTCCCTGTAATCCCTTTGTATCCCTGAAATGTCTTTAAATCTGTAAGGACGTCGCGGATCAAAACCCGGTTTAGTCCAACTTTCTGAATAGCTTCTATCGTAATATTCATCCCATCATAGGCATGAGCTGCAAACACATCGGGTTCCTGTGCGAACCTTTTGAGGTAATTGCTCTGAAACACTTTCAGACGTAGATTATTTGCGTCCGGATTATACTGGCTGGTAGTTATAACCCCTTCAGCAGAAGGACCGGCAATTTTAAGAAACTCGGGAGAGACCATTCTGTCTGACCCATAAACAAGCTGTTTAAATCCCATTGCACGCATCTGTTTTAGGATCAGAGCTGATTCTTTTGCATTTCCCCAGATCAGGACAGCATCCGGTGAGGTTACCATAATTCGCTCCAGTTGAGTCTTAAAATCGGTCTCCCCATCGTTAAAGCGCTCTTCGATCACCATCGGGTGACCCACACGGGTTGCTGTCTCCGAGAAAATCTTAATGCCAACTCTTCCATACCTGTTGTTTGCCCTGATAACCGCAACCCGGGAATGTCCATCCTTCTTGAAAATCTGGTTTACCAATCCATAAGAACTCTGCCGGTCATCGGTGATCACACGAATTGCCCAGGGTATATTGGTCTCGGTAAAGGTGGGATCCGGATCTCCTGTATTGATCATGGGTATTTCAAGTTTCAGTGTTGCCCGCAAAGCGACATGGGAAACGATATCGTCAATCGAGCCTAAAAAAGCCCACACTTTTTCGTCATCCATCTTTACGACCTCATTTGCTGCTGCACCCCATAATCCGACATCGTTATGGATCATTAGCTTGTAGGGAATATTATGGTATCCCCCTCTTTTATTGGCTTCTTCGATTGCCAGTGTAGCGCCCTGCAACATTTGCTTTCCCAACGATACGATCACCGAGCCTTCAAGTGGTCCAAGGAAACCTATCCTAACCTCTTTAAGATTTGTGGGAGGCAACTTTTCCCTGCCCGCACCATAAAACTGGATGGGAACCAGAAAATGATATTTATAGGCCTTCTGATACCTCTGATAAGGAAAGATCTCGTCTGATGCTTTCCCATAGTTTTGTTTTTGATCCTGCCCCATTGAGTCGAATACCGTCAATACAATGCTCAGAAAAACAATCAGCAACAGCTTATAATTTGTTGTTCTTACAACATCACGCCTTGACATCTTCTCTGCAGTAAGAAGGTTTGTGATTTCTTTCAATTCCAATGTTGTGTCCATTGTTTATGGGATTTATGCGGTTTCTGTTGTATTTATGGTTAATCATTTCAATAATTCTCCACGACTGACCCCCATTTCAGTGGCAACCCAAAGGAAATCGTTATTTGCGTCGACACCAATAACGAAGTTATGGCCAATAGAGGGAGATAACGGCATTTCACGGGTAGTTTTGTTTGTTGCAGGATCGTCGTTGCGGCCATAATTTTTTATGATGGCCATCCCATCTGTTCTCTTATCATTTTTTTTATAGGTAACCCAGCTCTTCCCGTCAGTACTGCTTAATCCTTTGTCCGTGCAAATAAATACAACAGGACCCTTTGCCCTGACAAAGTTTATGAAATTGCTTGCTAACCCGCTGTCATGATCAAAGTACCCTTTCCAGTGGGTGCCATCATAGCGGCTCAAACCAAAATAGGTCGATACCCACAAAATGCCGTCCGCCCATGAGGTCGCAGTTGTAATATCATGAACCAGACCATCATCAGGCAAAAGATCTATCTCCATTTCACCGTCAGGATCGGTGTAATCCTTGAATTGTTTGGTTTTAGTGGTGTACTCGATCACACCGCCTCCCCAGGCAGCAATGAAGATTTTACCGTCGCCCGCAGAGACCCCATAGGTCCACGGCTCATGCATGGGAGCATTTTTTTCGGTGAAGATTTCCCATTGTTTTGTGTAAGTATCGTAATGGCCGGCCCCACCTCCGGTAGAAGCCCAAACGTCTTTGCCATCACATATCACGCAATAAACCAAATCATTGGGAAGCCCGCTGTTTAACTGATTAAATATTTCAAATTTACCGGCAGACCAACGGCATAATCCACCAAGAGTACCGATCCAGACATCCCCTGTTTGCTGACTCACGTCAATTGAAACAACACCGTTATGCGGAAGGCCATCTTTAGTGGTATAGGTAGTCCATTTACCTTTCTCATAAACAGCAAGTCCATCGTGGGTTCCCGCCAGTACCCGTTCTCCATCGATACGGACGCAATAAGCCTTGTCGGAAGGGAGTCCGTCTTTAGTCGTAAAATTCCGCCAATGACCATAAACAGGCATTGGATTTGCTTGCTTATTCAGAACTGCATTTGCGGAACTCTTACCCGAAACTTTTTCAACCTTTTGGTCTGTTTTAGTCAAATCATCTTTACCAGTGTACTTTCCAATTGGAGTATTACCATCGCTCAAAAGAGCAGAACTTAAAAACAGGTATAGAGTCATAAGAATCACTTTACCTTTAACCTGTTTATTTATCCTTAATTGCTGCATAATTTCTCTTTTAATTAGATATCGTTGAAGCATGAAATGATTTTGAATCTTTACGCTCATAAAGGGGAGCTCTTAGCGATTTCAGATAATCGACAAGGTCGTTAAGCTGATTTTTTGAAATATCATTAACCTGTCCGTGTTTATCCGTTGTGCCATATTTTGTCCAGATCTCCTCAAGTGTTGAAGCCCGTCCGTCATGCAAATAGGGTGGAGAGGCATAAATATTATTTAAATGAGGGGTGTCAAATTTTATCGGGTCGTCAGATGAAGCAAGCGTCCCTACATCGGCCAATTTTCGGTTTGTATAATATGGTGGCGGATGACAGGTGATGCACCTGTTGGTTTCGGGTATTTCCTTGCCTGAGTTATCGTGTGTACGCTCAAAGACTTCTTTACCCCGAAGCTGCGACTCTGTCAGTTCTCCCGCTGGATTATATTGAAGGTTAGGTGGATATGGTATTCCGGTTAGAATATAGGCAGTGATCGCGTCCAGATCGTTGTAGCTAAACTGTTCAGTGCGCGTGAGTACCGTTGAGAAACGCATCCCATCCTGTTTGTATACGGTTTGATTTTTCCCGTTCCATTTGAACGGTGCAGTTTCAGCAATGTCGCGCAAGGACTCGGTATTGGTTAAATTGCGGCCCATATCCTTTCCAGCCATATTGTAGATCAAACCATCTTCATGCATATCGGGATGACACGTATAACAGGCAAACTGCTTCTGAAAGGTGTGGCCGGCATTGGCGAAAAGTCTCCTCCCCTGCCTGTTGACCGTAATCCTTCGGGGGCCGCCAAGGTCAATAGTACGAATGGCCTCCAAACTTTCAGTGTTAATTACCGCTATCCGGTCTTCAAGTTGTTCGGCCACATACAAAAGCTTACCATCCGGTGAGAGGGCAAGTCCTTTGGGGTCCGCACCGGTAGTAATACGCCTTGTAACATATCTGCTGCTTACTCCCAGATGATTGGAGTATATTTTCAGTAATTCAGGTGTAGATTCGGCGATTAACGAACGGATAGAGTCAATATTGATTACAGAAATGCTATTCACTCCGGAATGCGAGACAAAAGCCTTTTTCCCGTCAGGAGTAATTGCAATATCAAACGGATCGGAATAAAAGGCATTTGGTTCATCAAGCAACAGTTGGATAATCCTCCCTTTGCCCCCCTGCTCTAAGATAACAATTCCATAAGTCATTAACCAACCCCGATCAACCTGTATAGATGGAACCAGATTTTTAGGCCTGATCATCGTTACAAAAGCCAGATCGCCCGAAGGAGTAAAGGCAGCATTTTCCATCATATAGGCAGATTCAATGTTTTTACGATCACTTACTCTCTGGATATTTTCATCAATCACAGTAAGTTCGCTCTTTATGGATTCACCATAGGGCGCAATAATTGCACGCCTGCTGGTCACAACTAAAGTTTTTCCATCGGGAGATAATTTTGCCCCAGTGGGATTATTCCCAGCGGGAAACCTCTTTTGCTCCTCTTTAGTAGACAAGTTAATGAGGGAAATGGTAGAAGAATATGAATTTACAACATACAATGATTTGCCGTCACGACTCAAAGAGAGCCCTGCGGGACCATTCCCTGTTTTTAAAGTATCTATCACTTTTGATGTCGCCAGATCAATCACTGAGACATTGTCAGACCATTGGTTACTCACATAGGCTCTTTGTCCGCTACTGGAAAGAATGACGCTGTGCGGCTGTTCACCCACCGCGATCTTACTAATTACTTTTTGACTTAAAGGATCTACAACAAGTAATGCATTGGCATCCTGTGCTACAACATATAGCCTGTTGCCATCGCCCGAAACGGCCAAATTAAATGGGGAGAGATAATCGGCATTAATTAGTTTTCGAACCAGTGGGTTCTTTGATGTGTACAGATGGCAGGAACTACATTTTAGGGGATGGTCTTCAACAGCCGTCATATAATTAACATGCTCCCTTGCCACTTTATGTCCGATAAAAAGAATAACCATTGCCAGGAGACCAAGAGTTCCTAAAACCATATATAATTTTGTTCTCTTCATAGCTAATCTGCTAAAACCTTTTTTTCAACACCATTATTGAGATGTACCGGTATTGTGACTGGTGATTTTTTAACTGCAAGGGGCACCCTGTTATCGGGTGAAAGTTCATGATCCTCATGACATCCGACACATCCGCGCCTTTCATTAGGACGGAGCCAAATCCAGCCGCATGGCCCTTGCAAAACATGTCCTTCATTATCGACACTCTGGATCCGGAAAGGGGTGTCAGCTACAACCTTCAAATAAAAGGAGCCATCTTCCTCAACCTGAATAGTCCCAAGAGACGAGTTCAATCCTATCAGTTCAACTCTGGATGATCCCGGTAACTTGTCTTTAATGTTTGTTGCCTGAGGATCTAAAAGATGAATATCCTGGCAAAGCAGCTGACCTGTTTTTACACTCATATCGACTTCACTTGGCAATCTTTTGGGAAGCTGACGTTTTCCAATAACTATTGCTTCCAAAACATCATACTCCTTATCTGCATAGATTTTCTTTCCGGGAACCTTTCGCACCGGGTCAAATTCGTAAAGAGCATACCTGTCAGATTCTGATATCCGATACGAGACAAGAAGTTTGCCAGAAGGTTCGGGGAAGGCAGCCCGAAAATCACCCTTTATTTCAGCGGATAGATTAACACGCGAATGCTGTGGTCTGTTATAACTGATTGAAATTAAACTTCCGCCACCCTGATTTGATTTCTCTGATTCAATAAATACGATTTTACCGTCGATAGTTTCCCTTCCGCTGCCGGTTAACAGGCTCCCATCACAACCCTTATAAAGCAAGTCTGACTTAGTGCCATCAGGACGCAGAATCATAAACATCGGAGATTTCCGTTCAGGATACACTTGAGCGCTAATTGTCAGAATCCTACCATCATTCAGGGTATTTGAGGCAAACCAGTCATTTGGATTAAATGTAATCCGCCTGATATCAGATCCCTCAGGATCACAGGTATAAAGCGAATGGCCTCCCTTCAAGGGGTCGTTAATGGCCAGTTTACTGAACACGATACGACCTGTGGGTAAATATGCCGCATTAGTACAATTCTCATTCGTTGTTGTCACCTGTCTGATCTTTAAATCCGTCAGGGACATTTCATAGATCTGCCAGGGGTCATTTTGTTTTAACTGTGCACTAAATAACAGAAACTTTCCGTCAAACGAGATTTCAGGAGAGTGTGCTGAATAATATGCTGAAGTCAAAACCTTTATTGACCCGCCCGGGTTATCCCTGTCAACTGCCACGATTTGGGCCTGAGGAATATATCTTTCTGAATCTCCTGCAGAAAAATTCGTAATTGGAAGTTTCGCAGCAACCCGCGTACAAATAATCATCCCCTCCAAGGACTTCTCACTGCATGAAGAAAAAATCGCAATTACATAACCAACAGCCAATATGAACGAGGAAATAAGGGATACTCTTAATTTAGTCATGCGATATTGGATTATTTTTATGGTTCTTTGACCTGAAGGATCTGATTGACTTTGACATTTTCAAGGAGCTGAGATTTTCCGGACGGCCATCTGATCTCAATTTTCTCTACCATAGTATTTTTGGCAAGTCCAAAATGGATTCTGGGATCATTCTGAGACAAATAACCGGTAGTGCTTTTTTTCTGAGCTGTCTGCACCTTACCCGCGGTGGTTAATTTCACCCTGGCTCCAATTCCATCCCTATTGCTGGTTGTACCGATCAAATTAATAGTTAGCCAGTTGTTCTGATTCCCCTTGTTATTTCGAAGGAATGACCCTGCGTCGTTCAGATTCAGAATAAAGGCGTCGATATCCCCATCGTTGTCATAATCGCCAAAACAAGCCCCACGGCCAACCAATTTTTTCATAAACCAGGAGCCCGATTCGGTCGAAACATCCCTGAACTTTCCACCTCCAATATTCTCAAATAGCTGATCTTCTTGTCCATAAAGGTGCTTCAGCGCGCCATTGGTCTTATAAATATCGACCAGGCCATCATTATTATAATCAATAAATGATGAAGACCATCCCACAAATTGTCCGGCAGGCATGGCAATTCCTGAAGGATATGATAAATTACTAAACAGCCCGTTTCCCGTATTCTCATAGAGAGAGCAGTATTTATCATCAGAGACAAACATATCCATCAACCCGTCTCCGTTATAGTCTGCAAAATCAACCGACATACTCACAGTCGATTCTCCGTTCTGCCCAAATCCAGTACCTGACATTACAGCCTTATCTACAAATCCTTTCCCACCTTCATTGTGCCAGAAGTAATTATGGGAATGGTCGTTTGCAACAAAAATATCAACGAACCCGTCATCGTCATAATCCGCCGCACCGACTCCCATCGCCCGGCCATCCAAATCAACGATTCCCATGCTTTTGGTTACATCCTCAAAAATACCATCCCCCTTGTTATGATACAGAACATCGGGCTGACTGTCGTAGGCCAATGGGCCGGGGAAACCATCGGGAGCATAAAAGTATTTGTAAGCCGGATCAAAATTGAGGTAGTTACCGACATAAAGATCAAGCAAGCCATCATTATCATAGTCCAGCCAAACTGCCCCGGTACTGAATTTATTTTCACCCCCACCAACTTTGGCGCGTTTGGTAACATCGCTAAAAGTGCCGTCTCCATTGTTTTTATAGAGGACATTGGCTCCGTAATTACTTACATACAAGTCTGGAAAACCATCATTATTGAAATCACCTACAGTTACACCCATGCTATACAATGGAGCGGCTAATCCGGCCTTCACAGTGACGTCTTCAAAAGTGCCATTTTTGAGGTTGTGATAAAGATGGTTATGGGGCATCTCTTCCGGCTTATTGCCACTGCTTATCCCCTTGAGCCAGGTACCACTGCACACATATAAATCAATGAATCCGTCCTGATCATAATCAAGGAATGCTGCCCCGGCACCACTCGATTCAATAATATTACTTAATTCCTTGTCACCAATCGAATGAACAAAATCAACTCCGATCTCTTTTCCGATCTCCTGAAAATAGTCATCGTTTTTGGCCGGGGCTACCGCTGTTGATTTCTTTGCATTTGAAGCGGGATTATTGTTTGTTTGGCACCCTGATAAGATCAAAAGGAAGAGAAAAAACAAAACAAAACTGTTGAAACGGTTCGCATTGCTGCAATAAATGTTTTTTGAAGTCATGATCAACGGTGTCATTTAGGAGAATATTATCTTTTCTGCAAGCTTAGTACCGTCAATCCTTGCTTTGATTTTAGCAAATGCAATTTCACGCGTTGTTGACCGATCGTCACAGAAAGGTGAAAACCCACAATCGTCGGTAGTGCCGAGCTGATTCACCGGAATATATTTTACTGCTTCTAAAATCAGGTCACTTACCTCTTCCGCACTTTCAATCCTTGGACTATTTACGTCAATAACACCTATAAAGGCTCTTTGATCAACCTTAAGATATTGCCCGATGGTTTTTAAAACCTTCGTCTTGTCATGTTCGCTAGCCAGTTGAAGATAAAAATTACCGACATTCAAATCAAATAAGGATGGAAGGAAAGAATTATAATCGACATCGGCACTGTGAGTTGAGTCGTGGTCACCACCAGGACAGACATGTACCCCCAATTTTTGCTGTTCATCCTTTGTAAAGCGGGCAAAAACAAGATTATTTAAATCAATGAAATGTCTTAAAACCCCACCCGACGGATCCAGTTTCAAAGACAATCTCCCTTCGGTAAAGTCAATCTGAACCTTGTGAGCCCCTTGCTGCAAACAAAGCCGAATATCCTTTTCACACTCATTGATCAGGTCGCTTATAAATTCATCCTGAGAATACCCCTCAAGCCCCCCCGCAGGATATATTAAACTTAGGGCAGATGCTGAGATTACTGCCTGCTTGACCAGACAGTTAGTCCTCTTTATGGCATAACCAACATATTGTTCCGCAAATCTTGCAAACCTAAAAGGTCCTTTGGTCAGAACTGGTAACTGCCGGAAATGACCATCTTCAAAATCAATCCTCATCCCTCCTTCACCAATATTAGTCAAACCATTCAACGGATAGGTTACAAAACTTGACTTGGCTTGTTCGCCGTCTGTAATTACCTCCGAACCCGTATTTTCGAATGCCAGCAAAGTTTCTGCCACTGCTTTCTCATAAAGCTTCTCTAAGTCGCCTGCGGCACCGTTTGATAGAATCGCCTCAATTAATTCAGGAGATCTTGGTATACTTCCAATAGGCTCAGATTGTATTTTCATAAAATTTAGTTCTTTTTTGTTTGCAGTAATTCCTAAGAATAGGGAATTTTATAACTTTCCAAATTACAGATCAGGTAAGTTATTTAACAATAGACAATATTAACCCCTTCGAATTAAAGACGGATTAAAATAAGATTAAAATGAGATTAAAATCCTTAACCATTCCTATTTTAGAAACATTCTAAAATACAATAAAAAAGGGTTAATGTCCATGAAATTGGAGCTCACAGACAAATTATAAGAACAGTTCTTAGATAATCTTTACTTTTCATAATGGTATTACGCCAAATACTGGGCGAACACATTAGGGACCATATACCGAAGACATAATCCAACCAATAAAGTTTTTAGTCCCCCATTTACAGCTAATTTCCGGCTCCGTCAGACATTGCTCTTTTTATGGCAAATTGCCCAACTTTATCACCAACAATAAGGCCTGCTGCACAATCGCTCCGGTAATGAATTGCACCATATAACCGGGATATTGCTGCCTGATTTGCCATATCTGTAAATTTTGTCCCCCTATCCGGCAACAAATGCGTTAAAATCGCAGCTGCTGCACCACTGAAGTTTGAATGACCTGAGGCATATGATGGGAAATTCGGTACCCCGGTTAACGTTTTAATATTCGGGTCAGCTTGTGAAGGACGCTGGTTGAAATAGAAATATTTAGTATCCCAACATACTATTGCTGCATCCATTTCTGCCATATTTAGTAGTGCCAGGTTACGAGCCCATCGCACCTCACTGTAATTTTGTTTTACAAACTCTTCTGCTGCAATTGCATTCCAATGTCCGGGTGGTGTATATGTACCCGCACCATCAGCCCAAAATTCAACAATAGCCTGATTTTCCCTTGTCGC
Source organism: uncultured Bacteroidia bacterium (assembly GCA_903918045.1). Taxonomy (GTDB): domain Bacteria; phylum Bacteroidota; class Bacteroidia; order Bacteroidales; family Prolixibacteraceae; genus JAAFHB01. The sequence continues at coordinate 71,324 of CAIXCY010000079.1, forward strand.
ATTTTTACTGTAATAGAGCACCTCGGTCAATTCTTTTTTAAATGCAGAACTGCTTGTTAAATTCGGTGGGCCAGGTCTTAATGCAGTAACAGTAAGCGTATCAAATAAAAAGGGGATCACCTTACCAAATAAAGGAAGCATTGGTGGTCTCTTGGGAGATTCAAGGCTAATCCAGGGTTGATCTCCTCCGGCGGTTGCATTATCTTGCAAATGTGCCCATATTGCAGGCGTACCTGCTGCTTTACCTGCACGATCAGTACGGGCCCGGGCAATAAAAACATCAGCTACCTGCGCACCAAGTAACTGACCAACTGTAAGTTCTCCTCTTACATTGGCCCCGGACAATATGCGCGAGAACATTTCTTCAGCCGCCTTTTGCTCAATGTTCGCAATTTCGGTAGGAAACAGTAATTTCAGAATCTCAACTGTTGCCCCGGCAACCACCGCATCCTCACTCGGATAGGAAGGTAATGCCGATTTTGGAATTAATGGCTTAATATTCAAATCGTTAATATAGGGTGCCGAACGGCTGTACAATTTTTTAAAATGATAAGCAGCAATCAGTGCATCGTATTGGGCGGCACTAACATAAGCATAAGCCCGCGCCGCATAGGGAGGATTTGAAAATGGAAACTGCGGATATGAAAATGGATTGGCTGAACTTGGCGCCGGATAAGTTCCGTCAATGCTTTGATAGGGCGGTAAATTATGCTTAGCAACAAGTTCACGTAAGATTTCGTTCCATCGTAATACAGCCCCCGCACTCCAGTATTTAATCATCGATTTTTGTTCATTGGTTAAATTACTTTGGGAACCTTTGATCTCATTCAGGTCATTAAGATATGCCGGTGAAGTAAGAGGATCAGGTGCAGGCATATTAAATACACCTGGATCAGTAATTAAAACGGGTTTCCAGAGATCTGCATTTATGTCAATATTTACAGGTGCAAGGGATTGATATAAAGTTGTGCGGTCAACAATTGTTTTATTACATGCCAAAATAAAAACTGAAATTGCAAAAACTGACACTGGTATCTTGTAGTTCAATATTCGTATATTCATGTTTAAGTTAATTAGAAGATTTAGAAATCCTTTTTGAAAAATCGAAGATGTATAGAAGGCTGCCAAAAAAAGTAGTGGCTTGACCTACATTCCGGCCACTTAAAACATAATTTCCTCCTGCCGTAAGTTCTAATCCCGTTCTTGAATCAAAACTGTATTTAAATAAAACCCCGGCTGTTTTAAAATTCATTTTGTTACCCGGGAAGGGCATATCGTTTTTACGAATGTCAAAACCCCCAAGAGTGTTTGATTGCATCATTATAGCTTCGGCGTTAAATCTCCTACTTCGATATCCTGAACTGAAAATAAAGTTTGTCACATCAGGAATATTTACTGCGTTACTGTAAATTAATCGGGTGGTGTAATATGAATCTCTATCGATAGTTATGTTTCCATGCCTGATATATTGTCCTGCTCCGGCAATGAAAAGTCCGCCAGACTGATAATTAACCAGACCCCGAATGGCTGCACTTTTACTATGCAGACCAATTGACATCGGCAAGAAATCGGGTTCATAATCACTCAGGGGTACAGATCCGGTAGCGATTGCAAAAGCACTTAAAATACTTTTTCCCAATTCAGTTTGAAATGCAAGACATTTCAAGGCCAAGGAAAGATCCTGAACCCCCTTTTGCCCCTTGAGAGTCCCAGCTGATGATTTGGTTGTAACATAAGGAACTGAAATTAAAAGATTTAGCTTATCAGCAATCCCATAATTGGCGACAAAAGCGTACGTGTTTTTGGTTAAATTACCAATATTGCCATTGTCGCGTTTAAAGGTCCCTTCCCAATAATCCTTCCAGTTGCTATGGGTAAACATGCCACCTGCACAAAAATAATCCTTTGGGATCATCAAGGCATCTGATTCAGTCTGAGCGGTTATCTTTTGCAAAAACAAACCGGAAAAAAGTATACAACAAATGCTGGACCTGCCAAATAATAAGTATATAGTCTTAATCATATATCTAATATAAAAAATAATTTATGTTATCACCTTATAATTGAGTAACTTATAGAGCAACAATCCATTAAGCCGGGACTATCAGTCTAAATTCCAGGCTGGTAAACTGTGCATAATTTCTACTTTTAGAACATAGCAACCCAAAACCGATTTAAATTATAGAATTCAAATACCGGATAGTATTTGCAGCATTTAATTAACGATAGCTTTCTATTGGCAATAGTAATATACCTTTATTAAACGAAGGTTAAAACAGGATTAAAAAGTGATTAAACCGATTAAAAAATCTAAGCGATTACGGGAAGCGATACCACTAGTTGTGTCCCTTTTCCCAGCTGTGAGGAAAGTTCAATTTTACCATTATGACTTTTTATAATCTGTCTGGTAAGCGGCAATCCGATGCCGTAACCCGGAACCAAATTGGAATTGGATCCGCGATAAAAGGGTTCAAAAACCTTCCGGAGATCGACCTCTGAAATACCAATACCTGTGTCTTCAAATACGACCTCAATCCATTGCTTAGCGTGGTGAAGCCTGACATCAACAATTTGATTAGTTGAGTATTTACATCCATTTTCCATAAGGTTCAAAATGGCGACTTTCAGTAAATAGTCATCTCCGATAATAACCATCTGATCAGAATCGGTTAAGGAATTATCTAAAGAGATATTTATACGGTAGTCAGTGTTATACTTTTTTATCTCCTCCCGGGCGAGCCAGAGAACTTCATCAATCCTGATCCTGTTATTTAGACTCATCGGATTCTCGGCGCTTGTGCGGGCCAATAACAATAACCTGTTTGAGAGGTCGATCAGCGATTTAATGTCATCTAGAACAGACTGAACCTGAACCTTATATTCCCCGGCAGAGCGATCTTTCATCATTAAAACCTCCAGTTGCCCATTTATAGAAGTGAGGGGAGTTCTTAATTCGTGCGAAGCGTTGGCGATAAAATTTTTCTGAGTGGCAAAAGAGTCTTCGAGGCGTTCAAGCATCTTATTAAAAGTTTTTGCAAGCCTGCCGATTTCGTCAGTTCCATTCCCCTCAAAAACCCGTAAATTAAGGCTTGTAATAGAAATCTCCTCAACCTTTTTAACGACATCTGATATCGGCTTGATAGCTCTGCCTGAATAAAACCAGCCTACAATAAAAAACAGGACGAAACTTAAACAACATACAAAAACCAAAATTATCTTTAACTCATTAAGATGTGCTGCCCCCTCTGTATCAACTGCTGCGCTAAAAATCACAAACCGGTCATAATTGGTGAAATATAAGGTGCCGATAACCTGGTATGAATCTTGTTTATAGGCCACCTTGGAACCTGATTTTACCTGATTGAAAATACTTCTGCTGATTTTTATTTCTGAATTTTCATCCGATCTATAAATCGTATCATAATTGAAATTGAGAATAGCCAACCTTGCGTTGTGAAGTTTAAAAGGGTTATCCTTTTCAATTCTTAATACCCGCTTCGCGTCCACTTCATATTCATTAAATAATAAGTTGGCCGTGCTTACTGCGCTATTCCTGATCTGGTTATAAAAGTCATTGGTTCGAAAGCCCGCTGTGGAGAAGTAAATTGCAGATGAAGCAATTATCATAATTATTCCTCCTGAGAGAAGAAACTGCAAAGTTAATCTGGTTCTAATTTGCATTCTAAAGATCTCCAAAAACATATCCAAAACCAACCTTAGTATGGATCAATACTTTATCATGTCCCTTATCTATTTTCTTTCGCAGGAAGTTAACGTAAACATCAACAACATTAGTTCCGAAATCAAAGCTGATATCCCAAACCTTTTCAGAAATGTCGTTTCGGGAAAGTACTCTTCCGCTATTTCTCATGAAGTATTCGAGCAGGGAAAACTCTTTGGCAGTCAGTTCAATAGTTGAATTTCCCCGGTGGGCAATCTTTTTATCAAGGTCAAGTTCCAGGTCACCAAATGTAAGCTTGTCCAACGGAGCATTAGAATGATTTGCCTGCTTAAGCAAAACCTTTACCCTGCATAGTAATTCCCTGAATTCAAAGGGTTTGACCAGGTAATCATCCGTGCCTGCATCAAATCCTGTAATTTTATCATCTGTTGTACCAAGCGCTGAAAGCATCAGAACGGGAACATTTGAATTTAATTTCTTAAGTCTTTTACACAGATCCAGACCGTTAACTCCCGGAATAAGTATATCGAGTATGAAAAGGTTATAACTATAATGCTGAGCCAGTTTTTCTGCTGACAATCCGTCATAGACGATATCGGCCTCGTAATTGTTTTCCTCGAGTCCTTTTTTGATAAAAGAAGCTACTTTGGGTTCATCTTCGACTATCAATATCTTCTTATTCTTCATTCTGAATTTCCTTTCAGTTTATAAATCGAAAAACCAATATTCACAAACGACCAATGGTTTAAAGATGTGAAGATATAACTTTTTCCAGTGTAATGTCTAAAACAATATGAATTGATCCCTAAGGTCACTGGGGATTGATATCCAAAATCCATACAAAAAAACAAACCGCAAGAGTACCTGTAAAGATAATCCTGCGGTTTGAAATTGAAATTCTGAAAAGCTAAAAAAATAATCTTAAAGCTCTCAGATTTTACTAAAACAACTATTTATCCCACCAAACACGTGAAGAATAAACATCTCCCCCCGTCAAAGCCTGAACTGCAGCGGCAAAATTAACAGGGTTTGTGGAAGCTTCGCCTGTTGGATAAGCCTGACGTCTTGGAATAGTACCATTTGTAAAATTACCAACATAGTTAACCGATGTTAAAACAGGATAACCTGATCTTCTCCAGTTACTCCATGCCTCATCAAAATCAAAGATAGTACCAACCAGCACCCAATATTGAGTATTAATCTGTTTGAGTGAATTGTCAGTGGATGAAATATCAAGTGGATTTGCAAGAGCATATGCACTTGCTACACCTGAACTGATCACGCCCAATGAATTATAGGCACTATAAGTTTGCAATGCGGCAGAAACGCCATTCGCATAATGTACTGATGCACTGGCTCCAACACTCCATCCTCTGGCTGCAGCTTCAGCAAGCAGGAATTCTGTCTGAGCATAGGTAAGAATAAATGAAGGGGCATTTCTATCCAGGTAAAGCAGAGATTTTGGATGTGAATATTTACCGGTGATGTCAGCATCTGTACCGGATCCTGAAGGACCAGGATAACCAGGCGCCTTTGTGATATCAATTGCTCCACCATTTTGATTATAACCATTTGGCATACCTAGCTGGTCGGCAGGATTAGAATCACCAACACCGTCATGATTTGCATTTGCAGAAATCCCAGGAAGCAAAAGTTCAGAAATTACACTAAGCCGTGGGTCGTTGGTTGATTTAAGGTAGTCAATCAGCACTTTGCCCCATTTAACTTCATAATAATCCTCCTGCACCTGTAAAGATGATGAATTCGCATTGGCAAACCCGTGTGAATTATCAAATACGATGAAAGCATTGTCACTATTACTTTGGAATACACCACCAGCATAAGCTTTGGTTGCATATTGCTGAGCCATAGCCGCATCGGCCTTTGTTAATCTCATGGCCATACGAAGCATCAATGAATAACCAAATTTCTTCCATTTAGCAACATCTCCTTTATAAGATACCACATCATTGGTTGGACCGGCTTTGCTTGGATCAAGCGTTGAAATAACACTATCCAGTTTGACCAGCATTCCTTTGTAAATATCCTGCTGTTTGTCATATACAGGATGCTGAATTCCAGACTTGGCCTGCAATGCCTGAGAAAATGGACAATCACCATAAACATCTGTTACAGCCTGGATACTCATCAATTCGCAAATAACTGAAATGCCGCGAAGGTTGACTTTTGCATCATTACCTTTGGTAAGGTTTTGAATTTCACGAAAATAGCCGGCCGCCCCATAAGCATTGTTCCAGGTACTAGCCTGATAGGAATAAAAACTACCTCCTTGTTTATATTTATCACCGCCGCTGTAATAGCCAGGCTCAATAGACGAAGCAAAGGTTTGGGTCCACATACTCTGGAAAAGAATAGGTCCTGAATAGCCTGTAATAGAGCCAATATAACCAAGTTCTGCGGAAGGCAAAAGTAAATTAGGGTCAAAATTTGCAGCCGAAGCCTGGTTCGGATCAGTATTGATCGCATCAAAGTTCTTTGTACATCCTGTTACAAACAAAGCTGCAACAAGACTTAAATATATAAGGATTTTTTTCATGACAATGATTATTTAAATTTTAAATTAACATTAAAACCCAGGGTTCTAGTAGATGGCAACTGGGTTCCTTCAATACCAGCATAACCAATTGATGTATTGAAAGCTGCTTCCGGGTCAATGTTATCAGTATGTTTCAACAGGCAGAACAAATTACGAGCAACAAATGAAATCTGAACAGAGCGAATTAACGGTAATTGAGATAGCGCTTTTTCAGGAACTGTATAACCAAGTGTCAACTGACGAACTTTAATATAATCACCATTTAAAACATTACCGATCGAAATATCACCCATCCTTTGGTAATACGATTCAGCGGTAGCATTTACAGTATTCGCAGAACCATCTTCCTGTACTCCTGCTGCTACGATGCCTGTCTCCCTGCCAACGAGGGTAGCCTTATCAAGTCCACGTTTAAGGGCATAATTTTTAGTTGCTGAAAGAATTTTATTTCCAAAGTTATAATCAATAAGGAAAGAAAGATTAAAATCTCTGTATGTAAAATCATTTTTCAAGCCGCCATACATTTTAGGTAATACGGACCCACTTGCAATACGTCCACCAATCTCAGGTAATCCGCTTGCGTCGATAATAATCTGGCCAGCTGAATTACGTTTGTAATCATTTGCCATGATCTGAGGACCGGCCTGACCAACAATATAAGCAGTATTTGCATTTAAAGGCCGGTATGTTCCAAGACCAAGGTTGTTATTTGCAGCATCTGTTTTTAACACTTCATTCTTAACCGAAGTTGTATTAAAACTGATATTCCAGCTGAAATCAGTTGTTTTAATCGGGTTACCTGTCACCATTACTTCAACTCCTTTATTTTGGATAGAACCGTTGGCAATCACCGAGCCATTGAAACCAGTTGCAATGCTAATTTGTGCATTCATGATTTCGTTGGTTGATTTCCGATTAAAATAGGCAACATCAATCCCTAAACGATTGTGGAAGAATTTCACTTCAGCACCAACTTCAAATTCTTTCAGCGTATATGGTTTCAGGAACAGGTTTGGAAGTGATCCACTGTAATTACCTGTTGAGACACCATTGATTGATCCACCAACACCATAGTAGGTGGCTGTCTGGTAAGGACCTGTTGGTTCACCACTGGTCTGTGCATAAGAAACGCGAAGCTTACCAAAGCTTAGTGCAGAGGATTTAAGCAATTCGCTAAACAAGAAACTTGCAGAAACAGACGGAGAAAAAATATTACGTTTACTCTTATCAATCCCTGAATTATAAAGTGTTGAGAAAGCATCGTACCTACCTGTCGTACTAAGTGTCAGGAATGTTTTGTAGTTAAAATCTGCGGAATAAAACGCTGAATGAGTTTCCCGCTTGTTGGAACCATATCCTCTTCCATAATTTACAACGTTATTAGGGCTATAAAGATTTGGGATAACAAAAGGATATCCGCTAATACCTACATATTCATAATTATTCTTTCGTGAGTTGGCACCGATTGTGAAATCCAAATTGATATCACTGGTCAATTTGTGTGTAATACCCAACAGCGCATCAAGGTTTAACTCTGAAGTTTGCTGTGTATTTAGTCCAATATTTCCTGATTTATCACCCTTATATGAATAGTCAGTTCCGGTTGGCGTTACGCCGAGCTGTCTGTCGTTGTTATGATCATAGCCCATTTTAGCCTGAAAATACAACCATTTAGTGAAATCGTATTTTGCAGACAAAGCGGAAATAAGCCTTTTACGCTGCACGTCATTAACCCATTTATTTACAGCAAACCAAGGATTGGTTACATAATTGTCATCACTGAAAACAATTTCCCGTCCATTCGCATCATAACCAGGAGCCAAAATGCTCTCCTTGATGTTTGGAGCAAGAAACAAACCATTGTTAGGGTTACCCGGACCGTCACTCATGTAGGGGGGGTTCCTGTTATCCTGGTCGATATAATTAGCCACGATGTTTACAGTAAGCTTATCTGTAACCTTTTCTTCAACACTAAAGTTAACAGTCTTTCTGCCAAGGTCACTGTTACGGGTGATCGCATCACTGCTTAAGTTTGAAAGCGAAAGACGGTAAGTACCTTTATCGCCGCCACCTTTTATTGATATGGTATTGGTAAAGGATGGCGCTGCTCTGTAAAAATCAGCAATATTATTTCTGTAAGGAGAGTAAGCGTAGCTTTTACCATCAAACTGGGTAAAACTTGAACCATCCATTTTACCACCCCATGCAAACCGTGCAGTAGCTAATGCAGCAGCCTGAGTTGCCGGTTTTGAACCGCCAGTACCCTGTCCATAGACATACTGATAATCGGTATAATCAATTGCCTTTTCACTCTGGAAGTTTGAATTAAACTCTACTTCTGCACTTCCTTTTTTACCTGTTTTGGTAGTAACTAAAATTACACCATTTGCAGCTCTGGAACCATAAAGTGCGGATGCGGCAAGACCTTTCAATACAGTCATGTTCTCGATGTCATCAGGATTTATGTTACCAATCCCGTCTCCATTATCAGAACCGCCCCATTCTCCGGCGCTTCCACGCTGGCTGTTATCCATTGGCACACCGTTAATAACAAACAATGGAGATCCACCGCCTGTTAAACTTGAAACACCACGAAGCAGGATACGTGCAGAACTACCCGGACCACCGTTGTCACTATGGACATTTAAACCGGCAACCGATCCTGCAAGTGATAACGCTACGTTGTTTTCACGAGCCTTATTGAATTGTTCACTATTCACAGTACTCACGGCATAACCAACTTTTTTCGCTTCCTTGCTGATGCCCAAAGCTGTTACTACAACTTCATTAATGCCTACACTCTCCGCAACCATCTTAACATTAATGACCGAGCGGCCATTTAATGCCTCAGAAACGGGTGTCATACCCACAAATGAGAATTGCAAAACTGCGCTTGCTGAACTTACGCTAACTGCGTATTTTCCATTTGCGTCTGTTACTGTTCCATTCGTAGTGCCTTTCTGAACGACAGACACACCAGGAATACTGACCCCGTCGGGATCAGTCACAGTTCCGCTTACTTTCACCTGAGCCATAACGCCCGAAAATGAAGCAAACAGTACGATCAAAATAAGGTACAATCTTTTCTTCATAATGATAATATTAATTTAAAATTAACAAGACTTCTGTTCATAGGATTTAGAAGACTTACAACAAAGGTAAAAAGAATCGATTAATAAAGCGATTAATTTAGCGATTAATTTAGATTAAATTAACAAATATTTACAAGAAAGATAATGGGATTCTAAAATATAATTATTTGTATTTTAGATTTTATATTATTAAATGTCTGCATGTTACAAAATTATTACAAATTAAGAGCCGATTTTTAGAGAACAGTGGATCAGTTTAGGCTATTTTAAAAATGTTAAAAAAACAAAAATCACCGCTTCTTTTCCAAGGTTTGAGCGCTATTGGGAAATTGAATAAAACAAGCCGGTTAATTAATGTTATGTAGCAATATATTATTTAGGATCGGGGAAATTAATCGGCGAAATTACTAATCTGAAGTAATGACAGGCTATTTTAAAAATCCGTATAAATCTCTTAATGTGCACATCTACAAAGATTGGCAAACTACGTTTTCTGGATATTCCTATAATCTATTGGTATCGTTTTTTGGAATCTAAGATAATAAGGCTGCGTAGCAGTCAAATCTTTGTAGAAAGAGATATTCCGTGTTCACAAAACCACGCAGTGGCGATATCTTATTTATATTAAATCATTGCCAATTGATTTTCAGAAGATCGCTTTAATCAAGGATGCGTAAGGTTTGATGCAAAGCGGGTATGATTGATAGCATAAATTAGCCTGGCATGCTCCCATAAAGATTGCTTCGTCGCTCATGGAGTTAATTGGCGATGTGTAAGGTCAAATTAGAGCGACTCGCAATGACAATGGGGTCTCTAAAAAGATGAGGGTGCGGGATGTTGGCGGCAAAGCCGCCAAA
>CAIXCY010000080.1 GCA_903918045.1 uncultured Bacteroidia bacterium
ATTGCACGTCCCCGGTACCTGAAATATGCCAGCAGGTTAGTAGTTATCAGAAGCTAAACGTCTCTCCGGAACCTTCACACGAAATGTCATTAAAAGTGATAGAAAAACTCCGACAGTTAATTCTTGATGGAGCAACCGTAATTGGTCCTCCACCTCAACTTGCCACCGGCCTTCAAGGCTATCCGGAGTGTGATAAACAAGTATTAAAGATTGCCTCCGATATTTGGGGCACTCTTGACGGCAAAACACAAACGGAACGCAGACTGGGTAAGGGTAGAATTATCTGGGGTAAAACTCCCCGTGAAGTTCTTTTGGCGGATGGGGTGCATACTGATTTTAGCTACCCCACCCAGGATGCCGACCCTGAGAAATTTGACTATATTCATCGAACAGACGGAGCTGCTGAGATATATTTTGTGATTAACCGAACAAAAGATCCACAATCAACCGATTTTACTTTTCGCGTACACGGAAAACAACCGGAGATCTGGAATCCGGTTACCGGTGAAATGCAGAATGTAAATTACTACGATCAATCCAATGGAAGTACCACATTAAATATAAACCTTGATCGTTTTGAATCTCTTTTTATAGTTTTCAGAAATCCAATTGCCGCTAATATTAACAAAAAGGCAGAGGACAATTCCACAGTATTGAGCAGGTTAATTGACCTCACTGACTCATGGAAAGTCACCTTTGATCCGCTTTGGAGTGGACCCGGCGAGACAGAATTTCCCACACTTACCAACTGGATAAATAGCTCAGTTGAGGGAATAAAACACTATTCGGGCAAGGCGACATACCGCAAAACATTCGATCTTGATAAAATAGCAAATAGTACCAAAATAACAGAAACTGGAAGGGAACGCCTATACGTTGATCTTGGCAATGTTAGAAATGTTGCTGAAATACGGTTAAACGGTCAAAATCTTGGAGTTCTATGGTGCTCTCCATGGCGTGTAGAGATCACAAATTGGGTCAAATCCAAAGACAACAAACTGGAAATAGACGTTATAAATCTTTGGGCTAACCGCGTTATTGGTGATCTTAACCTGCCAAAGGAAAAGCGGGTCACAAAAACACATGATAAATTCCGATTCGACATGCTAAAATCCGATTCCCCATTGCTTGACTCTGGGTTGCTCGGACCGGTATGGATCCTAAAATCTAATCAGAATTAAAAAAATGAAAAAAATAATTTCAGCCACTCTGACATTATCTATGCTCGTGTGAAGACTTTGCATTTTTCACCAATAAGGATAGTATTAAATTAAAGATCAAACCTGATCAAATACACAAATTAACTTCGCTTAAATTTAACTAGGATAATGACAAGAATAGGATTATTTGGAATAGGTCTCGACACCTATTGGGTGCAATTCAGTGGATTGCTCGACAATCTTAAAAAATATCAGGATCAGATAAAAACAAAAATCTTAAGCTATGGCGTTGAGGTAATCGACGCCGGAATGGTTGATAATCCTGTCAAAGCCCGGGAGGTTGCAGACTTTTTAAAGAGGCAGGATATTGAAATTGTTTTTCTTTATGTCTCAACCTACGCCCTCTCGTCAACAGTTTTACCTATCGCACAAAGGTTGAAAATTCCCGTGGTAATTCTCAATCTTCAGCCGGTGGCAGAACTCGATTATGAGGCATTCAATAAGCTGGGCGATCGCGGTACGATGACAGGGATCTGGCTGGAGCACTGTCAGGCCTGTTCGGTTCCGGAGATTGCGAGCGTATTTAACCGTTCAGGAATTCAATATGATATCGTAACAGGTTACCTTCAGGATGAGGAGGCTTGGCGAGAGATTGGTACCTGGACAGAAGCGG
>CAIXCY010000081.1 GCA_903918045.1 uncultured Bacteroidia bacterium
AGCTGGTAAATAGCGACTGGCAATTCCTTTCACTAAAAAGGCGAAATAAGAATAACCATCATATTATCATTATTTTGCAGATTATCCGGAAGGTACAAAACCTTATTTTCCCTCTTTTCAAACCTTATAGCCAGAAAAATTCCTACAAATTAAAACCTTATTTACCTTATCTGAAGCACCAATAAGGTAAATAAGGTTCGTGTTGATTATTTGGGGTGATCCCAGCTGCTAAGGTTCAGAGATAAAATAAGGTTCTCTAAAAAAAAATCTATCATCAGATATTACATGGATATTTCCAGCGTGTTTTTATTAATTCTTAATTTTTTCATTCTCTAATTCTTTAATTCCTTCATTACCACAACCTCCCCTGCCAGGTATCCGATTCCAGAAGCCGCTTCTCCACTTTGGCAACAAACTCATGGTTTTTCAATCCCCAGCGCGGAGCGATCACCATATTATCGGGGGCTGAGCTCACGAATCGCTCGACAATAATTTGGGGATTCAGATTCTCAAGATATTCAACAACCAAAGCAATATATTCGTCCACACTAAAAGGGTGAAACCGTTCGGGATATTTCGAATATTCGTGCGCCATCGCCGTTCCCTTATGAATCTGAAGCTGGTGCAACTTTAGATTTTCTATTGGCAGGGTCGAAATAATCCGGGCTTGCCGGATAAAATCAGTATGACTTTCTCCGGGTAGCCCCAGAATAACATGGGCACAATTGTGTATCGAACGTTTTGAAGTCTCTTCAATGGCTCTTATCGATTCCTCCCAGGTATGTCCCCTGTTAATCTTTTCCAGCGTTGTATTTTCAATCGATTCAAGACCCAACTCAACCATCACATAATATTTCAGGGAGAGTTCCTCCAACAGATCAAGTACTTCATCACTTAAACAGTCGGGCCGTGTTGCGATAACCAAACCAATAACACCCGGATAGGCCAGTGCCTCCTCATACAATTCGCGCAGTATCGAAACGGGGGCATAAGTATTTGTATACGACTGAAAATAGGCCAGATAGCGCATTGTGGAATACTTTCTGGAAAAAAACGCAACACCATCTTCAAGCTGTTTTTTGAGGAGGCTATTCAAATCACAATAGTCAGGCTGAAACGTTTTATTATTACAATAGGTACATCCACCTTTCCCCCGCGTACCGTCGCGGTTGGGACAGGTAAAGCCGGCATTGACCGATATTTTCTGAACACGCCCTTCGAACAGCTTCCTGAAATGGGTTGAAAAATCGTTATACCGTTTAGTATGGCCCCACGGAAAGTTAATTGTATCTGACATTATTGAGATCTTGAAGGGCAAAATTAACTTTTATTTGCACCCTCCAAGCACCAAATAAACTGTTAACTTTTTGTTGATAATTGATTTCGACAAAATTTTTATCGATGGTTCATTTTTTCAACATTTGTTTATCTTTATCACAAAATGAATGAGAGCATGATGTTTACAAATAAAGACCTGGATCAAATTGTCACGAGAGGAAGTAATCTTGCTGAAATTGAAAAGCAACTGAATCATTTCAGAAAAGGATTCCCGTTTTTAAAGGTTCTCCGTCCTGCCACCATCGGAGATGGAATTATCCGTTTGAATGCAGAAAAGGTTTCAACGGCGGTAAAGCAATTTACCCAAAAAGTGCAGCAGGGTTTACAACCTGCTAAATTTGTTCCTGCGTCGGGTGCCGCCAGCAGGATGTTTCAATCGCTGTATACCTTTGCTGAAGCGGCCCATTCGGATGAAGAGGCGGCTAAATTGCTCCGGGAGGATCGATTTAAAAGCGTAAATCAGTTCTTTAATCAGCTCAAGGATTTTGCATTTTACAGAAAACTTGTTGCCACGCTTGACAACCGGATTAGCGAAGATGGTCATCCGAGGTATTGCGAAATAATCAATTACCTGTTGTCAGACAAAGGCTTAAACTATGGCTTCCTGCCCAAAGGCCTTTTGGATTTCCACCAATATTTGGAAGGACCCAGGAGTCCGGTAGAAGAACACATGATTGAAGGAGCCCTTTACGGTGCAGACAATCAGGGAAATGTAAAGCTTCATTTTACAGTTTCGCCCGAGCACCTCGATCTTTTTACAGAAAAAGTTACGGAAGCCACTCCTGCGTTAGAGATTAAGTATGGTGTAAAATATGAGATAACTTTTTCGGAACAAAAACCGTCAACAGATACCATTGCGGTCGATCCTGAGAATAATCCCTTCCGCCTTTCTGACGGATCGCTTTTCTTCAGACCGGCAGGACATGGCGCATTACTTGATAATTTAAATGAGATTAACGGAGATATTCTCTTTGTTAAAAACATCGATAATGTAGTTCCTGACCGGCTAAAAGAGGAGACCGTGCGCTACAAGATGGCCCTCGCGCTTCTTTTGACTGATTATCAGGACCGGATATTCAGCTTTCTGCAGATCCTTGAAAAAAAATTGGTTTCCGATGAGCAGATGGCCGAAATAATAGAATTCACTGAAAAGGAACTTTGTATTGAACCGATCGATAATCAGTATAATGGTGATGAATCGACCTTAATTCATTATCTCTATCGCAAACTGAACCGACCCATCCGAATTTGTGGGATGGTGAAAAACGAAGGAGAACCCGGCGGAGGTCCATTCTGGGCTCAAAATGACGACGGTACAGTCTCCCTTCAGGTTGTAGAAAGCAGTCAGATCGAGTATAACGATCCTAATCAGCTAGAGATCGCGAACCATTCCACCCATTTCAATCCGGTTGATCTGGTTTGCGGTGTCCGCAATTATAAAGGTGAAAAATTCGATCTCCTGAAATACAGGGATCCCGAAACAGGATTTATTTCCTCTAAATCGAAAGATGGCAAAACGCTCAAAGCGCAGGAGCTTCCGGGGTTATGGAATGGAGCAATGGCTGATTGGATTACCTTGTTTGTTGAGGTTCCAATAATCACCTTCAATCCGGTAAAAACGGTAAATGATCTTTTACGCAGCGAGCATCAGCCATTATAACTCAAATTGTTATCTTTGCAACTAAATTATTGAGGTATGGCAATGTGGGAAGGGGCAAGAGAAAATTCCGAAAGTAAGGAATTTGCCGGAGTAGTGAAACGTTATAAGAAAATGCTGTCTGAAGAACAGATGGGTTTCTTTGATGTCTCTGATTTCGAGCATATTGTCGACCATTATATCGAAAAAAACCAATTAACCAATGCCCTTCAGGCTTGTGAAATAGCAATATCCCAACACCCTCATTCATTAATAGTTAAGATTAAAAAGGCGCAGGTGCTCATTGGTCAGTTAAAGACCGACAAGGCACTAAGTCTCCTAAAAATGCTTGCCGAGATTGAAAGTACTAATCCCGAATTGCTTTTAATGCTCGGGAATTGCTATTCAATTCAGGGTGAGGATACTAAAGCCTACGACTGTTTCCGCAAAGCGGAGAAATTCTCCTTTGAGGATCGCGACGAACTTTTATATAATATTGGTGCCGGCTACGTCCAGAATGCAGATTATCGAAAGGCTACTTATTTCCTTGAAAAAGCATATGCAGAGAATCCAAAAAATGACAGCGTTTTATACGATCTTGCCTTTTGTTACGACAAGCTTGGGGAGGATCAAAAGAGCATCCAAATATACAATGAATACCTTGATATAGATCCATTTGCAGAGTCAGCATGGTACAATTTGGGCATCATATACACACGGCTTGAGGAATATGACAAGGCTATTGAGGCTTATGATTATGCCCTTGCAATCGATGAAAATTATGCCTCGGCACTTTTTAACAAGGCCAACACACTCTCAACGGTTGAGCGACATGAAGAGGCATTGATTTATTATTTTGACTACCTCCGATTTGACAAAAACTCTTCGGATGCGAGGGTGTATATTGCCGAGTGTTATTTCCAACTTGAAGAATACACAAAATCATACCATTATTATAAACAGGCAATTCAGCTTGACTCGAATAATGCCGATGGTTGGTATGGCGCCGGTGTAGTCCTAATGGTTGAGGAAAACCTTTCAGAAAGTCTTATCTTTCTCAAAAAAGCAATTAAACTCGATGATAGTTGTGCCGACTTCTGGAACGCCTTCGGTAAGGTAAATGCAGCTCTCGACCACTACGAAGATGCTTTAATCGCCTTCCGGAAATCTGTTGAGATTGAAGAATCGAACGCCGATTTCTGGATTGCACTGGCCGATTTCTTCTATCATTATGATCAGACTGACCTTGCTATTCAGACTTTATTTCGTGCAGAAAGCGCGGTTTCAGAAAATGTTCAGTTATTGTACAAACTCACCGGATACCTGGCAGAGAACAGTAATCTGCAACTTGCCAAGATTTATCTGAATAAGGCACTTACGATGAATTTCTCTTTACACAATGAGATGTTCCTCGATTTTCCCAGCCTGCAGTCGAAGCCATGGATTAAAAAACTGATTGAAAAATTTCAATAGGCGACCTTCATAAAATGAGACGTAAATTCGGACTGATTGGTTATCCGCTTACCCATTCCTTCTCCAGAAGATTTTTTACTGAGAAATTCACCAATGAGGGGATTGAGGCCGAATACCTTAATTTTGAGATTGAGAGCATCTCCGATTTGCCTCAACTTTTAAATTCACACCCGGATCTCATTGGATTTAATGTGACCATCCCCTACAAAGAGCAGGTAATTGCGTATCTTGATTTTACAGACACCTCGGCATCTGCGGTAAAAGCTGTAAATACAATTAAAATAAACCGTGCGGGCCACCATATTTCACTGCATGGCTATAATACTGACATTCAAGGCTTTCAGGAATCTATCA
>CAIXCY010000082.1 GCA_903918045.1 uncultured Bacteroidia bacterium
GGCGCTCACTCATTCCAGATCTATATGGCTTCAACAACATCTGTTTTGCCTCAGGAAACCATGATGTGGAACCAAAATGATTATAAAAACAACGGCTTTGCAATTGGATTCCTTATTACAAGACTCTGGGGATTCTAATTCAAAATCATTTCATGTAATCAAAATATTGAATGGTAATATTCTGAAAAATGGATATTACCATTCAATATTTGATCTTAAGGTATTTGGTAATTCAATCTGATTTTCACCGATTGAATATTCACTTCTCTAATTATAAGAATAACTAATTTTTATATTGTTATAAATTAAGTTTATCCCGTGAAAATAAATTATCGGTTGGCCTTACTCCTTGTCATATTTCTATCCTTCAATTCAGGAAAAGGACAAGCACAATCTTATCTGGATCCTCAACATCATGCTTGTTTAAAGTGTCATTCCAATCAGTCCTATTCCTTTCATAATGATGTGACTGGTAAGATTGTAAAAAGGTTAATGAATCCCTATTACATACTTGATACAATTGCTATTTCAAACGGAGTTCATAAGCCCTTTGACTGTACGGACTGTCATTCATCTGAATATAAGGCGTATCCGCATAAGTCAGAGTTGAAATTGCAGCCTCTGAGCAATTGTTTGGACTGTCATGGGGGGGATGCTTCGTTTGCAAAATATAAATTTGAAGAGATAGAGAAGGAGTTTAAGAAAAGTGTTCACTATAAAGTTTACGGAGAAAACTTTAACTGTTCAAAGTGCCATAGTCAGCATACGTATGTTGCCACAGCCCGAAATAGCAACAATGTGTTGGATATTGTAGATTACAATAACAAAATGTGTCTTTCGTGTCACAACGACATGAAAAAATACAAACTTGTTTCGGGCCACGAAAACCCTAAACTGGTTGTTATTCACGATTGGCTGCCAAACCAGGAATTGCATTTTCGTCATGTCAGATGCATCGAGTGCCATACGGAGGTCAAGGACAGTCTGATGGTATCGCACAATATTTTGAGTAAGGATCATGCAGTAAAGAAATGTGCCGAGTGTCACTCTGCCAATTCTAAACTAAAAGCTTCACTGTACAAATATCAAAATCTGCAGAAACGTTCTGAAAATGGAACAATCAGCTCAATTTTAACAAACTCCTCCTACACAATTGGCACACATCAAAGTCCATTACTTAAATTATTAAGTATTGTAATTTTCATTGCAGTCCTTACCGGTATTATTATACATAGCTTATTCAGAATATTTAAAAAGAAAAATTAATGGGCACGACTGATAAGATCTATTTCTATCCGCTCTGGTTAAGGATCTGGCACGGATTCAATGCGTTGGGAATAATCATCCTGATTCTGACCGGAATCTCCATGCAATCGAGTATTGAAACGCCAATCATTGGCTTTAATCTGGCAGTAAACCTTCACAATATTGCTGGGGTAATTGTCCTTTTGAGCTATATATTCTTTTTCGCAGGCAACTTATGGACCGGAAACGGAAAGTTCTACCGGATAAAAAAGAAGGGGTTTTTCAGGAACCTCGTAAAACAGGCAACCTATTATGCCTGGGGGATGTTTCACGGAGAGAGCTATCCCTTCCCATTATCTGAAAAAAGGAAGTTTAACCCGCTCCAGAAATATTCCTATGTACTGGTAATGTATTTTGCAGTTCCTGTCGTAATCGTTACTGGGATAGCACTTTTATTTCCTGAAATTATAATTGACAAAGCCTGGGGTATAAGTGGCGTTTTTATGACTGCCATATTACACTCAGCAATGGGATTTTTAATCTCCCTGTTTTTAATTATCCACCTTTATATTGCTTCTGTAGGAAAATCTCCGTTGGAGAATTATAAAAGTATTTTTACGGGTTGGCACCATATTTAATCCATTTCTCCCTTAACAACCAGGAAAATTATGCAGGTATTTTCAAGGCTTTTGCAAAATCAAAAAATTCGCTGGCAACAATTCCGGCGATTTCCAATTTTGAATTATTTAAGATCTCCCTTCCGACTTTTTTTGGTTGTCTGTATCCTTTTAATTGCCACAGGAAAATCTTTTGGACAGACAAATGACGATTGTTTAACCTGCCACAACGATGCTACATTAACCAAAGACAAAGCAGGGAAAAAAATTTCACTCTATATTAAGCCTACTGCTCTTGATCACTCGGTTCATAAAAATGTGTTATGTGCTTCGTGTCATACTGGCGCTGCAGTAACCGATTTCCCTCATCCGGAAAATCAAAAACCGGTTGAATGCGGTTCATGTCATGCTGACGCAAAGGAGAAATTTTTTAAAGGCGTTCATGGCAGAGCCTTTTTAACCAATAATAAATACGCCCCCAATTGTAAAGAGTGCCACGGTACGCACGACATATTGAAATCGGATCAGCCTGAATCGAGAACCTATAAGATGAATGTTCCCAAATTATGCGGAACATGTCACAGGGAAGGGGCACCTGTCGCCAGGGCATATAATATTTCGGAGCACAATATTCTCGAAAATTACAGCGAAGGGATACACGGACAGGGGTTATTTAAGAAGGGGCTTATCGTCTCAGCGACTTGTAACGACTGTCACGGAAACCATCTTATTTTGCCTCATACGAACGAAACATCAACAATTGCCCCCAAAAATATTGCTTCAACATGTATGAAATGTCATGCTCGAATTGAAGATGTTCATACAAAGGTAATTAATAAGGAATTATGGGAAAAGAAACCAGGAGCTATCCCTGCATGTACCGCTTGCCATCCCCCTCATAAGGTTGAATTAAAGAACCTGCTTTCCACTGTTTCGGACAATACCTGTTTAAAATGCCATGAAAAGAATGAGACTCATAAGGTCGTAAATCATCTCGACGTCTCGCTTAAGGTAACAGTTAGTGAATTGGCCGGTTCTACGCACAAAACCATCACGTGCGTAAAATGCCATTCCGATGTAACTGTAAATATGGCGCGTCCATGTACCACCGCCGGGAAGGTTGATTGTTCAAATTGCCACGCTGCAGAATCTGAGGTTTATTTCCAAAGCGGACATGGTGAAGCCTATTTCAACAAGAAGCCCAATGCCCCGTATTGTACGAATTGCCACGGTTCACATGGAATTAAACCCAAATCAGATGAAACATCACCGATATACCGCTCCTCAATTCCTAAACTCTGCGGGGAGTGCCATCGTACGGGTGGAAAGGCTCTTGAAGGGACCAACCTTGTAGAACGTGATGCATTTCAGGATTATTCCAATAGCGTGCATGGAAAGAGTTTGTCTGAAAAAGGGCTGCTTTCTGCTGCCGTTTGTACCGACTGCCATACATCACACCGGGAACTTAAGGAATCAGATTCACGCTCTTCCGTCAATCCTAAAAACATTGCCTCAACCTGTGGAAATTGCCATAAAGGAATTTACAATAAATACATTACAAGTGACCATGCCTACAGACCAAAGGAAGGTGATTTAAAATATCCTACCTGTGGTACCTGCCATACTGCTCATACAATTACAAAGGTTCATCAGGATAAGTTTATGTCCGAAATCACAGTTCAATGCGGTAAATGTCATACCAAACTGGCAGAAACCTATCTGGAGACCTACCACGGGAAAGTATACCAGTTGGGTTACCTGCAGGCAGCAAGATGTTCAGATTGTCACGGGGCTCACAATATTTTAAAAATTACGAACCGGAATTCGTCTGTCAGTCCTCAAAATATTGTTGCGACCTGCCAGAAATGTCACGCCGATGCCAATGAAAAGTTTACCGGTTATTTGACTCACGCCACGCATAATAACAAAGCTAAATTCCCATGGTTGTACTACACCTTCTGGTCAATGACCTCACTTTTGGTGGGTGTATTTATCTTTTTTGGAATTCACACCCTCATGTGGCTGCCTCGCTCTATCAGTGCCATGCGAAAGAAGAAAAAACATGCTAAAGATGCAGGCGAGAAAACGTATGTAAGACGATTCACAAAGAGTCAAAGCATTACCCATATATTTGTAATAATTAGCTTTTTAACACTTGCATTTACCGGGATGCTTCTCAAGTTTGCCTTTATGGATTGGGCCAAATTTCTGGTGCAACTAATCGGTGGAGCACATACAGCAGGAATAATTCACCGTATTGCAGCTGTAATAACTTTCGGGTATTTTTCCTTTCATGTATACTCATTGATCAAAATGAAGATACAAAAGAAGCTCTCATTGAAGGATTTTATTTTCGGAGACAATACACTGATGTTTAATGCACAGGATGTCAAGGACTACTGGGCATCTATAAAGTGGTTTGTTGGAAAAGGACCTCGTCCCTCATACGGGAAATGGACCTATTGGGAGAAATTTGATTATATGGCTGTTTTCTGGGGAGTTGTGGTTATCGGATCAACCGGATTAGTGCTGTGGTTCCCGTCCATATTTACCAAACTATTACCGGGCTGGATGATTAATGTGGCACAGATTATTCACAGCGATGAAGCTTTGCTCGCAGTTGGATTTATCTTCACAATCCATTTCTTCAACACTCACCTCCGTCCTGAAGCGTTCCCAATGGATACCGTTATTTTCACTGGAAAAGTTGCGGTAGAAGAATACCAGGAAGACAGACCACGTGAATTTGATCAACTTGAAAAATCGGGAAATTTAAGCCAAGTGCTTGAAAAGACTCAATTTTCGGAACAGCGGATGAAACTTGTACGCTTCTTTGGATATCTATTCCTATTCACAGGAATTATATTGGTTATTTTAATTATCTATTCTTTAGTTTTTCACTGACAAAATAAGAGAGACAATTCGTTATACTGCTGATATTCAGAGATTATAGATTTATAAAATAGCTTTAATTCATATATAGAAAGGGTATAAATAGTACTTCTGTGTTGAATTAAAGCTATTTTATTACGAACTTTCGGCCATATTATAAAATAACTAGTTCTAAAAACACATGAAACTACCATCATCGGTTAATAATTGGCTCTCAATTACTGGCGCTATCTTAGCATTATTTAACCTCGCCACTATCTTATCTTTAGTGATTCTAAATACTTTTTTTGGTTTTGGGGGAACTTATATAGGGTTGTTCATTTATATGCTGCTCCCAGGATTCATGATTACAGGCTTAATCCTGATCCCTATCGGAATGCGGATTGAAAATGCGAGAATTAAAAGGGAAAAAGCCGAAAACGAAATCAAAGGCTGGCCCGTAATTAATTTTAACAATCCGGCGACACGTAATGCTTCAATGATCTTTGTTTTTGGATCTATATTTTTATTAATTATTTCATCTGTAGGAAGTTACGAAGCATTTCATTATACAGAATCGGTTGAATTCTGTGGATTACTTTGTCATAAGGTAATGGAGCCTGAGTACGTCACCTACCATGGCTCTTCACATGAGCGTGTTGCGTGTGTGGAATGTCATGTTGGAGCCGGTGCAGGTTGGTATGTAAAGAGCAAGATGTCTGGATTATACCAGGTATATTCTGTTACTTTTCATAAATTCCCAACACCTATTCCTACGCCAATTGCGAACCTTCGCCCTGCAAGGGAGACTTGCGAACAGTGCCACTGGCCCGAAAAATTCTATGACCGGAAGGTTAAGAATCTGAAATCCTACCTGGCTGATGAAACCAATACAGAGCATACTATCCAATTGCAAATGAAAACAAGTTCTGCGATGACTGCCGATGGCCTTGAAAAAGGGATACACCAACATATCAGTGCAGATGTAAAAATTGAATACAAAACATCAGCAGCGAACCGACAGGTAATACCATGGGTCAAGTATACCAATAAAAAGACAGGCGTTACGGAGATTTTCACCGACAGTGAGACTCCGGTTAGCAAGCAAAAACTTGATTCACTTGAAACCAGAGTGATGGATTGCCTTGATTGCCATAACCGCCCTTCACACAAATATAATTACCCACAGACGTTTATTGACAAGTCGATAAGCGCCGGGTTGATTCCTAAATCACTTCCAGGCATTAAGGAGCTTTCAATGAAGATATTGTATAAACAATACAGCACCAAGGACAGTGCATTTATGGCAATCAAAGATAAGGTCACTGATTATTATAAATCAAAATATCCCGATGTTTATGCCTCCAGAAAAACGGAGGTCGATAAGGCTATTGCTGAAATACAAAATGGTTATGGCAATAATATCTTTCCATATATGAAGGCTGACTGGAGAAGTTATCCTAATAATATTGGTCACCTTGAAAATGATGGCTGTTTCAGGTGTCATAACGACAAACATAAATCAGAATCAGGAAAGGTCATTTCGAAGGATTGTAATTTATGCCATTCAATACAGGCTCAGGGAATTCCGGGTAATATGGAATATTCCAATTCAAATAAGCCACTGGAATTCAAGCATCCTGTAGATGTTGATAACGCATGGAAAACTGATTTATGTTCATCCTGCCATACTCAGCTTTATTAATACTAATTCTAAATTTGGGGTAAATCAGGCATATTTTTTGTTATTAAATGAAAAGGAGCCATATTTGTTCTAACATTTAAAATGCCGCTGATATTATAGCTAATTATTGCTATTTAGAAAGTAAAATAATACTAACTTTTAATACAAGACGAAAATGAATTTCAAAAAATTATCTTTATTGCTCGGAATGGTTATACTATTCGCCTCATTTGTAAATGCCCAGGATTTCAAATATGTTGGCGCTTCCAAATGTAAAATGTGCCATAACAAGGAAGAAAAAGGTGAACAGTACAACAAATGGGCTGCAGGACCACATGCAAAAGCGATGGCTGCCCTTAAAGGCGCTGATGCAAAAAATGCAAAATGTTTAAAATGCCATTCAACCGCTGCCGCTAATCCGGATATGGTTGCTACAATTACCGTTGAAGAAGGTGTTTCATGTGAATCCTGCCATGGACCAGGAAGCGCATACAAAGTTGCTGCGATAATGAAAGACAAAACCAAAGCTATGGCTAACGGTATGACTATGCCAGACGAAAAACTATGTAGAAAATGCCACAACAAGGAAAGTCCAAATTACAAGGAATTTAACTTTGCTGAATATTCCAAGAAAATAGCTCACAAAGATCCTTCAAAAAAATAAATCCAAATCAAACTTTTTTAAAAACTCCTTTGCTGAATTAAAGCAAAGGAGTTTTTTTTTAGCTATAAATCTCTACTTTTGATACCTATATAAAAAACCAAACATCATGATCAAGCCCTATCTCCTTGTTTTAGTGTTATTTTCCGTTTTTCAGCTATTTGCAACCCAAAAAGAGAATCCTGTCACTCAGCCGGCACCCGTTTTTCCGGTTCCTACCGAACGACAATTGGCATGGCACGAAATGGAACAATATGCATTTATTCATTTTACGACAAATACATTTACCGGAAAAGAGTGGGGATTTGGCGATGAAAGTGAGGAAGTTTTTAATCCCTCTGCAATAGATGTAAATCAATGGGTTAAAGTCATTAAAGCAGCCGGATTAAAAGCAATAGTACTTACCTGTAAACACCATGATGGATTTTGTTTATGGCCAAGTAAGTACACCGAACATTCTGTAAAGAACAGCAAATGGAAAGGGGGCAATGGGAACGTAGTAAAAGAAGTTGCCGACGCCTGTCATAAAAATGGTCTCAAATTCGGAGTCTATCTCTCCCCATGGGACAGGAACCGAACCGATTATGGTTCACCTTCTTATGTTGAATATTACAGGAATCAGTTGAAGGAGCTATTCACCGCTTATGGACCAGTTTTTGAAATGTGGTTTGATGGTGCAAATGGAGGGGATGGCTATTATGGTGGCGCCAGGGAAAAACGGAAAATCAATGCTGCATCCTATTATGATTGGCCTGCTACACAAAATATGGTCAGAAAAATGGAACCAAATATAATCTTCTTCAGCGATGCCGGTCCTGATATCCGCTGGTGCGGAAACGAAGGGGGTCACGCGGGAGAAACCAACTGGTCAACAATTAGTACAGATTCTATCTATGCCGGGAAAAGCGGTATAGAAAACTTGCTTAATTCAGGACAGGAAGAGGGCAAAAACTACGTTCCCGCCGAGGTCGATGTTTCAATTCGCCCAGGGTGGTTCTACCATTCAGAGGAGGATACGAAGGTGAAAACACCCGAAAAGCTATTCGAAATTTACCTCGCTTCTGTCGGAAGGGGATCCAACCTGATCCTCAATATCCCTCCTGACCGACGAGGAATACTCCATGAAAATGATGTAAAAGCATTACTGGGATGGCGAAAATTAATAAATGAAGCATTTAAGACAAATCTGGCATCGAATGCTAAAGTTCAGGCAGACTCATACAGGGGCAATTCCAAACAGTTTGCAGCCATTAATGTAACTGATGGAAATAAAGAATCGTACTGGACCACCAATGACAATGTAACTACCGGAAACCTGATAATAGATCTGGGATCGGTGAAACAAATAAAATATGTCACTTTACAGGAATATATAAAGCTGGGCCAAAGGGTTAAAAATTTCACGATTTCTGTCTGGAAAAACAACCGCTGGGAAGAGGTATCAAAAGGTTCTACAATCGGTTACAAAAGAATAGTCAGACTTGAACCTACTAAATGTGAAAAAGTTAGAGTTCAGATTACAGCATCCAAAGCTTCGCCATTAATCTCAAATATAGAGATATATTGATTTAAAAAATTTAGTGTTAAATTTGCCCACTGAAAACTTTAACATTGTCAAATTAAAAATAGACTATTATGGCAGAAGATAAAAAACAAAATTGGACAACTTATATGGCGATATCGACCGTTATTATTGTCGTATGTGCTACTCTTTCAACCTTTAAAGGAGGTGGTTTCAGTACCCGATCACTAATGAATCAAACGCTGGCATCAGATCAGTGGTCATTCTATCAGTCAAAAAGTCTTAAAAGCTATATTTTTGAGATGCAGAAAGATAACCTTGAACTTCAGAATCAATCAAACAGCAAATTAAACCTTGCACCGGAAGTTATCGCAAAATACCAGGCTAAGATCGATAATTATACGAAGAAACTTGAGCAATATGAGGCTGAAAAGAAAGATATAACTCTACAAGCCAAAAAATATGAAGCAGAGCGGGATTTGTGCAAGTTACATGGTTCAGCATTTGGTATCGCAGTGATCTTTCTGCAGATCTCAATTCTCCTTTCCTCGATCTCTGCCCTGGCAAAGAAAAAATACGTCTGGTTTCTGAGTCTGGCCGTTGGGGTAGTAGGGATACTCTATTTTGCAGATGGCTTTTTCCTCTTTTTGAATTAACCTTAGGCATATATTGTTTATTAATTTTAATAAATTTTTAAGGAAAATTAATAAAAGTGTGAAAATCCTTTGTATTTCATCATTTTCAATTATATTTGTCTCGATTAAAAATTATTAAAATGCAATCAGGTAAAGTAAAATTTTTCAATGAATCCAAAGGTTTTGGATTTATCAAGGACAATGACTCCGACAAAGAGTATTTCGTACATGTAACTGGTCTTATCGACAAAGTTAGAGAGAATGATGATGTTACCTTCGATGTTACCGAAGGAAGAAAAGGATTGAATGCGGTAAATGTAAAACTAGCATAGTTTTTACAAACTAAATCAAGCAATTAAAAAAGAGGGCCTTACAATAATTGTGAGGCTCTTTTTTTATGGAAATAAACGATTTAAAAAATCGACTTTGGAATAATTGACTCATTAAAAACCCAGTACTATTGGCTATATTCAATATATAAATACATTAATAAAGAATATGAATATACAGAAAACATTACGTTTCACCGTTTCGAAACGAGTTCTCCTTTTTGAGGCTGCATTAGTATGGACTTTTGCCGGGGGAATGTTATTATTTAGAGGAAGTTCGATGCTTGAAGCCTCATCCGGATTTTCGTGGTTAAAAATCATTACCTGTATTTGCAGTGGGGTTATTTTCTTTGTACTTGTCTTCACCAAGATCTCACGCAAGCATGTTGACCGAATTAACAACCTTTTTGGGGAGCGACACTTTTTTTATGAATTCTTTAATTTTAAAAGTTATTTAATGATGGCAGGGATGATAACCATGGGAATCTTACTCCGAAAATCGCTAATCGTCCCATTGGCATCTCTCTCCCTCGCCTACATTACGATGGGAATACCACTTTTATTTTCCTCCTTTCGATTTTATCTGAACTGGTTTAATTTCCAGCCAGCAGCTAATTCTTCAGTAACGCAAAACTGATTTCAGCCAAATGCTTACCAAAGAGGAACGGAAGACTTTGAACCAACAGTTTTGGAGACAATTTGATGTATTCTGCGAAAATATTCCTGAACTGGCAGAACGAAAGAAGAAGTGGATATTACATGATACAAAGATTGGACATGTTGATTTGAAATTTGATCTAAGCAATAATAGTGCAATTGTAGCACTCGAAATAAATTATAAATCAGAACACCGCCGATTACAGGTCTTCGAAGTAATTGAGAAATACAGGAACCTACTGGGGCTAGGTTTTAAAGAGGAATTAATTTGGGATTATTGCTTTGTTAATGAAAACAACCAGGAGATTTGCCGAATTTACGTTGAAAAAAAGGGGCTAAATAGTTATAACATCTCAGATTGGAATAGTATCCACCAATTCTTGAGTGAGAATATGCTACAACTACAGGATAATTTTCTCGAAATCCAGGAGGCCCTGAAAGAGGAATTAAGCCTGCTGATTCGCGAATCCTGATATACATTTGTTTGTAAAGAGGTTGCAAATATTTGTTTGTAGAGACGTTGCATGCAATGTCTCTACAAACAAACCATCAAAAAAATCACATAATATCGATCCGTTTTGCAGGTTTTGGTTTGACTTCCTCCTTTTTGGGAAGGGTGATTATTAAAATACCATCGTTGTATTTGGCAACGATTCTGTCACCGTCAACCGTTCCTTCAGGTATTGTAAAACTGCGGTTAAAACTCTGATAACTGAATTCGCGGCGGGAATAGTTGCCGTCCTGCTCCTCCTTATCGTCCCTCCTTTCGGATGATATCAACAGCCGGTCTCCATCAAGATTCACTGCGAAATTTTCCTTTGACATACCAGGTGCTGCCACCTCAATAATAAAAGATTCATCGTTTTCCTTAATGTTGACCGCCGGAATAGTACTATTTGTACTTGAAAAATTCGAATTGTTCCAGTCCATCAAATCTCTTGAGAAGAAATTGTCAATAAAAGATGGAAACGTTGGAAACAATCTGTCAGATACTCTTGCCAGTTTCATAACTTAGTCCTCCATTCAATAATTGTTAAAGAAATTTATAAAATTAGACCTCTAAATAGGTTGCAAATATAAATTTACAACAAAAATGCCAATTTTCACAACTTTTGCAAAACAAAATCAATCCCTTATAAATCTGATAATTAACATCAGGAATACAAATCTAACCGGCTGGCATTTTGACACTGTCGGTTTTACTCGCTCTGTCAAATTTTCGTGATTAACTCATAATTATGCAATTATGTCATAATTTAATAAATCGCTAAAGATTTTCAAAATACGAAGATGTTTGGCAAAATATTGTATTTTTGATAATGCAACAGAAGTTGCACGATCATCTAAATCTCAAAAAAAAACATCATGCTACCTAAATTTCTATTAGCGGACAATTCACAGGTTTTACCCGACAAGATTTTTGTCGTACATAACGAACAACCCCGATTCATTGTGGGCTGTGATGTTGAAGGATTCTCCATAGATCAGGAGATTTACTGGATCGATGACAAACCGGAGAGCGAAGAATTGGTTAAAGAGTTGCTCGAGCAAGCCGAAGAATTTATGGATCTTGAATTAGAGTACGAAGAGGAGCTTTATTTACTCGAAAACGACGAAGAGGACAATCAGGAAAAACCAAAATAATTATATTATGGAAATGAATTCTCCCAGGCGGCTAACCAGGAGTCGCAACGATAGGATGCTTGCAGGAATTTGCGGCGGATTAGCCAATTATCTGGATGTGGATCCTACAATTGTAAGGCTTGTCTTTGCTCTTGCAACATTTTTTACAGTTGTATTTCCAGGTATATTTATCTATTTGATTATGTGGATTGTTGTGCCAAAGGAGCACTATTAAATTACCTGAAACGATTTGCTAAAATAAATTAGAGGCTCATCCGGATTTTGAATCCCGGATTGGGCCTTTTATTTGCTTGGATTGAAACTAGTAACCAAATTGATATTAAAAAAATGATTATGAAAAGAAGAAACTTTATTCAGAATACCGCCACCGCAGCCGTATTCGCAGGATTTTCAAATTTGGCATTTGGTGCCAAACAGAAGGAGGCAAAACCATCAAATTCGGCAAAATTCAAACTTAAATACGCTCCAGGATTCGGTAGCTTTCCGGAACTTGCAGGGAAAGATCCGATAGAGGTTATTAAATTTTGCTCAGATCAGGGATTTCGGGCAATGTTCGACAACGGCCTCTCAGGTCATTCCCTGGACCAGCAGGAGAAAATTATGGCTGAGCTCGCTCGTCAGAATATGGATATGGGTCCCTTTGTCTTGTATGCAGACTTCAGCAAGGAATCGATGGTTATCAAAGATGCTGAAGTCAGAGAGATGCTAATTAAAAAGGTAAACGACGGGATTGAATTGTACAAACGGACCGGAGTGAAATGGGCCTTAATGGTTCCAGGCCGTTTTAATGAGCACCTGGCATGGGATTACCAGACTGCCAATGTTATAGACATGATGCGCGAACTTAGCGATATCGCTGAAAAAGGGGGGCTAACCATTGTACTGGAACCATTGAACAAACGCGATCACCCCGGACTTTTTCTTACCGGAATACCTCAGGCGTATGCCATTTGCCGCGCTGTAAACAGTCCGGCATGCAAAATAGTTGATGACATTTACCACCAACAAATTACGGAAGGAAATATCATTCCAAATATTGATGCAGCATGGTCTGAAATCGCAGCCTTTCACCTTGGCGACAATCCAAATCGGAATGAACCTGGAACCGGAGAAATCAACTTCAGAAGCATTTTCAAACATCTACATGAAAAAGAGTATAATGGCGTTTTATGTATGGAACATGGCCGAAGTATTAATGGTAAGGAGGGTGAGCTTGCACTGATTGAATCCTACCGTACTGCAGATAACTTCTAAGCTATTCTTTTATGAAAAACTCAGCAATTTTACTTTTTGCACTTTTAATAGCCACTTCATCAACACTGGTCTCTCAGGAGAATTATAAACCTGCCCCGGAAAATCTTGCCGCTCGGGAATGGTTTCAGGATGCAAAATTTGGACTGTTTATCCATTGGGGAGTCTATTCAACCCTTGCGAGCGGTGAATGGGCCATGTACCAGCAGAAACTGGACAAGGCGACTTATGAAAAACTGCCAGCTTTTTTTAATCCAATCGCGTTTAACGCGGCCGATTGGGTCAGGATGGTAAAAGATGCCGGGATGAAGTATATAACAATTACAAGTAAACATCACGATGGTTTTGCCATGTGGGCAACAAAACAATCAACCTGGAATATCGTTGATCGGACGCCTTATGGAAAAGATGTCCTAAAACAACTAGCCGACGAGTGTCACAAACAAGGGATCAAATTATTCTTCTACCATTCTCACCTCGACTGGTACCAGGATAACTACTACCCACGTGGCGAAACGGGCGGAACATCCGGACGCCCAGACAAGGGTGACTGGAACGCCTATCTTGATTATATGGATAGCCAGCTTACAGAACTACTGACAAATTATGGCGAGATTGCAGGTATATGGTTTGATGGATGGTGGGATAAAAAAGATGCAAATTGGAGACTTGATAAGACCTATAGTCTGATTCATAAACTTCAGCCAGCAGCATTAGTAGGAAACAATCATCACCAGGCGCCAAAACCGGGCGAAGACTTCCAGATGTTTGAAAAAGATCTTCCGGGCAAAAATACGACCGGATTCAGTGATAAATCAGAAGTCGGCATATTACCGCTGGAAACCTGCGAAACGATGAATGGCGCATGGGGCTTTAATATTCATGATAAAAACTTCAAAAGCACATCGCAGCTTGTTCAGTATTTGGTAAAAGCGGCAGGATCAAACGCCAATTTTCTGCTCAATGTCGGTCCAATGCCAAACGGCAAAATTCAACCCGAATTTACAAAGACTCTTGGGGAGATGGGTGAATGGATGAAAAAATATGGCGAATCTGTTTACGGCACCCGTGGCGGACCGATTGATCCTCATTCATGGGGAGTAACTACAATCAAAGGGAGTAAGGTTTATATCCATTTGATGGGCGACTCGGATGAAAATCTGTTGCTTAATGATTTTGGTAAAAAGATAAAGAAAGCTTATCTTTTTGATGATCAAACACCTGTAATCTATAAACAAAATGAATTTGGAATTTCAATTAAGGTTCCTGCAGCAAAAAGAAAACCAATTGACACGATTGTTGTAATGGAATATTAAATCTCAAATTCTTTATAAATCAAAAAGTGAGGCTTCGTTTCATTACGAAGCCTCACTTTTTGATTTTGCATCTATTTTTTGAGAAGAACATCCTGAATCATCTTCTCGAATTGTTCCCGGGTGGCATCTGCACTCCTGCCGATTCCACTGGTCATAGTCGGATTACCAGTAGGGGGAACCCAAAGGAATGCAGGAATTGAACTGATTCCAAAAACGGTGCCTAATTCCCTCTCTTGATCGGTGTTTACCTTGTAAACAACAATTTTTCCCTTATATTTTCGGGCAAGTTCTTCCAGAATTGGCGAAGCTGTTCTGCATGGGCCACACCAATCGGCATAAAAGTCGACAATAACGGGCAATTTGCCGGTGAATTTCCATGCCTTTGGATTTTTCTCATAATCCATAATCAATGCCTTAAACTGAGCCTTATCTAGCTTTACGATCTCACCTTCGGCAGCAACAGCAGAATTAGATCGCACAACACAAAAAAGGGCTATAATAATTCCGGCTAAAAGTATCTGATTTCTCATATTTGGAAATTTTAAATAACAAAATTAAAAACACTTCAAACCTAAAAATTATTTTACTAATATCATGCTGAAATTGTTTTTTTTATCTCCCCTACCCTTTTAATCTGAAATATTTATTGGGAGAGATATCGAATTTATTGTATTTTTCACCTGTAAATTTCAGTTTTGATGTCATCCATCACA
This sequence comes from uncultured Bacteroidia bacterium, assembly GCA_903918045.1. Taxonomy (GTDB): domain Bacteria; phylum Bacteroidota; class Bacteroidia; order Bacteroidales; family Prolixibacteraceae; genus JAAFHB01. The sequence goes on from CAIXCY010000082.1 coordinate 15,146, forward strand.
TTACAGTATAATTAAATACTCAGAACTCATGCGAAAAAATATACTTAATAAGATTGATCTCCATAAATTTGTCTCAAGGACGGCACAGAATGGGTCAGTACCGGGAACCGTTGAATATATTGGTAAACCCCGTTTGGAAGATGTCAGGATAAATGTACTTGAATATGATGCATCAAAAACTGCCGAAATTCATCCATTAAGTTCGGTAAAAGAGCTGGAAGATTACCTGGTTCATCCGGGCATAAAATGGGTTCAGATCACAGGTGTTCATAATCCTGAAATTTTAAATGAGTTAGGAAATATGTTTGGCATATTCTCCCTCGATCTGGAAGACATTGCAAATACAACTCAAAGGCCCCGTATCGAAGAGCGGGAAGGTTATATTTTCCTGATATTTAAAATCCTGCAAATTAACCAGGATAGCCGCGATGTAAATATTGAGCAGGTTTCCATAATCCTTGGTGCAAATTATGTTATCTCCTTTCATGAAACAACAACCAAATCTTTCGAATCATTATCTAACCGGATTTTAACAAGTAAAGGGCGTGTAAGAAAAATGAAATGCGACTACCTGCTTTTCACGATTATAGACCTCATCGTCGATCACTATTTTACGGTAATCGAGGAGATCGGAGAAAATATTGAAGAGATTGAGGAAGAGCTGATCACCTCCCCCGGACAAGCAAGTCAGGAAGCGATTTATAAGATTAAACGACGACTTGGGTACGTCAAAAAAACGATCTGGCCTGCCCGTGAGGTCCTAAATCAAATCCACAGATCGGATCATCCGTTTATCAACGATGAGACACGAATCTACTTTCGGAATAATTATGATCATACCATACAAATTATTGAGACAATTGAAAGTTTGCGCGATCTTACCTCCGGCATGATGGACCTTTATCTTTCAACCGTAAGTTACAAGATGAATGAAGTGATGAAAGTACTGACAATCTTCTCTACTATTTTTATCCCCCTCTCCTTCTTCGCAGGAGTATATGGAATGAACTTCAAAAGCATACCTGAACTGGAATTTCAAAATGGATATGCTATGTTCTGGGGAATTATGATTCTAATTACCTCGGTGATGTTAATCTACTTCAGACGCAAAAAATGGCTGTGACCGCAAAAACAGATTTCTATATGCAAAAACAAACGGCTATCTTTGAATTCTAAATTAAATAAGTACCAATGAGCAAACCTATCGTTACCGCCATCGCATCATTCGGAATGTCAGGGGTTGTCTTTCAGGGACCATCCTTAAAAGTCTTTCCTCAATATTTTAAAATCCATAAAATCCTGGAACGAACAAAAAATATTTCTGCCCAAAGGTATCCAGAGGCAATAATTGTACGCAACTATGAAGATATTCTCAATGACCCCGATGTGGAGCTTGTGCTGGTAAATACCCCCGATTACCTTCATTTTGAGATGGCCAGGCAAGCCATTGAGGCCGGAAAACATGTTGTCGTCGAGAAACCATTCACAAAAACAAGTGAAGAGGCTCGTGAACTTATCTCACTTGCCCATCAAAACGGGGTAATACTCTCAGTTTATCAGAGTAAACGACTGGACAACGGGTTTCAGACCCTCCAGAAAATACTAAATGACAAACTTCTGGGACGCGTGGTTGAGTATGAAGCTCACTACGACCGTTACCGGAATTTTATCCAGGAGGGATCGTGGAAAGAAGATGGTGACGAACGAACAGGCGTCCTATTTAATCTTGGATCACACATTGTCGATCAGACCCTCGTGCTGTTTGGAATACCCAAAGCGGTCACAGCCCACTTGAACGTCCTTCGTACCGGAGGGCGTACTACGGATAATTTCGACATCCGGCTTCATTACGATAACTTTAATGCGATTCTGCGCTGTTCCTACCTGGTGCGCGAAATGGGACCCCAATATATTGTCCACGGCACCGAAGGCTCATTCGTCAAGATGGGAACCGACCCGCAGGAGGAGTTAATGAAACGGCATCATCTGCCAAACGAACCTCAATGGGGTGAAGACCACCCAAACGACTGGGGTTTATTGAACACGTCAATCAAAGGACTTCATTTCCATGGAAAGGTGGAGACCCTTCCGGGGAACCTGGCTGGTTTCTTCTCAAAGTTATATGGAACCATCCGCGAAGGGAAAGAGCTTTTTGTTAAGCCTGAGGAGGCACTGACTGTCATCCGGATACTGGAGGCTTGCCTGGAAAGCAACAGGCTGAAGAAGACTGTGGAGTTCAAGGCGGAGTAGGATCTGAGAAGGAAAGATGGTGTGAAGATGTTACAATGAGAGCGTGAGAGGGTGATAATTAAGGAGAAAAATTCGACAATTTGTCAATGATTCGCAATTCGCAAATTTCTTATTTATCTTTGTAAAAAGGAATTCAAAATGACAACGATAGTAATAAAACCAAAGAATAAGGCTGAGAAAGATTTTCTTACTACACTCTTAAAGAAGATGAATATAGAGACACATCTTATTGAAGAACCTATTCCCAATTATGAAACCCGGAAGGCGATAAATGATGTTGAATCACATAAAGGGACAATGGTTAAAGATTCAAATGAGTTGTTTTCAAAATTAGGTATGTAGCAATAATTAAAATGTTCAAACTTGTCTTTACTAACAATTTCAAAAAAGACATCAGACGTCTTCAGAAAAGAGGATGCAATTTTGAGGTGATTAAGCAAGCAATAATAATCCTTGAAGAAAAAGGATATCTTCCATCTTCCTATTTACCTCATAAATTATCAGGAAATTATATTGGTTTCTGGGAGGCTCATTTGAAACCAGATTGGTTGATTATTTGGAAAATCTTAACAATTGAGAATGAAATATGGTTAACCCGAACCGGTAGGCATTCTGATCTATTTTAATTGATAACCTTACTTACTACCAATAAAAAATCCGGGCAAATTGCACGGATTTTTTATTGGTAAACTGGAGAAATACAGATTAAAATTATTCCCCCAGTTTCTTATACCTGATCCTGTGAGGGGTATTATCCCCAAGCCGTTTTTTCTTATTCTCTTCGTATTCTGAGTAACTTCCTTCGAAATAGTATACCTGTGAGTTACCCTCAAATGCAAGGATATGCGTAGCAACGCGATCGAGGAACCACCGGTCATGCGAGATGACCACGGCACATCCCGCGAAGCTATCGAGACCCTCTTCCAAAGCACGTAACGTATTAACGTCAATATCATTGGTCGGCTCATCGAGAAGCAGAACATTGGCTTCTGATTTGAGGGTTAAGGCAAGGTGAAGCCGGTTACGCTCTCCACCTGAAAGGACACCACATTTTTTCTCCTGATCCGATCCGCTGAAGTTAAACCGCGAAACGTAAGCCCTCGCATTGAGCATCCGGCCTCCAACCATCACTTCGTCGGTACCGCCTGAAAGAACCTGATAAACAGTTTTGTCGTTTACAATTGCTTCGTGACCCTGGTCGGCATAGCCAATTTTCACAGTCTCTCCTACCGAGAAACTTCCTGAATCGATTTTCTCAAGTCCCAGAATCATCCGGAATAAGGTTGTCTTTCCTGCACCATTGGGGCCGATAACACCAACAATTCCATTTGGAGGCAATACAAAATCGAGCCCTTCAAACAACAACCTGTCACCATAGGCCTTCGAAACCCCATGTGCCTCAATGACCTTATCACCCAGACGCGGACCGTTGGGGATAAACAACTCGAGTTTATCCTCTTTCTGTTTAACATCTTCATTGAGCAGTTTTTCATAGGCTCCCAACCTTGCTTTGGATTTTGCCTGACGTGCCTTTGGACTCATCTTAACCCATTCCAATTCACGTTCAAGGGTCTTGCGTCGTTTAGAGACCCCCTTCTCCTCCATCTCTAACCGTTTGGACTTCTGTTCCAACCAGCTGGAGTAGTTCCCTTTCCATGGAATCCCCTCGCCACGATCGAGTTCAAGAATCCATCCGGCCACATTGTCAAGAAAATAGCGGTCATGGGTAATACAGATAACCGTCCCTTTATATTGCTGCAAATGCATTTCAAGCCATTCCACCGATTCGGCATCAAGGTGGTTGGTAGGCTCATCCAACAAAAGAATATCGGGTTGTTTGAGTAGCAGCCGGCAAAGCGCCACGCGACGTCTCTCACCACCTGATAAAACGTTTACCGAGGTGTCACCATCGGGACAACGGAGGGCATCCATCGCCCTTTCGAGTTTATTATTTAGGTTCCAGGCATCAGTTGCATCAATCTTCTCCTGAAGTACAGCCTGACGATCCATGAGTTTATCCATCACATCGGGATTCTCATATACTTCAGGCAATCCAAACCGTTGATTAATCTCTTCATACTCATCGAGTATATCAACAATCTCCTGGGCACCCTCCTGAACAATCCCCATAACCGTTTTTGTCTCATCAAGAATTGGTTCCTGTGACAAATGACCGACAGTGAATCCCGGAGAAAATGCCAGCTCGCCATTAAAATCCTTTTCCAATCCGGCGATAATCTTTAAAAGGGTCGATTTTCCCGATCCGTTAAGACCGATAATACCAATCTTTGCTCCAAGGTAAAACGAGAGCGAAATATCCTTAATTACTTGTTTTTGAGGCGGGTAAGTTTTACTTACCTTGTACATTGAAAATATTATTTGCCTGTCTTCTGCCATTGCTAGTTTATTTGATTCGATCTGTAAAATTCGTATTTTTAATCAGATTTGACAAGACATAAACGGAATTAATAAATCACGATTTTTAAGGTCTGAAATCTTACGACAATAAATATTCTGATTACTTAGGATCATCACAAGTGGAAAGAGCTGGAAATAGCTTAAATTTGTTCACCGATGTTTAACTCAAGATCAAAATGAGAAAATTTGCATTTATTACGTCCCTGACTATCATAGTTGTTCTTGCGCTTACTATGTACTGGAAGTATTTCTTTACCTACAGTGAGGGTTACCGCGCAGGATTGCTTCAAAAGATCTCTTTTAAAGGAAATATCTTCAAGACGTATGAAGGTGAGATGATCCTAAGCAGCGTTCAGAGCAATACCAATGTGGCTATTGCCTCAGAGAAGTTTTTCTTTTCGGTAACCGATAAAGCTGTTGCCCTTCAGCTTGAGAAAGTTCAGGGTGAAAGTGTGGTTGTCCACTATACCGAGAAAAACGGCACCCTTCCATGGAAAGGTGAAAGTACCTATTTCGTTGATAGCCTGAAAGTAAATCTATCACCGGCGGCTGGACATGGATTTCACTAGCAGCTGGCGACTGGCGGCTGTTGAAACGAAAATTTTAACTGTCGGCTGGATTATTACAGGTTAATCTTCGGATTTCACTCCCGGATATTGGAAATGTGCATGAAATGGTTAGGATGATGTAGTTAAAGGTTGATAATTATAAGCACATTACTCAAAATCCGGGAATCCAAAGATCACCAATCTAATCTATCAGGAAAGTAGGAAATTCTATTTAATCAGAGTTTGGAAAATAAACCAGCTATCGGTTATAACTTAAGGTATATTTTCCACTGCCGAGGGTTACCAGCGATGTATCCTTTTGTGGTACCAAATTTACAGAAGTACCATTTAACTCATAATTTTTGGTATTACCCGGCAAAACAACCTTAGCAGTACAACCAACGGGTACCTCAATGGACATTTTAAGTTGATTATTTTCCAACACCCAATTATTTACAAGCGTTCCATAAGGTGTCTCTTTCGAGGTTTTTGCCCAGGTAACTCCCTGCGGAATCTGGGGATCAATAAATACCTGTCGATAACCCGGATAATCCTCATCGGGACGAATACCACCAACTGCCTGATAGAACCACGAACCAATTCCGTTATAACAATTATGAATACGGCTCCGGTCACCCGACCAGTGTTCCCAGGTTGTGGTTGCACCATGGTCTACCATAAACAGGTAACCCGGGTAATCCCTCTTTTTCAACATGTTGTAAAAAAGGTCAACTGAATGGCTTTTTACAGCCCACTCCGTAAATACAGGAATCCCAACCAATCCTGTTGCGATATGTCCCTTCCGGATATTTACGATCTCATTTTGAAGATTATTGACAACCTTTTCGGTTAACGATTCCGGTACGATTTTGGTTAACAAGGGATAAGCAAGATCAATTTGCGAGCCGCTTGCGTATTTGTTACTCTTGGGGTCAAAGAATGTTTCATGCAATTGCTTTTTGAGCCTTCCGTTTTGCAGTGCATACCAAGCTGCATCGCTCTTTTTGCCCAGTACCTGAGCAATTTTCTCCATCTTTTCAAGGCACTGGCTCACTGCACAATTGTTAACCAGATCGATCGATCGTTTATTTTTCTGATCGACCCCTTCAGGAACAGCCCAGTCGCCCAGGTACCAGCCCCTGTAATCCGTTTCTGGCCATGGCCGCAATATTCCTTCGTGAGAATATTTGGCAACGTATCCAAGCCATTGCTGCATAACCGGATAGTATTTTTCAAGCAACCGGATATCCCCATAATTCTGATAACTCTTCCACGAGGCATTGATAATAAAACCACACCAGTAAGGTCCCCCTCCTGCGGGATAGGGACACGGAGCCGTGTGCGGCATTCCGCCATCTTCGCGGATACAGTCGGCCCAGGCCTGTAGCCAGTTCGAATAAAGCGGGTCCAGATCAAACATGGTCTGGGCAGTCAAGGTGGAGGCGTTTCCATCACCTCCATATCCCAGGCGCTCCAAAGTCGGACAGTCGACAAGGTAACCACCGATGCTCAGACAGCGAAGCGTGTAAAAAAGCATGTTGTGAATTGTGTTCAGATCACTGTCGGAACACTCAAAGGTAGCAGCCTTCCGATAGCCGGTATGAATCAGCCAGGCTTTGATACTCTCCTTTTTCGGCTTAGTGGTGAGGTTACTTATTTTGATATACCTAAATCCGTGATAGTTGAATCTGCTGCAAAATGCTTCATTGCCGGATCCTGTTGCGATATACTGGTCTTCCTGGCGCTGATCGACGAATTTCCCCGCTGTATCAAGATGATCACAATATTCCATCACGACTTCCTGCCCTGGCTTTAGAGCTTCAAACTTAATCTCAGCCCGCCCTGTCAGGGTTTTGCCCATATCAACGAGCCATGTATTAACTCCGAAGGGGGTAACAGATGACGTATTTGTACTTTCCATTACGCGGTTTAGCTCAACAGTCTGAGGTGTAACCTGAATCTCGGGAATGTTCGCTACAAAAACCGGGTGCCACGAAGCTTTGTTTAATGTTTCAACAGATAAGTCTGCAAGAACCATTGCAGCATCTACTTTTTCTCCCCCAAAATGTCCTTCCTTACCTTTTCCGATGCTCATATAACCGCTTTCACGAACAGTCCAGGTCGAGTCGGTCGCAAGAATTGTATTCCAACCACCGTTTACTAACTCCTCCATTCTTGCTTTTACCAGAGGCCCTTCATAGGCCACTCCTGGTAGATTCGATGCGTACCATCCACGTCCTAACCAAATAACAAGATCATTGGCTCCATCATTTAAATATGGGGAAACATCGTATGTAAGACTCAAAGAGCGTTTATTAAACTGAGCTACCGCAGGTGCAAGAACACCATCTCCAACCTTTTTACCGTTGATATATATTTCGTGATAACCCAGTGAGTTAATATAGATCAGACGCTTCTGAGCTTTACCCGAAATATTGAATTGTTTACGTAAAAGCGGGCTTTCGGGATTTCCCACCTCCTTAGACAACCCAATATATTTTGCATTCCAATTTTCGCCGGCTAACAGTCCAACGCTAAAACCGGAAACACGGCTCCAGTTGGAAGGTTTGTCGTTTTCGTCCCATACCCTGACTTTCCAATAAGCTATTGACCTGGAATCCAGTTTTTTTCCATTCCATTTCACAAGAACACTGGCCTCAGAGGTGATCTTTCCGGAATTCCACAACTCCGCATCATGTTCATTTAAAAGTGCGCTGTCTGCTGAGGCTAAAATTTGGTATCCCTTCTGAAGGGTGCCCCTTCTGTCAGACAAAATTTTCCAGCTCAGACCCGGTGTTGTGATGGCTATTCCCAATGGATCGGCAAGATTCTCACAACGAATATCAAATATCTTTATATCAGGTCTTTCATTCACACATCCTGAAAGAAAAAATAAAAAAAGGATCGGTAAACTCAATAGTATTCTCTGCATGTTGAAAGGGGTTTAGTTTTAGTTATCAAATTTAATATTTTATACGAAACGAGCATATTCGGCAAACACAAACACGGATGAATTGGAACGAAGTGTAAATCTGTGAAGCAAATATCTCACAGGCGTGTTACATCCGGCAATTAAAAAACAAATTATATACTCATGAAACCTGCGTGATTGCCCGGAATTCCTGATCCACACTTTTTTTAAATCCTGGTTGATTCCAATTTTCAATATTCCAATCTTAAGAAATCAACAATTTGAGGTATTTAGCGAACAAACGGAAAACAATTACCTCAATATACATGTTATAACATCGAATTAAAAATTATAATTAAAAATTTTATGCAACCATCAGATTTATTTTCGAAATACACATTAGGTGATATTGAACTAAAAAACAGAATCGTTATGGCACCAATGACGCGCTGCCGTGCAATTGGGAATATCCCCAATGATTTGATCGCTACCTATTACGAGCAACGTGCAAGTGCCGGGCTTATTATTACCGAAGGAACATCCCCTTCCCCAAATGGTTTGGGTTATTGCCGGATTCCCGGTCTTTTTAATGAAGCGCAGGTTGAAGGTTGGAAAAAAACAACAGACGCCGTACATGCTAAAGGAGGAAAGATCTTTGTTCAACTTATGCATGCCGGAAGGATCAGTCATTCGTTGAATTTACCTGCAGGTGCAACTGCACTTGCTCCATCTGCAGTTCAGGCTGCCGGACAAATGTGGACCGATCAGGATGGAATGAAGGATTTTGATGTTCCAAAAGCAATGTCAGCAGAGGAGCTTCAGCAGTCAATTGAAGAATATGCTCAATCGGCTACTCTTGCAGTGAAAGCCGGATTTGATGGCGTTGAATTACATGCAGCCAATGGTTACCTTTTGGAGCAGTTTATTTCACCCGTAAGCAACCAACGTACCGATGAATATGGCGGAAGCATTGAAAATCGCTGTCGTTTCGTACTCGAGGTTGTTGACCTGACTATCAAAGCTATTGGGGCAAATAAAACAAGCATCAGGCTTTCACCATTTGGTGTTGCAAGTGATATGCCTCATTATCCGGAGATTGAAGAGACTTATACTTACCTTGCTGAGCAATTGAATAACAGAGGTATTGTCTATATTCACCTTGTTGACCACAGTGCGATGGGAGCTCCTGAAGTTCCGTTCAGCATAAAAAATACGATTCATCAGAAATTCAAAAACACACTGATTCTTACCGGAGGATATAATCTTGAAACTGCTGAAGCAGATCTAAAGAGTGGTTATACCGATTTAGTAGGTTTCGGAAGGCAGTTTATCAACAATCCTGATCTGGCAATCCGGTTAGAAAATAAATGGCCATTAAATGAAGCAATGGATTTCAACACATTCTATTCTGCTGACGAAGTAGGATTTACCGATTATCCTGCATATTCAATCTAAGTAGATTTTTTTTAATCGCCCTGTGAAACTCTGTGGTTTGCTCTGTGTAATGCTGTGTAATATTTTTTATCACAGCGTTTCACAGAGACTCATGGAGTTTTTGCATTTATCCAATTAAGGGTTACACTTCTCCCTTTCAAATTAAAAGGTTAAATTTGACCACAAAATATAACCTATGATCAAATCAATGACCGGTTACGGGAAGGCCGAATGTGAGTTGGCCCTCAAAAAAATAACCGTTGAAGTAAGGTCCCTCAACAGTAAAGTGCTGGATGTAAACACAAGGATTCCAGGCGTATATCGGGAGAAGGAGATCGAGATACGGCGTGAACTTTCCGACCGGCTAATCCGTGGAAAGGTTGATTTTAATATCTTTTCAGAATCCTTGGGTGTTGAAAGCAACAGTGCCATCAATGGATCGATGGTAAAAAGCTATTTCAAACAGCTTTCCGAAATCAGCCGGGAGCTTGAACTCCCTGTCAGCGAACTCACTCTTCAGATAATCATGCAATTGCCTGAAGTTGTGAAAACCACGCGTGATGAACTGGACGAAAATGAGTGGAAGATTATAGTCGGAGCAATTCGCGAAGCAATGGATGCTATGGATATTTTCAGAATTCAGGAGGGAGTATCCCTTTACAATGATATAATTCTAAATATCAACACAATAAAATCATTACTCGATCAGATTGCCCCTTTTGAACAGGAGCGGGTCGCAAAAGTAAAGGAACGCATTCTGGAGGGGTTAAAAGAGCTGTCAACTCCCGATGGCGTTGATCATAACCGGCTTGAGCAGGAGATGATATTTTACCTGGAAAAGCTGGATGTCAACGAGGAAAAAGTAAGACTTGGAAATCACTGTTCCTATTTTCTTGAAACATTGGAACTGGATGAGCCCGTTGGTAAAAAACTCGGATTTATTGCTCAGGAGATTGGTCGGGAGATCAACACCCTTGGTTCCAAGGCTAATCATACAGAGATGCAGAAGCTGGTAATTGGGATGAAGGATTCCCTTGAGCGCATTAAAGAACAGCTGCTCAACGCACTTTAACCTTTCGGGTTTATATTTATTTTTTTATAGTCTCTTATTTCATGAGCGAAGGCAAACTGGTCATTTTTTCTGCCCCTTCGGGTGCCGGCAAAACAACAATAGTATCCCATTTATTAACCCTGGGGCTGAATTTCGGGTTCTCAATTTCGGCAACAACACGCAAACCCAGAGGTATCGAACAAAATGGGAAAGAGTATTATTTTCTCTCGGTTGAAGAATTTAAATCAAAAATAAACAGGAATGAATTTCTGGAATGGGAGGAAGTTTATCCGGGTTGTTTTTATGGCACCCTAAAAAGTGAAGTCGAGCGGATCTCCCAAGATGGTCAGAATATCCTTTTTGACATTGATGTGGTGGGTGGAAGTAATATTAAGAAGTTCTACGGAGAGCGGGCCTTGGCGGTTTTTGTTCAGGCTCCATCAATTGAGGAGCTAAAAAACAGACTGGAAAACCGATCAACAGATAGCCCCCAAATAATCAAGGAACGCATCGAAAAAGCCGAACACGAGATGGGTTATATTGGTTTATTTGATGTGGTGATTGTGAATGATCAACTGGAAGATGCCCTTTGGGAGGCAGAGGATAAAATCCGAAGGTTTCTGGTTGAATAAAATTTCCCTTAGGAAAATCAATAATTCAGCAATGAGAATAGCCATATTTTCAGGTTCCTTTAATCCGATTCACAACGGTCACCTGGCAATTGCCCGGGAGGTACTGAAACAGGGGGCGGCTGACGAGCTTTGGTTTCTTGTATCGCCTCAGAATCCGCTCAAGAAGAATAGTGACCTGATGGATGAAAAATTGCGCATGAAAATGGTTGAACTGGCTATTGAGGATGAGCCGGGAATGAAAGCAAGCGATTTTGAGTTCCACCTCCCCCGCCCTTCTTATACCATCCGCACACTTGAAAAGCTAAGAATCGCCTATCCACAGCATCAGTTTACATTGCTTATTGGGGGAGATAATCTTTCAATAATTCACAAATGGGTTGAATACAAGCGAATTATCAGCGAATTTGGGTTAATCGTTTACCCAAGGCCAGGGTATATCAATGAAGAAGATTCGCTTTTCTCAAATACAACTTTTGTTACTGCGCCTTTAATCGATATTTCGGCTACCGAAATCAGGGAAAAGCTTAACAAAGGAGAAACGATATCGGGCATGGTTCCGGAGAAGGTGGGTAAGTTTTTAATCAGTACCATTTAAAAATCTTCAATCCGATTACAAACGAAACGATACCGGTGATGGTGAGCACGAGCGCTTCACGCCAGACATCCAGGAACCCGGCACCCTCGTTAAAAATGCTTCTGAAAGTATCTGTAATCATTGTAAGTGGAAGGTATTGAATTGCAGGAATAGCCCAGTCGGGGAAGTTATGATAACTGAAAAATACGCCCGAAACAACCATCATTGGTGTTACAATTGCATTGATCATTCCGTTTCCCACCTCTGTATTTGCTGTGCGTGATGAGATAAGAATCGCTATTCCTGAAAATGCGATGTTTGCGGAGATAAACAAAACTATCAATGCGGAGAAACTCCCCTGAATTTTGACACCAAAATAGAGCCAGGCAAATAGAAAAAGTAAGATCGCTTCTGCCAGGTTCATCGTAAAGCGTGCAGTGATCAGGGCAAACAGGAGGTTTGATTTTTTCATTGGTGTTGCCACCATTCTGCGTAATAGCTTTTTCGAGCGACGGTCGATGATCGTATAACTGATTCCCCAGCTACAGGCCATCATAATTCCCATAGCCAACAACCCGGGGATCAGAAAATCGACATATCGCGTACCGGAGAGTGTTAAAGGTTGGATCTGTGACTGATTTTCGGTATAGAAAAGCGGACCGTGAGCCTCAAGGTCTGCAGCAAGGTGATAGGCTGCCTTTGCCTCAGCATTTGCCGGATCGAAGCGATATGAGGAACCGTTGAGCTGATCTTCGATGATTACCGACACCTTCCCTTTTTTAAGAAGTGTAAAGGCATTTGACGATGAGGTCTCAAAAAAACTCAGTGTAGCATTTCCGAGTTTTTCATTTTTAAGGGTTATCGTATAGACACTGTCTTTCTTTTGGGCATTGGCAGTTAACCAGGAGATCAGTTTTGTTTGCTGATTTCCGCTAACTCCCTCTAAGTTAATTACAACTGCCAGTTTTGCCTGAACTCCACCCTTCTGCGTAAATGCGATACCTAATCCCCAGGCCATGAGGATCGGAAATACAACACCCCAGAAAATAACTGAAGGTTCACGGATTATCTCGGCAAAGTGGGCAACAATTAACCGGTAAAGCTGGTGATTGGTTATCTTATTCATAGAGATGGCGTCCGGTAAGTGAGATAAATAATTCGTCGAGTGAACGGTGACCGCCACCCAGAGCAAGAATTTCCTGAAGTGTCCCTTCACCAAGAATATTTCCCTGATCCATGATTATAATCCGGTCACACAAATATTCAGCCTCTTCCATATAGTGGGAAGTAAGGATCAATGAGGTATTGTGGTTTTTCTTCAGATCCAGCAGGATGTTCCAGATCTCCCGTCGGGCATTTGGATCGAGTCCGGTAGTGGGCTCGTCAAGTAATAAGATCTTCGGTTTATTGAGCAGGGCAACACCCAGGGCAAGTCGCTGACGCTGCCCTCCGGACAAATTATCGACATAAGCTTTTTTCTTCTCATCCAGTCCGATTAACGAAAATACCTCATTCACCCGATCGGAATTCAACTTGTAAAAACTCGCAAAGAGGCGCATCGTCTCGTAGGCCGTCAGCTTATCCATAAACCGGGTTTCCTGGAGTGAGAGTCCAATCATCTGGTGAAGTTCATGCTGGTGGTGTTTCCACTGTTTACCGGCGATAAAGATCTCCCCCTCATCGGGATGCTGAATCCCTTCGATCATCTCAACCAGGGTAGTCTTCCCTGCCCCGTTGGGACCCAGTAATGCTACAAACTCGCCGGGCTTAATCTTGAGGCTTACTCCCTTAACGGCCTGAACATCTTTAAATGATTTCTTTACCTGCCTGACCTCAACGATGTATTCTGAATCTGACATAAGATCGTCTTAAACTTTAGGAGGTAAAATTATCCAATTAAATCATTTTATCAAGAGTCAGAGTGCGATTTAGGAGATTTGTCAGGACGCGACTCAAAGTCGAACTCTGACTATTTCCGAAGGTTGCTGAAACCGTATATTTTCGTATTTTTGTATTCCACTTCGCCTTGTATTCTAACAGGAGAGATGCCAGAGTGGTCGAATGGGACGGTCTCGAAAACCGTTGTACTGGTAACGGTACCGTGGGTTCGAATCCCACTCTCTCCGCTATAAATCTATATGTCAAGACGTTACGGGATTCGCCCGCCAAACTCCATCCAAGTCTGATTGAATTTAGTCTATATTCAGCTAACCGCTACAATTATAATTTACTTTTAGCATTTTAGCGATTTTATCTGATTATCTTTCACAGAATTAATCCACTATTTTATTGGAAGTCGTTGGATGTAGCATTGTCAATTGGAGCACCAGTGCAGCCACAACAAAAACGGCAAGAAGCGCAATGTCGCGGCTCAAATTTCCGGCATCTGCTGACTTTCCTAATATTGTGGTAATCAACGCACCTACCGAAACTCCACCCATATTCATCAGTCCGTATCCCGTAGCCCGGTAACGTGGAGATACAAATTGGCATAAAATGGGCATTGCTGTTACATCAAACATTCCAAAACCAAATCCAAAGACTAAAGTACCACCCCATATTGACATAAAGTTAGTCCCGAACCCGAGTATTAGGATGGAGGGTATTGTCAATGCGAGGCCAAGAGCTCCGGTGTAAATAGCGCCGCGCAGGTTATGCCTTATCCAACGGTCAGATAAAACTGCTCCAGCTAAAACTCCGAGTAAACCCGAAATTGCAATTGTAATTGTCGACAATGGTCCGGCAAAAGCCATATTTATGTGAAGATTTTCTGAGAAAAGTGTTGGAAGCCAGTTTTTCGTAGCCCATCCTGCTAGTCTGGGGGCAGAAAAATAAAAAAGAATAACCCAGAAGGAGATGTTCCTGAATAATACACCTAATGACCTGTTTGCTTCTGAAAATCCCTTTAGGACTGAGCCCGAATGAACAGGATCGGGAGTGTACCCTTTTTTCTCATTCAGAAAGAAGATTAGTATTATACTATAGATGACCCCAATTAATCCAAAGGCATGGAAGGTGGTTTGCCATGAATAATTGGCAGAAACAGTTGCTCCGAATCCTCCAAGAGCCTGCCCTAAATAGATTCCTGTCAAATGGAGCCCTATTGCCAGGGAGCGGTTTTTCCCTTGATGATAGTCTGCAATCAGTGATAATCCGGCAGGAAAATAAAATGCCTCGCTTACGCCCATCAAGGCTCTAAGGGCATAAAGCTGATCGAAGGTTTTTGCATATCCCATCAATAACGTAACAGCTGACCAGACGAATATACTTCCGATAATGACCCATTTACGGCTAAACCGGTCGGCAATTATTCCTGAGATTGGACTCATCAGGGCATAGATCCAAAGAAATATGGCCATTAAGCGCCCAAAATTTGCCGCCGTTTCCAGCTCAGCAATATCGATCATCATCGATGGTTTCATTGTTGAAAGCATCTGCCGGTCAAGGTAATTGAGCAGTGCCACAAACCAAAGCAAACCAACTACGACCCAGGGATATATTTTTTTATATTGCATCTTCAAGGAATAAAATTAGTGGATTCGTTTACCTGCCAAATAGTATCCAGGATGGTTCCATCTACCCATTTAACCACAGCAACAGGCTCATTTGTGAAGTTCGGAAGATTTGGTTTACCGCAAATCTTTTCTGCTAAATTTTTAAGTTCCTGTATCGGAACAATTGGCAGACCAGAGTTTAAGGTCAGGTCAATTAAGTCCTGCCGGAGAGGATTTATTGCTATTCCTCTTTCAGTAACTATCACATCAATCAATTCGCCGGGTCCGCAAATCGTTGTCACGTTTTCCTTAATCACAGGTATCCGATCCCGGAACAAAGGAACTGTAAGGATTACTGTTTTTGAAAAGAGGCAATTCTGCCATCCCCCAATTCCATGTAAGAGGTAACCATCGGAATGGGTTACTACGTTAGCATTAAAGTTAATGTCTATTTCAGTCGCACCAAGGATAACAACATCTACTAAACCTGCAAAGTTACCTTTCCCATGATAATTGTAACTTGTAAACGGGCTTGACCAGGTATGACCGGGATTCTCCCGCATTGATCGTACACCATCAAGGTCAAAGGTTTGTCCATCAATAATATAATCTATGAGTCCTTCCTCTAACATAGCGACCAGGTGTTTATTACTTCCACCGCGTGCAAATCGTGCTTTAATCCCTTTTTTAATCATTATTTCTTTAAAATAGAGGGAAACTGCCAGTGAGATGCCACCAGCCCCGCTTTGAAACGAAAAGCCATCTTTAATTATACCGGCCTTTTCACAAAATCTGGCAGTCAGATCTGCAAGGAAAAGTCGGTCAGGGCTCTTCGTGATTTCCGTAGTACCGGATATGATCTTTTCAGGAATCCCAATCTTATCACTCTGCACAACAAAGTCTACATAATTTCCCTGAATCTGCCATGGGAGACAAGGGAAGGGGACCAAATGATCTGTAACAACAATTACTTTATCTGCAAACTGAGAGTCCGCAAGGGCAAATCCCAGAGACCCACATGCTGCAGGGCCATCTACACCATTGGCATTGCCAAAAAAGTCGGCTGTAGGGGCAGCAATAACGGCAATATCGATATGAACTTCTCCATCCTGAACGCTTTGATATCTTCCACCATGTGAACGAAGAACACCTAATCCCCTCATTTTTCCCTGAGAAGTAAAGCGACCAAGTGGGCCATTCATACTTCCCTCAATATGATGAATGGTTCCATCTTCAAGGTATTTAATCAGGTATGAATTGCATTCAAAAGAGGCAGATGGGAACCATATCAGATCTTTAACACGCAATTCTTTGGCAATATCAAAGAGCTGATTGGAGATTAAATCGCCGTTTCTAAAATGATGGTGAGTTGAGATTGTCATTCCATCGTTTAACCCGGCACGAATAAGCGATTCTTTAAGTGAATCAATAAGTTTATTTCCATCTGAGGGATAATTTGTACAGGATGAAATTGGGGCACCGTACTTTCTACCTTCCGGAATATATTTCCCCACTCCCTGGAATGGAGTTTCCGGTTTTCCGTTAACCTCTGAAGGGACTATCTTACCAATTGAATTAACAACCAAATTATCGTATTTTCTCATTTCCTGAACTTTTATGCTATGATAGTACCATTTCCTTGCCGGCTTATCCACTTTGCCCCGAGTTTACCCATTGAAATAGCCCTGTTGATTGTCTGTTGAGCTCTGCTTACCACCGGTGCATCAATCATTTTGTTCCCAACTGAAACCACACCATAACCATTTTGGGCTGCTTCAATAAAGGCAATCACAATGATTTTTGCATTCTCAATCTCTTGATCCGTTGGTGCATAATTATCGAAAATCACTTTTATCTGACGTGGATGTATACACCCCATTCCATCGAAACCGAGCGCTTTTGAACGAAGCACATTTTCTTTCAATGCCTTCATATCGCCAATATCAGAAAACACGGAATCAATGGCCTGAATGCCAACAGCCTTGCAGGCATTGATAACCTGGCACCTTGCAAATAGAGATTCTGTACCTTCATAAGTACGGACGACACCGATATCTGCCGTATAATCCTCCAATCCAATAGCCATAGCAACAATATTATCGGCGGACTGTGCAATTTCGAGCGCTTTCATCACCCCCATAGCACTCTCAATTATTGGCATTAACCAGACTGGATTTGAAATTCCAATCCGTTTTTGAATAGTTTTAATTCGGTCGTTTACCTGACTAATCTGATTGCCATTTTCGCATTTGGGAACCAGGATAAGATTTACATTGTTAGGAATGATAAATTCAAGATCTTCAAGTCCTGCCGGGATCTGATTGATGCGAACCATTCGTTCTGCTCCTAAGAAATTCACAGAACGTAAGGCATTTCGGACAAGGAAACAGGCTTCCGATTTTTTACTAATACCTACAGCATCTTCAAGGTCAAGAATGATCCCGTTTGGAGTATGAATTCCTGCATTAAGCATTAACCCGGGGGTATTGCCTGGAAGATATAATCGTGAAATACGTGGTTGGTTAAAGTCTGAGGAGTATAAATTCTCAGAAAGCATTTCAGGCAGAAACTCAAGGTCCGACTTGATTAACTGCTTAATCGCTGCCTCAATTCGAGCCATCAGAACAAATGGAAGCGCCCCTTTGTCTTCGATTTCCACAATCGCATTCTCAATTTGAAAAAACTTAAACATCTCATAGCAAAGGGCTGATATTGAGGATCCATACAAGACCTGAACCTTACTTTTCAGTTCAAGATGTATTCCCCCTGAATCACTTAGTTTCAATGAAACAAAACAATCTGAACGATCTTTCTCCCCTTTATTCCCGGCTGAAACAATTGATTTATTCATCCTTCTTAATGTTTAGAGTTTCCAAAGAAATTAGAGCTTTCTTTTACAAATATTCATGCTAAATAAAGTCAGAAAGAAGAAGTTAACTGAAACAATATCAGTTAACTTCTTTAATTTAAAATATTATTTAAAACTATGCCAGTTACTAGTTTGCATAGGTATATTTCCAGGTTTCGGTAGAACTGTCTGCCGAAAGGAACTTATCAGCCTGAGTCACTCTGTTACTCGAGTCAAACTTATAGGTATACGTTGAAGTTTTCTTAACTATCGGAGATACTCTTGGATCCCAATAATCAAAATGATCGACAAGTTTCATACTTGGTTTACCGAATAAATTACCCAAGGCCTTATATTCAGAACCTGTTATATCATTGATCGCCTGAGGAATACCATTCACATTGTCTCCAATGGTGTAGACAAATGTTTTAATCTTTTTAGCAGTTACGCCATCATCTCCAAAGGTGGTTATTTGGGTAACACTATTATCAACATAATCAAGCTGATATTTCATGTGGTCAGCTGAACTCCAGTATTCATGACCGTTAGTAAGGAAACCGTTAGCATTGTAATCATAAGAGGCATATTCACCGCTACCCCAATCGTCTTTTGTGATATGTCCTGAAGAATCCAAATTATAAGTTCCATTTACTGAACCATCAGAGGCCTTTGTTACGGTTAGTTTTCCGGCTACTGTGTAATCAAAATTAAGAGTTTTATCCAGGCTTCCCTCCCACATATCATCAATCTTTGTCACCTTGCCATTGGCATCATAGGTAACATCCCATTCTTCAGTACCGCCAGCCCAGGCTGCATAAAATGAGATTGACTTAATCTGAGATCCGGTAGTTAATGTTTTGTCCTCGCCATATCCGGTACCATTGCCATTGGTCGCATATGCCCTGACATGATATGCAGTTGCCGGGGTTAATCCACCGATAGAACTGGTAAAAGTACCTGTTCCGGTTCCATCAGATGTTTTTGAATCTGCAATTGTCGGATTGGCAATCTTGCTCCAGCAAGTCCCCCTTGCAATTACGGGTGTAGTGCCTTCGGTGATAACCGTTCCCCCTGCAGATGCAGTGGTAGCAGATGTAGCTGTAACTGTTGAGCTGGTTACCGTAGGAACGCTGGTAGTGGTTTTTTTGCAGGCAAAAAACAACATAGCTACAAGAGCTACGGTTGTCAGAAAATAAATCTTTCTTTTCATAATGTAGTAAATTAAAAGTTAAAGAATTAATGGTTAAAAAAAATTGGTTAAAAAAATCAATTATTACCGGCCAAAATAATCATGATCAATCCACCGGTAAAGAGAATAAACATGAGAGACAATAAAGTATTCACACTTTTAGGAGCGTTTTTGAACTCTTTCCAGATAAATACACCCCAAAGTGCAGCAATCAGCGTGGCGCCCTGACCCAGACCGTAAGAAATTGCGAAACCTGCTTTGCCAGCCGCAATGATGCTAAGTGACATTCCAACACACCAGATCATTCCCCCTAAAATTCCGGTAAAGTGTTCCTTCGCACCGCCTTTAAAATATTGAGCGTAAGAGATGGGTGAGCCCTCGAATGGTTTTTTCATCAAAATGGTATTGAACACGAAGTTACTTATCAATATTCCGACCGAAAAAATAAATAAGGCAGCATAAGGGGTCAAAAGACCAACCTCTGGATTTTCCATACTTTTTGCCATCGAAGCGGCTACAAAACGGTAAAACATAGCCATCAAAACGCCGCCTACAATTGAGATAATGATCCCTTTTGCAGGTACTTTTTGAGACTGAACCGCCTTCCGTTTATAGGCCAATGCATCAATAACAATTGCAAGGCCTACTAAAGCAACTCCACCAAATAACCATACAGGATTTCCCTGTGGCATTCCGATATAGTTAATAATCACACCCAACACCAGTGCAATTCCAATGCCCACCGGAAAAGCCACTGCCATTCCGGCAATTGAAATAGCAGCAACAATCAGGATATTTGCGAGGTTGAAAATGATACCTCCTGCCAGCGCACTGATAATGCTACCTGAGTCGGCTTGCCTAAGGTTTTGGACAAACCCCATTCCCTGAATTCCACTGCTTCCAAGGGTAAATCCCAGGATTAGCGAGAAGAGGAGAATTCCCAGGACATAATCCCAATAGAAGAGTTCAAAACGCCAGCTTTTAGCTGCAATTTTCTGCGTGTTTGCCCATGATCCCCAGCAAAGCATGGTGATGAAACAAAGGACAACTGCAAGTGTGTAACTTCCTACAATAAACATTTTTTCAAGTTTTAGTTAATATTAATCGAGAGTTATTGATGAAATTTATTTGATACAAATACACAGATCTCAGGTAACCCGGCCAAAAACCACTCAAAGCCCCCAGCACCCTCCCGCACACGGTACTGGTGTCGGATATCCTTATCGCGAAGCAAGATATGCGCGTTCCCATTACCCTCGTAAAACTTGCCCCTGTCGGGCGAATCAATAAAGATTGCCGTATGTTCAAGTGCTTTAGGTTTTATTTCTGAAATCAGATTTGAAATGGAGTCATGCGCCAAAAACCCATCGGCTATAATGCAAGAGCTAAATTGCTCCTGATTTAAAACCGTGGAAAAGGTTCTTAATGCAGTTTCCTGATATCCTGCCAGAGCACGAAAACGATACCCTTTCCGGATCCTTAATTTTACTTCGAGCTCAGGGAGTTCCTGTTTAAACTGATCGAAGCTCTTTGCTGTTAGAAATACAACCAACATCGGACATATTTCATCGCTTTCAATCTTTTGATTGATCAATTTGGCAATCCTATTCTGTTGAGCTTCCGTGAAATTTCCAGCCAGATACAAAACAGGATATAGCCGGCTCGAGGTTTCATAATCGGCTGGTATGAATGCCTGAACCATCTCATTCCTCACATTCAGCTTTAACATCTGTTTTTCGGGCAGGTTAGTTTCAACTGTATTTAACCGAATATCTCCCCGATAGGGTTTTAAATCAAAAGCATCACTGATGAAATTAAGGGCATTTGGCAGGCACGAACGCCAGAAAGAAAATTCGTGACCACCTTTTAAAACTCTGAATTCATGTGAATAATTCTTGTTTCTCAATAGGATATGCAACTCTTCGTTACTCCGGCAAAGGGTTTGCTCCTCGTCTCCATTGGCGATGTAAATTTTCAATCCACTCAATTTCAATAAATCATTCTGAGAAAATATCCGGAATGGATTGTTTTGCCTGTAATAATCTGTTATTCTGTCGTTTCCACTTGCTCCCATGCCTCCAAAGATTCGTCCCCACTGCTGATTCCAGCCCGCAGAATCCTCTTTCATATATTGCTGGTCAGTTCGTATCGAGATGCTTAAAGGAACAGTGGTGCCGAACACCTCGGGATTTTTAAGAGGGAGGATCAACGCTCCGAATCCGCCCATCGAATAACCCATCGTTGCCCGGTGCTCACGGTCGGCAATGGTGCGATATTGATTGTCAATCAATGGGATCAGTTCCTGAATAAACATATCCTGATACCGGAATGTCCCTGCAAAATCATTCATGTAATAACTGCGGAAGCCCTGAGGCATCACAAAAATCATCGGAATAACCGCCTTTTCCTGAATTGCTTTGTCCGCAATTTGAGAGATTTGACCATATTCGAGCCACGAAGTTTCGTCATCACCCAATCCGTGAAGCAGGTAAACAACCGGATAGCTATTTTTTTCCCGGAAATAATCCCGAGGCAGATAAATGGAATATTTCACTTCTTGCCCAAGAATTTTACTGAAAAAACTCAGGCTTTCCATGATCCTGACATCCTGAGCCATTAAGTTGTTCAGGAAAATTAGCAAAACAAAATATGTCGTAAAAAACTTTTTCATCTTATAAACCCTTCAATTTTAGGGATAAATAAAACAGCGACTGATTAAGCCCGTTTATCGTGGATTGCAACGAAGCTGTCCCTTGCCTTACCCGGTATTCGTATGTATTTCCACTATTTCTGATGTCAACAAAAAGATCGAAATTGCTCTGGTAAAAGTCTGACTTATCGGTTACATCAACATAATAAAAAGCTCCGGGAATTGCCTGAGTATTAACGGGAAGATTCGCATTAAACAGGAAAAAGCCATTGAAAACGGTCTGGAATCCTGAAATCAGGTTGCAAACAGCTGCACCACCTTGCTCATTTCCGATGAGAATCTTCCCTTTCTGATCACTCACAAACCGGTAGTTGGTTGTAGTCTGACTGATTATTTTTGTCAAAATATCGCTGGTTATTGCTGCTGAACTTTCGGGAATTTCAACGATTATTGAATTTGGAATTGTACCTGCAACCATACTGGTGTTCAAAAAGGACAATACTTTGGTGGCATTATCGGTCCGTGAAGCACCAGTAAAATCGTTTATCCAAAAAATTACAGGATAGGAATTAGTGTTTGAATTGTAATCAACCGGTTTAAAAATTCCTAACTGAACGTCAGTTCCGTTGAGGTTTTCCAAAGAATATTGGTTCGGATTAATTAAATTTCCGACACTGACCGGATCCGGATTTTCGGGATATTTTTTGCCTGAAAAACCATAGCTGATGAATTTCAATGCTTCGGGAAGTGCCGGATGCCAGTATTCCCAGTTATGGCCACCGTTTCGAACGCGGAATTCATGCGGTATCTTACGGTCGCGCATCAGGTTGTGGAGTGTTCCGTTGGTAATGTGTAGCGACTCCTCGTCGTCTCCGCAATCCATCAATATTTTTAGTCCTGAATATTTTGACAGGTCAGGCTGATCGAAGAAATGGAAAGGGCTCAGCAGTTTAAAAAAATCTGTTAACCGACCCTGACCTGACATTCCAAAGCCTCCAAAAATAGAGCCCCACTGACTGTTGAAATTACTTTGGGATTCAGCCATATATTGCATATCCGTACGGAACGACATGCTTAGCGGAACCCCGATGTTGAAAACCTCTGGATGCATCGCCGGTAAAATCAAAGCCCCGTAGCCACCCATTGAATAGCCCATCACTGCGCGGGATTGCGGATTCTTTTTGGTCCGGTAAAGCTTGTCTATCTCGGGCACAAGTTCATAAGCAAAGAAATTCATGTACGGATAACTACCGTTGTACCGATTTACGTAGTAGGAGTTGAATCCCTGAGGCATTACAAATATCATTGGCCCATTTACCGCCACGTCTTTATCCGAATAATACTGAATCAAACCGCCCCCTACCCACGCAGACTGATTATCTCCAAAACCATGAAGCAGGTAAACTACCGGAAACGAATCTTTTGAGGTTGAATAGTTTTCTGGTAATAAGACTTCGTAATTAATTGTACTATTGAGTAACCGGCTATTTACGGATTCATTCTGATGCAAGCGGACAAAAGGCTTTTCCGGTTCTTTCGGAATATCGGGCGTTTTAGAACAACCGATGAAGCCCCATAAAAGGATTCCAACCAATACTATCCGCAGTGGTGTGAATCTGAATATATTTAAAATAATTTTCATTAGCGTTAGGTATATTAATAAGGCTTAACAGGGTTAGCGGGCGAATCAGCATAAACCACATACGATTTCATGGTTATCCTAAAATCGGGATTTTGATTTATCCATCTGATTTCCAGTTTGTGGTCACTGTTTGCCAGCATGTACTTATAAAAAATATCATACTTACGGACGATGTAATCGTAAGGCATCTTCACCTGTTCAACTTTTACTCCATCAATATAGACATCGAGCAGAGCCACAAAATCACTTTTTGCAACTCCACACTGACTTTTCACATTTCCCAAAACCACAATTCCGTTTCCGGTAAAATCAATTTTTATACTTTCGTCGAGAAAATCCTTCCGCACCAGAAGTTCATAAGTTGGATACATCCCTCCGAATGATTGTTCAGACTTTACTGTTTCGGGTTTTTGGATATTAATCGTGATTTGCCCGTTTGTCAGTTCCCCCCCATTTTGAAGTATTAGTTTAAGTGCATGTTTACTGCTTAAGGCGTAAATCTGATTCAATGTCAAATCGCTATAAGGGAATTTTAAATTCTGGACCATCTCAATGGCGGGTTTCCAGAAGGGAGGAATTTTATCATAACCCAGGATGGCACCAAGGATACCGGCACACACAGCAGGATTGCTATCTGAATCCTGCCCACATCGTGTTGTGATATTGATTGTTTGGAAGAAATCCTTCTTCCCGTACAAAAGTCCCATAACCACATAGGCTGCATTGACACTTGCATCAATATTGATTGCATTATAGGCACCTTCAGGGCACCCAACTTCGGAGGTATGGCTCTTTTCAAATTCGAACCAGCATTGTTTCCAATCGTTGGGATATTGATTATGCCATTTGATTACATCGCTTATTGCGCTATAGAACTTACTTTTCTCAGGAATAGATTTTAAGGCATGAGAAACAATGAAGTCTACATTGTCAGAAATAAATGCTGTTGAATACATTGCTGCCACAAAAACGCCACCATACCAACCGTCCCCTGAATTCGTGATATGACCAACACGATCGCAAATCTCTGAGGATGCATTGATCATCCCTGGAGACATCAAGCCGATAAAATCGGCTTCTATCATAAAATCAATATCATTTGCATGAGGGTTATTCATCCAGTTTCCTGATGCGGGCGGCATCATTCCGTTCAAAATATTGTAGCGGGCTGCCTGATTGGCATGCCAGAGCTTAAAATCATGATGTGCAAAGGAGTTTGCAAAAGAGTCTGCCGGGGCATTGAATCCATATTTCTCAAGGACCTCAACAAATGTCAAATCCATATAGACATCGTCGTAAAGTCCTGGATCTGAAATGAATAAATCTTTAATATAATTATCATACCAGACAATCTTCTGATAATCATGGATCATGGTACCTTTAAACTGAAATTCAGTTGGTCCCCCAAAAGTGCATCCGATTGTTTGACCGGCCCAGCCCCCTTTAATTTTGTCCTGTAAAGAACTCAATGAAAGCGTAACTTTTTCAGGGAGTTGCGAACCCAGCTTTTGGTCTTTACCATATAAGGAAGAGGCAAAAACAGCAAGGGCTAATGTCGACAGGATATAAAGTGTTCCTTTTTTCATAAAGTGAGCTATTGCGGTAAATTATTTTTGGGTCTGTTTTCGGAATAAATGATTATGTCATTAATCCTGATTTCATAATGACTATCGGGATTTAGCCATTTAAGCCTGACATTATGCATGCCTTCGTTCAGCTGGTATTTCCATGCTGGTTCAAGCCTGCGGGAACTGTTTTTCATTGGCATCTTTATATTCTCATCCAGTTTGCCATCAATGAACACTTCCAGTTCAGCAACGTAGGTATCGTCAGGTTCAGCCAGCCCAAAAACCTCAGATCCCACCCTTTTGGAGACACGATCGATATAATCCTTATCGATTTTCGAAGTCTTCACCAGATTCCCGTAGAAAATATAGCCATTCCCAACAAAGTCGTATGAAAGCTCATCTGTAAATGAGCGGTCATACCGATCCCGGAAGGTTGGAAAAGTTTTATCAAAATTTTGCTCAAACTTAACAGGAACAGGTTCCACAAATGGAATTACAACCTTTTCCCCATCGATGGTTCCGCCGGCGAGCTTAATCATCCCCAGGGCGTGCTTCAGGCTTAAGGAATATGCATTATTCAGGCATACTGTGGTTCCTTCAAAATTTAACGGTTCAATCTCCTGCAAGGGTGTGAGCCAGAAGGCTGGAATTCTTGAATACCCCAGCATGACGCCAAGTATCCCCCCAACAGACGCCGGATTGGAATCGGCATCCTGACCACATCTGACCGTAATATTCAAAGATTTCGTAAAGTCACCATTGCCATATAACAGGCCAATGACATTATAAGCGGAATTTATTTTTGCGTCAATATTAAACGATAAAAACACACCTTTAGGGCAACCAACATCGTTATTCCATTTTTTCTGAAGTTCAAACCAGGTTGTCTGCCAATCAGCCGGATACTGATTATGCCATTTAATGACATCGGCAATACAATCATGAAATTTTGTTCCGAGGGGAATTGTCTTCAGTGCCTGATTCACAATTTCATTCACATCGTTTGAGACAAATGCAAGCGAATACAAGGCAGAGATAAAGACCCCACCATACCAGCCATCACCACTGTTCATAATATGACCGACACGATTCGCAACCTCGGTGGCAGAATTCACCATTCCCGGGGTCATCAGTCCGATAAAGTCTGATTCAATCTGAAAATCTATATCATCTGCATGGGGATTATTTTTCCAGTATCCCGAATTTGGGGGCATGATACCATTCAAAATATTATACCTCGAAGCCTGGTTTGCATGGGCCAGATGATAGGCTGTTCCTGCCCAGTGATGGGCTATAGTATCCATCGAAACATTTAATCCGTACTTTTCGAAAACATCCACAAAATTTAAGTCGGTATAAATATCATCAAACAGTCCGGGCTTTTTGTCAAACCAGTATTTCACATAACCCTCGCGCCAAGGTATATTTTGATAATCAGGGATGATCGATCCCTGGTATTTGAATTCTACAGGCGCCCCATAAACGACACCAATTGTCTGGCCAGCCCAGCCCCCTTTGATTTTATCCTGAAGCTGATCTTTGCTTATAATGTTTTGCTTTGCAAAAGCGGAAAAGCTCTGAAGGCAAAATGCAATTACCAGACATCCCAGGATATTTTTGATCAAATATTGCATCTTCTACTTTAAATTAAACTTGAAAACAATTTAAATATTCTATTATTGGCAGTTTAGTATGGCCCAGCAGCATACATTGCATAAAAACAGTAATCCCGGAGAGTTGCAAAGAAATTATGCTAAGGTTATTGAAGCCTGATCCACAACCTGACATTTTATCTCATTTAATTAATTATAAACACTCAGTTCAGTTACCGAAGAAAATCCGGAAACCTGTTTGGTAAATTTATGCCAGTGATCCTGTATTTTAGTATCGCCAATGATCCGGATAGCTCTGGTCTCTACTGTCGGAAAACTGATTACATATTCCACAAAATGTGGCTGAAAAAACACAATATCAGTTGATGGTAAAGGGGGTGTAATGGAAATATCTTCAACAGGGCTCCATTTACCCGCTTCGTTCATATATTGAATATTGAGTGAGGTAAACCACCCTCCGAACTCCTCTAGGCATCCGGTATGAAGAGCAACCATACTGATCTTTTGCGGTGTTTTCCATCCATAGCCATAGTAATCAACTTTAGGAATGTTTGATTTGGCGGCAAGGCTATAAAATACGGAGCCTGCACCGTTTGTTTTTCCGTCGTTCAGAATATTTACGTTTTGGGCATACATCGGTTTCCCGAAAGTAATCCAGCAGGAATCGAGCACAGCCTTATTCAGCTGCCGCACATTGGACAGAATGGTATCGGCTTTAAAGGCTATATTCTGGCTGCGGACCAGCAAATTAAAATCGTGTGTAATCTTCTCTTTCCCATTGCTGAGTTGAAGCGTAATCTTTGAATTTCCGGACTCTTTAGGAATCCCCAGGAGTTTTCCATTTGTAAACGACAAACCTTCAGGAAGCTTTCCGGAAATCAGGCGCCAGTTATAGATTTGATTTGCCTGAGTGAAAAAGTTGTAATCAACCGGTTTACCTGTTTCCATCACGGGAAGTGGCCCGATGCAAAATTCGAGCGGAGGATTAAATATCGCATCGGGATTTATTGTCAGCACTTCGCTACCTGAATTTCCTGAGAGTTTACCCCCTTTCATGACTACAAGCTCGATTGTTGATTTCAAGGTCTGGTCAATTATTTCCGAAATTTTGCCATCAGGCATATCATATCGGGTGATGTTCACATATTTGTTATTAAAGGGCGTTTCCCAACCCTTTATCGGTAAATACAGGTTGGCTGGTAAAGCCTTGAAGCCGTTTATGACACCCAGTAATCCTGCGATTGTTGCCGCCTGATTATCGCAATCAAAACCGATGGCACACGCCAGATCAAGCGTATGCTGGAAATTTCCTTCCCCATACAGCATCGCCAGGACTGCACAGGCACCGTTAAGATTGGCATTCCAGACAGTTTTGGTCATTTCAGGCTCATTGGTATAATATATCCGGGCCATCTCTTTTCGGGCACTTTTCCAATCATTGGGATATTTCACATACAAGGCAATCATGTCTCTTGCTGTACCTTGAAAGCGGCCATTTGCGGGTAAAGCTTTCAGTCCAATTTCAATCAGTTTTCGGATATCCTTTTCGAAATAGGCGGCCGAATACATGGCGCCATAAAAGATTGTCGGTTCAACACCCCAGTCATCACTGGTGATTCGGGCAGCCCAGTCCGATTTTGAAGCTGCATAGTTTACCATGCCAGGTGCTGTCACTCCCCAGATTTCATTAATCAATTGAGGGTCGATCTGGAACCAATGGGGGTTCAGGGCTTTGTTTCCGGTAAAAGGAGGCGTGTATCCGAAATGCATCAGCCCCAGAGCAGCCCTGTTGGCCAGCCAAATCCGATCGCGGATATGGTACATCCAGGCATCACAGAGTTGTGAGTAGCGCGGCTCCGGCCCAAATTTTTGCATCTCAAGAAGGTACATGTATTCTACATCTGTATCGTCATCCGAGAACGCTCCGTCACATTTTTGAAGTTTATCAAGGCTTTTGCTGTAACCATAGGGCCAATTCTCTGCTCCGGGTTCGGCAATATATTTGCATTCATGTGGTAAGCCATACATGTTGCCAATCAACTGACCAATCCATTCGCCAGCGATTTTATCGCGCAATTCGCTGATTTTTATTTTGCAAGGCTTCTTTCCATCCGACAGGAAAGGAAGTAATACCAGTACAAAAGCAATAGAAAATGAGTTGGTTATTTTTCTTAACATTATTGCATTGGAGGATTTTGAACCAGGTTTATATTTGCACTTAAAACAGTAGCAGGAATAGGGAATAGCTTTGCTCCCGGGCCTGAAGAAGGTTTATTCCACCAGGCATTTCCCCACACTCCAAAACGAATCATATCCTGACGACGATGCCCTTCCCAAGCGAATTCCCGTCCAAGTTCATCCAGCAATCCACTTGCGGTTAAGTCGGCAACTGTCAATGGAGCTAATCCGGCTCTGGTTCTGATTTTTTGCAGATCAGGGTTGTTCAGCATTTCGCCGGCGCGGTTTAACCGCCATAATGCCTCAAGTTTAGTATAGAGGACATCAGCATACCGGAAAAGGACAAAGTCGTTTGCCATATCGGTAACGTAGTATTCCAAACCATCCTGATATTGATATTTGCAGCAACGGGCACCCTCCCATTTTTTCCTCGCCATGTAGTTGGCCACTGTTGAAGTATAAATAAAAGGGACGCCGTCAATGATAATGTCATTGCCGTTTTTATCTTTTTGCTGCCCGAAAAGAAATGACTTTTTACGAAGGTCATTGTTACTAAACTTATCAAGAAAGCCGGGTTCGAGGATAAACTCATCCCACATTCCCCCTTTAAAACCGAACGTAGCGCGGCTGGCATCATTAAGGGTCAGCGTATACCAATAAAAATGATCCTTTGTTAAGACGGATTCCATTGGAATTACAAAAATATTCTCAGCAGAACTTTCGTTTTGAACCATGAAATTAGTGAAAAAATCATCTTCAATATGATAGCTCCCCAGGGCGATTACTTTATCGCAGGCATCAACGGCCTTCTGATTTTCGTCTACTCCAATCCATTCCTGCGCATTGAGGTATAGTTTAGCCAGCAAAGTATAGGCCATTCCCTGAGTAACCCGTCCATAATATTGGGTGGTTGGTTTATCCTCCAGTTTACTGATGTTGCTGAGGATTTCAGTTTCAATTGCTGCAAAAACAAACTTTCTGTCTTTTTGAAGCGGCAAACTTTTATTGGTGTAATCCAGGGTAAACGGAATATTTCCCCAATTATCCATCGCCCAATAGTAGTAGTAGGCACGCAGGATCTTTACTTCGGCAACCACCTGATCTTTTGCAGGAAAAGTAATTGGTGACTGTTCCGTTTCATAAATCACTTCGTTACAACCACTGATACCTTCGAATACATTGGCCCATGCCAGGCCAAGGATCTTATTTGTAGGACTTACCTGATGCTTTTGAATATCATTCCATCGTCCGTTATCCCAAACCAAACCATCGTCGCGGCCGGGAGCAACCATCTCATCTGAAGCAAGTTCCCCTAATGACCATAAACTGAATTCTTCAGTGAACTTCTGTAATTTGGCATATGATCGCCCTGCATTCATTAATACATCTTTTTCGGTATGAAAAAAACTGTCAAGGGGTATATCCGAATAGACTTTTTCGTCAAGGTTGGTGCATGCGCCTATTGTTATAGCAGTGGCCAGTAATAGGGAACGATATATATTTTTCTTTTCCATGATTGACAATGTGTTAACAATTAAAATGAAACATTGAGGCCAAAAGAGATCACCGTAGTTTTGGGATAATAGCTTAGATTCTCAATCCCGGGTGTGAGTCCACTCAGGCTTACTTCCGGATCCAATCCTTTATATTTTGTCAGGCAGAAAACATTTTGAGCCGTTGCAGAAACCCTGAGTTTAGCAATGTATTTACTGACGTGCCTAAAATTGTATCCAAATGAGATATTATCGAGTTTAAGGAAGGTAGCGTCTTCCAAATATTTTGATGAATATTGCCCATTACCGATAAATTCGGGATGTTGAAGCTGCGTGTATACGATGTTTTGCCCAATACTCTGCCAGTTTTCGTAATACAACCGGTACATATTAAGCGCTTTACCCCCCACTTGTGAACGAAATGAAAAGTTAAGGTCCAGGTTTGTATAGGTAAATGAATTGCTCCACCCTAAAATAAACTTTGGATTTGCATTGCCTATTGGTTCCCATTTGTCGGGACTAACTTGTCCTACTGGGTTTTGGTTTTTAAATTTATCATGTCCACTGGCATCAACGCCCAGCCATACAGGACCATAAAAGGTTCCGATAGCTTGTCCTTCTGATAATTTCTGGCAATTAAGTGGAAATGAACCCCCTAGCCATCCGATGTCTATCGATTTATTGGTAAATTCAGAATTCGAGAATTTTACCAATTTATTCACATTCTTGCTAAATGTAAGTGTAGTATTCCATGCAAACTGAGCTTTTTTTACTACTACTGCATTCACTGTGAGTTCTACTCCCTGATTGCTTATTGTGCCAACATTGGTAAAAAACTGGTCGGTTAGATAGGGTGGAGCTGAAACTGTAAAAGTATAGAGCAGATCAGTACTGGAACGATAATAATAGTCGAATGCACCTGTTATCCGACCTTTCAGGATTCCAAAGTCAAGTCCTGCATTAAACTCCTGCTTCTTTTCCCAGCGGAGGTTTGGATTTGGATTTGTTTTCGGTCCATAAGTGTTAATCCATTGTCCGTTATACAAAATACTGGAGTTCAATTTCCGTTGCATTAATATCAATGACTGATAATCGGCAAAATCCTGATTGCCGGTAACTCCAAATCCGACACGGAGTTTAAGATCACTCACCCAATTTACACGCTTCATGAATTCTTCGCGGTTAATTCGCCAGCCCAGACTTGCAGCCGGAAACCAACCCCATTTATTGTTTGCTCCAAAACGCGATGATCCCTCCCTGCGGATTGAAGCAGATGCAAGAAAGCGTTCGTCAAAATTGTACATGACCCGGCCGAAAAATGAAATCAGCTGACTTTGATATTTATCAGAACCCATTCCAGCCGTTCCAATTGCAAGAGCTGAACCGGCACCTATATTATTCACCCCATAATAATCAAAATCGAATCCGGAATTGCTCATATAGGAATCGTTATATAGGGTCTTCTGGTAGGAATAACCTCCAAGAGCCTGTATGGTATGCTTTCCGATATTGGTGGTATAATTTAGCGTACTTTCATAAAGCAGGTCCGATTGTCGTCCATTTTCGATTGTCGCAGTTCCACTTGTCCCAATATGGCTTGGATAATATTTGGTCATGTAATCATTACTCTCCCAATCAGAAAGGGTGTAGGATAAAAAATTCGCCCATTTCAGGGATGAGGAGAGTTTTAACGTCGCACGGATATTCCCGATTGCATCATTGGTTTTCCCTTCCCGTGAACGTTCTTTTACCATTGCAACCGGGTTATAAAAATCGGCTCCCGGCAAATAGGTATAACCGCCATAAGTTGAATTTGACGGGTCATAAACCGGGCTTGTCGGATTACGGATAAATGCCTGCCGGAACACATCGTAGTTAGCCGGATTGTATGTCCGAACTCCGTAGGATAGGTTATAATCAAGTGTCAGCAAATTATCCAGCGCCTTTTGAATCACATTGGTCTTTATGAGGACATTATCAGCCTGATTATTATTCAGTAAACCTTGTGCCTGATTTACAAAAATTGTAGTCCGGTGCGAAATCGATTCGCTTCCTCCTGAAATCGCCAGATTGTGTTGTTGGCTAAAAGGAGCTGGCCGGGTAATTTCTTTAAACCAGTTTACATTTCCACTGTAAATATTCGAAACCTTGTCAGGGGCATAAGTTTTAATCGCAGATGAAAATTGATCAGCTGTCAGATTCTTAACTCCGCGGGGATTAACTTGTGCCGATAACTGGCCTGAATATTCCACCTGACTTTTACCATACCTGGCACGCTTTGTGGTAATGATTATTACGCCATTCGACCCGCGTGTACCATAAATTGCAGCTGCAGATCCATCTTTTAGCACATCTATCGATTCCACTTCATCCGGACTGATGTTTCTCAAATCAGCACCTGCAACTCCATCAATGATAATGAGTGGTCCTTGTCCTGAGGTAAGGGTATTGGTACCACGAAGAATAATTTCATACTTTGCCTGAGGATCAGCGCCATTTGGATTCACGATACTCAATCCGGCAACCTTTCCTTGTAATAACCCCATTGGATCATTAAAAACACCCTTATTAAAATCCTTCGTCTTTACCGTTGATATTGATCCGGTAATCTCTTTTTTAGTTGTGCTTCCATAACCAATTACAACCACTTCATCGAGGGATGCAACCGATGCTTTAAGTTGAATCTGAACCACTTGATTCTTTGAAACGATCATTACCGTGGGTTCATATCCAATAAAGGAAAATTCCAATCTTGCTCCCCTGGTAACTTCAATACTGAACTTTCCAGCTAAATCAGTTACTGTTCCAACGGATGTCCCCTTGGATATGACACTTACACCAGGAAGGAATTCATTAGTTGTGGCATCCTTAATGGTTCCGCTTATCTGAATTCTTCCGGCAGTTTGCCCATTTAAATCTGGTAAGATAAATACGAAAAGTAGGATAAGAAGTGCAATGAGGGCACTTTTAGTTCCCGAATATTCGCCAATAGATCTCTTTTTCATAATTGCTTGGTTTAATAATTATTCAATTAAAGACAATTCAGAATAATAAGGGAGAGAACTTTGGGCCCCCATGCGGGTTACGGTGATTGCAGAAGCCTTAACAGCAAACTTTACCGAATCGAGAAGTGATTTTTGATTTGCCAGCCCAACACATAACGATCCGCAGAAGGTATCACCCGCAGCAGTTGTATCAACGGCTTCAACAATATGGGCAGGAACTAAATGATAGGTGCTCCTCTCCAGAATGAGAGCTCCTTGAGAGCCCAGCGTAATTACCACATTGTCAACGCCTTTTTTAGAAATCAGATCAGCTGCCTTTTTGGCTGATTTTGCATCAGTAACTTTTATTCCGGATAAAATTTCGGCTTCACTTTTGTTTGGCACAATGATATCAATATGGCGAAGCAGCGAATCAGACAGAGCTTGTGCAGGTGCAGGATTGAGGATAACCATTTTCCCTTTTAATGCGCCAAGTTGTGCCACATATTCCACTGTTTCAATCGGTATCTCCAGCTGCATTAAAATGATATCTGCCGATTCAATGGCTTTCATTGCTTTGTCAATATCCTTAGGTTTCAAATTGCCATTGGCGCCTGAGGCGACAACAATGCAATTCTCCCCCATCGAATCAACAGTAATTAATGCAACGCCGGATGGAAGCTTGGAATCGGAAAAGATAAATTCCGTATTTATGTTTTCTGAATTGTAAAGTACCACAGATTGTTTACCAAATAAATCATTTCCCGTTTTTGAAATCAAGGTAACATCTCCGCCTAAACGGGCAGCTGCAACTGCCTGATTGGCCCCTTTCCCTCCGGAATTCATCAGGAAAGTACCCCCCAGAATAGTCTCTCCTGGAACCGGTAGTCGCTCGGCCTTTATGACCATATCGGTATTACAACTTCCTACAACAACAATTTTTTTTGGGTGCATAAGATTTACATTTTTTTGTAAATGTATGCACTCAGGAATTTGATAAAATTCAATAATTGCGATAAAACAATAATTCTAAAAACACTTAAATCTATAAAACATTAAACTCTAAATACTAATTTATTGTATGTTATAAGTATTTCATGTATTTATATTTTCACTAAAAATAATAATTTCAAACACTATTATTAAAAAATCAATTTAGAATTGGATTACATTAAGGGAATAGAAAACCGTGTTTAAACCATCTTTTAGAATAATCCTAAATATATTTATTACTTTGGTGAACTGAAACAAACCATATTTTCCGAGGGATTCAATAAATACTGTAATTTCAAGTTGAAAAATGTCAAAACTTCAATCACTTGTTACCCTAATCCATTCCATGTCTTTAGCCGAAAAAAAGGCATTCAGGGTCCGGTCATTAGGAAACCGGGCCAAATCGAATTACCTTGTTTTGTATGATATCATAGAGAATAACAGTGGGCTCCAGACCTCCCAGTTAGTATCCAGATTTCTCAAAGACAGACCTTTAGCCTCAAGTGAAACAACCATTAAATACCTCTACGAATTGTTGCTGGATTCGATGCTTGATTTGAGAAAGGAACAGGACAGTTTCTTTTCATTATTCAATAAAATACTGAAAACAAGAATCTTATATGAAAAATCGCTGTTTGATGAATGTTTCGATTTACTTGAAGAAATTATCAGGCAGGCAGAGAAATACGAAAACTATTTTGCCTTGTTGCTTGCCTTACGACTGGAAATGGATTATCTGCTGGCACTTAATTTTCCAGGTTTGAATGAAAAATCACTTTTGAAAAAGCAGTTTAAGCTCAATGAAGCCTTAAAATATGTCAGAAAAATAAATGAACAATCATCTCTTTACGAAAATCTAAAACACCGTATCGGTCTTAAAGGACATATCCGTTCTCAAAAGCAAAAGGACGAATTAAATGATTTGGTTTATAGTGAAATCAGTATCGTGGCTTCTATGAATCTGGACAACTTTGAGATTAGCAAGCTTCACCAACTGTTTCAATCCAACTATTTAATTAGTGTAGGAGATTATAAATCTGCACTAAATTCCTATATCGAATTGAACACGCTTTTTGAGTCGAACAAGCACTTATGGAGTAATCCTCCGATTTACTATGTTCAAACTGTTGAAGGGGTGCTTGAGAGCCTTCGGAGTATTCGCAATTACGATGGAATGACATATTTTATAAATCAGTTGAAAATAATTGATAGTCGGTCCGCAGATTTCAGAATTAACCTTTCCTGCATAACCTTCCTATATGAGTTATTTCCGTATATTGATCAGGGGTATTTTGATTCAGCCTTAGTACTGATGAACAATTACAAGGAGACCGTCTACGCCAAAATGGATGCACTTAACAGGGCCAGGCAGGCCGAACTCTGCCTCTATACTTCATTGATTTATTTTGGAAATCTGGAATTCCATAAAGCCCATAAATTTCTGAATCAAATCATTCTTCAAGGAAAAAATTACTACGATCTTCCGTTATATCGAACAATTCGCCTTGTTAACCTTCTGATTTTATTTAAACTGGAAGATTTCGACCTGATTGATTCCGAGATCCGGACAATGAAACGCAATTTAAAGGATACGGCTAATGATTACAAGATTGAACGGTTTCTGTTTAGGTTTTTAAGTAATCAACTTCCAACCATTGAACATAAAAGGAAGAAACTTCTCGATAAGACGATGATTGAAATAAATGAATTACATCACTCCGGATATGAGAAACAAATTCTGAGGATATTCGATTTCACGGCCTGGGTTGAATCACTTATCCGAAAGGTTTCGTTATCTGAAGTACTCCATAACCGTATAAATATTAATAATAATCCGAACCAAAACTTACCTTAATCCCTAGAAAGATTTGTTGAATTATAGTATAAGTAAATCTTTTTGGATTGGTTTAGCAACCGAATTGTTTCACCCGGCTGCCAAAGCTTTTTCATGATCATTGACAATGGCAAAAGCTGTTTGCGCTTTAATAACTAAGGTGGGATTAAATTGTCTTATCAGCCGGATCGTTTCATACCCACCATCTCCGGCATTTTAATATCCATCAGAATTAAATCAATGAATGCTAGCTATTATTTTGTTTTTTATCTTTTTTGGTAAAAAAGGATTGGTCAACGGAAATTTATTCAGGTCGGTATTGCTGGCAAAATAGCATTAAATTTGCATCGTTACAATGAACATTTACATTTTTGAAGTTGTTATTAAAAATCAGGATAAGAATCGATTACAGCTATCTGGAATGCATCAAAATTTTAGTCTAAAAAATGAATATTTACCTCACGCTAATAACCACTTTTTTTTGTGCATTGGTTTTTTCACTTTATGAAGTGCCTGTAATTGTTGGAGTTGTGAAGAAATTAAACCTGATGGATCATCCCAATGAGCGTTCATCAGCAGTAAATTCCGTTCCAACGCTAGGGGGAATTGCTATATTTATCAGCTTTGTTGTGGCAACTACATTCGGGCTTATTGATTATGACCTCCCGGAAATGAAATATATTTTACCCGCCCTTTTGCTTATTTTCTTTGTTGGGCTCGTAGATGATATTATGAATCTGGTCCCCTATAAAAAAATGATCGCCCAGATAATTGGGGTTGCAATTTTGATTTTCCTGGCCAAAATTCGGTTTACTAATCTCCATGGGATATTTGGAATCAGTGAAATTGGTCTTCTTCCTGGTGCGCTACTTACTGGATTTACCTTTTTAGTGATAATAAATGCCTTTAATCTGATGGATGGTATTGATGGGTTGGCATCCGGGATTACTATGCTGATTGGTTTGGTATTCGGTGGTTGGTTTTACTTAAGCGGGCATTTTAATTACGCTATTTTATCAATTGCCCTGGTTGGTTCAGTGGGAGGTTTTTTCTATTTTAATGTCTTTGGTATAAAAAATAAGATCTTTATGGGCGATACCGGATCTCTGGTAGTTGGAACAATCATATCCATACTTGTCATCCGTTTTAATGAGTTTAATATTGATCATTCTTTGCCTTATACCATCCATGCGGCGCCCGCTATTTCATTAGGAATTCTTTCTTATCCGTTAATGGATATGATAAGGGTCATTTTCATCCGGCTCAACCATTCAAGACACCCTTTTCGTGCAGATAAAAACCATTTTCACCACCGACTTCTCACGCTGGGATTATCACACAGGCAGGCGGCTTTCAGTATTATTGGATTTAATATCGTTTTTATTTTCGCTGTTTTCTATCTCAATCAAAGGGGTATTGTCACAATAATATCCTATGTTGTAGTATTATGCATAATTCTGGTTTTGTTTCCAGCATATTTTATCAGAAAGTACAAACTTATTAAAAGAGATGATCCCGTTCAGCAACTTCTTCTTCCAAAGTCCGAAAAAAGAGTCAGGAAGTTAAGAAGATAGTTTTAGCTCAATGATTCACGTACTTCTCAATCAAAGCCATTAACTCCGTTTTTTTTATCGGTTTTGAGATATGATCATTACATCCGGCAGCTCTGGCATTTTCAATATCTTTGGCAAGAGAGAGCGAGGTCTGAGCGATTATGATCACCTCCGAATTAAACTGACGGATTAGACGGGTTGCCTCAAAACCGTCTGACATCGGCATTGAGATATCCATCAAAACCAGATCAACATCGGCATTCTGCTGACAAATCGCAACTGCTTCAGTACCGTTTCTCGCGATTAATATCGTTGAAGAAATACCCTTCACCATCGCAGCCAAAAGTTTTCCCGATATCTCATCATCTTCAGCGATAACGATTTTTAGATTTTGCATTATTTTCTCGCCAGGATTAGAAATTTGAGAAACCTCTGGAAATCCAGGTACTTCTTTTTCACCGTCAAAAGGAAGCGTAAAGCTAAATACGGATCCTTGCCCTAACTGGCTGGCAACACTGATATGCCCCCCATTTTTTTCAATAAACTCTTTACAAAGGATCAATCCAAGTCCTGTGCTGTGTTCTCCATTGGTTCCAGGTCTTTTAGTATTAATATCTATCCGGAAAAGATTCTCAACCATTTGGGGATTCATACCAATACCGGTATCCTCAACAGCGATCCGAACCATGTCATTTCCCTCTTTTCGTGCTGAAATGGAAACCTTTCCACCCTCTGGGGTAAACTTAATCGCGTTGGAGGTAAGGTTGCGAAGAATCGTCTGCACCATATTCCTGTCGGCAAAAAAGACCAGTGCATTGGGAATATCAATCGATATTTCCAGCGCTTTAACCTTTGCTGACTCTATAATTGGAAGAATACTTTTTTTTGTCAAATCGCGCAGAAGAAGCGTTTGTGGTTTAAAATCGGTAAGCCCTCTTTCCATTTGCGACCATTCAAGCAGTTGTTCAAGTAAATTAAAGGTACTTTGGGCTGAATTTTTCAGATCCAGGGCAAGCTCTTTTCGCTCCTCTTCTGAAAAAATCTGTGATTCATCGGCCATAATTTCGGTTAGCCCCATAAATCCACCCATAGGACCACGCAAATCGTGGGCAATAATGGAAAAAAATTTGTCTTTCTCGATATTCAGCCGGTGCAATTCCTGATTTTGTTGACTGATTTTAAGATGTGTTGCAATCCTTGCCTTTACCTCTTCGGCCTTGAAAGGCTTTGCAATATAATCAACTCCGCCTGATTGAAATGCTTTTATAATATCTTCTCCATCATTTAGTGCACTTATAAAAATGATCGGGATATCGTTCAACTTCGGATCTTTCCTTAACCGACCTGCAACTTCGTAACCGTTCATTGCGGGCATCATAACATCAAGAATGATTAGGTCTGGTTTCTCCTTTTCTGCAGCCTGCAAAGCCTGCAAACCACTAAGTACGGGCCTTACTCTATACCCTTCCCCTTTAAGAATCTCACCCAGCACTTTAAGATTAGCAGCTACATCATCGACAATAATAATGTCGGGAATTTTCTGTTTGAATTTATCCTCTTTTAACATGATGATCCCTTATTTAATTGGAAAAGTTGCTCCAGGTAGGTATAGTCATAATCGTTCGCTAAGGCGGTCAGGTATTGAATCAGATCTGAATAATCCGGTTTAATCTGTTTTATAAGTTCAAGAATTAGATCGAGATCTGCCGAATCAATAGCAGCCAGAATCTCAGTTACCAGCCTCTGCTCCACATTGGCCAGATCTTCTTTAATCGCATTTAGGTTCTCGGAATAGGGTGACAATGGCAGTGCGAAATCGGTCTGTTCATAACAGAATTTTATACCGAGAATTTCGCCAATCACGCTAAACAACTCGTTTTCATGAAAAGGTTTGCGGATATAACCTTTCATTCCAAGGGCAATAATCAGGTTTCGTTCATCCTCAAAAGAGCTTGCAGTAACAGCAACGACAGGAGTTCTTCTCCCTTTTTCAGTGGCTTGAATCAGCTTAAATGCCTCATAACCATCCATAACAGGCATTCGTATATCCATTAAGATAAGATGAGGATTCCATTCCTTAAATTTCACCAGCGCATCTGCCCCATTCACAGCTTCCATGGTTTCAAACCCCACTAACTTTAAGAGGTTGACCATCACTTCAAGATTCTCCTTAATATCATCAACGACCAGGATGCGATAGTGCGCCGTGCCACTTTCGATCCCCGTTACCCGTTTGTTGAATGACTTTCGGTCGAAGGTTGTATTTCCAAGTTTAGTGTTCAGTGTGAAGGTGAATACAGAACCTTTCCCCTCTTCACTTGTCGCGGTTATATTACCTCCCATCAGAAGTGATAATTCATGGCTTAATGCAAGTCCCAGTCCTGTCCCGCTGCTTTTACCAATCCCTGAACTGGTTTGCTCAAAACGTTTGAACAATTTGTCCATATCGGATTTGGATATTCCGGAGCCGGAATCTTCCACTTCTATAACCAATATGCCTGAATCTTCGGTTTGTTT
Source organism: uncultured Bacteroidia bacterium (assembly GCA_903918045.1). Classification (GTDB taxonomy): domain Bacteria; phylum Bacteroidota; class Bacteroidia; order Bacteroidales; family Prolixibacteraceae; genus JAAFHB01. The sequence goes on from CAIXCY010000082.1 coordinate 55,520, forward strand.
TTCGAATCCGGCTCGTACTGTTACACCACCTTGTTCGGTGAATTTTATCGAGTTCCCGATGAGATTAACCAGAATCCGGCGGAACTTGGTCTCATCAATAATGATGTGGGAAGGAAAATTATTTGCAACTTCAAAATTGAAATCAAGATGTTTACTGTGTGCCTGCTCTTTGAACAGAACCCTTGTGTCGTTAAGCAGGGCAAATAGGTCTACATTGACCGGATTTAATCCAGTATGTCCTGCCTCTATTTTGGAGAGTTCGAGAATGTCATTAATGAGCGACAAGAGATGTTCACCAGACCGGACGATTGAATTATTATACTCTTTTTGCGTAACCGTAAGATTTGGATCCCGACTAATAAGCTGTAAAAATCCAATGATTGCATTGAGCGGGGTGCGGATCTCATGCGACATATTAGCCAGGAAGGTACTCTTTGCCTTATTGGCGATCTCAGCGCGGGCTGCCATTTCCGTGGCCATGGCATTGGCTGTTTCAAGGTAAACGTTGGTTTGAAGTAACTCCTTCTCTGCCTCCTTTTGAACTGAAATATCCTGAATCAGGGCGACTATATAATCGACAGAAGAATCAGATTTCCGGACGCAACCTACGGATAACATAGTCCATACCTTATCACCGTTCTTCCTGACAAAACGCTTCTCAATCCTATAGGAGTCAATTTCACCTGCCAATATCCGGTTAAACTCAGCTTCATCGGCTGTAAGATCGCGGGGATCGGTCAGATCGGCCCAGGTAAGGTGATCCAATTCCTGTTTCGAATAGCCCAGCATTTGTTGAAGCGCCTCGTTGACCTCGATCCACCCTTTATCCAGGGAGGTAATTGTAAAACCAACCATTGGTAATTCAAAGGCACGCCGGAACCGTTTCTCGCTCACTCTTCGGTCATCTTCAGCTCGCTTGCGTTCAGTAATATCCCTTACGATTCCCAATAATCTTATTGGCTGATTATTATGATCTTTAATAAGCCATCCCCGAATTGAAATCGGAAAATGGGTACCATCTTTACGGATGCACTCCTTCTCGTACTCATCAGAAAATCCTGTATTGAAAATTTGCGGCACAATAACCTCCGTTTCAAATTTGTGCCACTTTTCAGGGGTAAGTTGCTGGTAGGTTAGCTGACGAATTTCATCCAATGAATAATCACCAAGCATCTTCAGATAGGAAGGGTTGCATTCGAGTATTTTCCCCTCCAGATCGGTAACGACAACACCATCAACCATCGAATTGTAGAGGCTCCGGTATCGCTCCTCGCTCTCCCGTATTAACTCCTCAGCCTTTTGGCGATCCGTAATGTCTTCTACTGTTCCCAGGTAGTACAAGATGTTGCCGTTCAAATTCCGGATCGTCCGTGCACTTTCAGAAACAAAAATTTTCCCGCCATCTTTTTTAGTCCATTGTGACCTTTTCCCCTCGATAACCCCTTTCTCATTGATTTCATTGAGGAAATCACGACGGTCATAATTGGCATAAAACTCATTCTCCAGATTTATTTTCTTCAGTTCTTCGGCAGAGGAATAACCTAACATGGCGCAAAGTGCAGGGTTAACTTCAATGATAGACCCATCCGGCGCGGTTTGATAAATCCCTATAACCAAATTGTCGAACAGGGTTTTAAGTTTACCCTCGTACTCAAATAAAACATTCTCAGAGGCTTTCTGACGATCAAAATCAATCAGCATCCCAATAATCCGAACCGGTTTGCCACGACTATCCTTTTCAAGAATTTTCCCCCTGTCGAGCACCCATTTCCAGCCTCCGGATTTGGTCATCATACGATAGGTGACCTCATATTTTTCCGATTTCCCGCCGATATAATCGTTAAATGCCTTAGTAACCCCGGAAATATCGTCTGGATTTATTAACCGATTGAATAATTCGAGGCTTGAAGCGACCTCCTGTTCACCGTATCCCAACATTTCAAACCAGGACTTATGATAAGTTATCTTTCGGGAAAGCAGATTGAAATCCCATATTCCTGCCTCAGACTGCGTTAATGAGATATTCATAACTGCCTCAGATTCGATCAGTTGTTGCCGAACCTTTGACTTCAAAGCTATAATTCTGGCGACCATCCATGAGCCGATAAAGCAAGAAAGTATTAGTATCAAATAGAGTAAACCGGGCCATTGATATGACTCTGGCGATAACAGTGAAAGGTCATTTGTAGGGAGCAGCGAAATAATCTTCCACGAATAGTTTACAGGGACTACCAAAAATTTGCTATTTTTCTCGTCTGTTAGGAACGGATAGATTGTTGAGACTGTAAATAGCCCCTCTTCAGCCATAAATTGCCCGTTTTCAGTTGCCCTGATTTGTCTGTAACTCTTTGGGAAGACCCGTTCAATGGTTTTGTCTTTTTTATTTGGAAACATAAATCCCCAATTATAGGAGGTATCCTGCCCTGCGAGAAAATAACCCTCACTATTTATAAGATATTGAATTCCTGAAATTTTTGTAGTATGACCCTCGATTTTTTCAAGCAGGATATTTCCATCAATATTCAGAACACAAATTCCGGTTTTTTTTGTGCCGTTGAATTTAGGGGTGCATATTCGGATCGTAGGCTGTAAATTCTCAATATTCAGGACAAAAGGAAAAACATAGATCTTTCCTGAATCTATCTGTAGCGCTTCCTGAAAATAGATTGGGTTACAACTTTGCCTTAAGTCGTTTCTATCAATTACCACAGGATGGTTATCTTTCCATTTAATCGCAGAGGTCGCCTCGCCTGTCAAATTATAAACCTGGAATTGTTCGTATTTTGGCTTCTGGTTAAATAATTCAATAACAAGTTTACCAAATGCGTTTTTAGTTATTTCAGGTTGAGGCGACTTGCTACTCTTCTCTGTCAGATTCGAGATTTGTGCTAAAACAGATAGGTCGAGTACTGTTTCATCCAGATAGTTAGTAATAATACCCCTTTCAAGGAGGATTTCGCGTTGTTGAGATTCCTTATTAAAGATCATTTGGCGATCATTCGAAAGTTGGATTCCCAAATAAAGAAGGGCTGATAAAACAAGTAAACTTAGTGTAAACAGGGCGAAGAAGGCTCTGATAAAATAGGTTCTGTATTTAGAGGTATGAAAATATTTCATTTCCTGTTGTTGTTAAAAATCAGAATCAACTGAACTATTTGATGGGAAGCCGCAAAAAAGAGTATAAAATTTTCGGTTAGGTCAAAAGTAGAGATATTTGAATATTTAACAACTACCCCATCATCTTTTTAAACCAATTCAACAAAATATTCCGACAAATGTAAAATAGTCGTCGTAAAATTACCTGGTTAGTAAAAAAAAGTGATGGATGAACTGAAATACCTTATTAAAAAAAGCTAATCCGCTTAAAATTAAGTTAACTATAATAAAACCTCAGGATCCCCCAGAATCAAAAGGTTTATAATGCGTGCCTAGTTGGCTAAGGTCTCCTCTGTATATAACATAACAGAAGCCGATGCTGCGGCGAGAAGCACCTTCATTTTCTCATCCAGGTTTTGATGAAGCCAGACATATTTTTTCTGAAAGCCATCCGGAGATGACTGGACTGCAGCAATGGAATGCTGGTCAAGGAAAAACTCATATCCCAGAATAAGTTTTAAAAATGGAACCTTGCCATCCTCCCACTCCCTAACTTCGCGGATATGAATTGTCTTCACGCCGTTTGTTAAAATACCCTCGGCTGAAAAATTATTCCTTACAATTGCCCCCCGCTTGGCAACAATAATCATTTTCCAATCCGCGGTGTCACCTTTCAAGGAAAATGAAGCCATATAGTTATCAGAACTTACGTTTAAGATTGAAAAATCCCCCTTTTCAGTTTCACTGGTTTTTGTGTTTGTCGAAGTGCTAACCTGGACGGAATCTCTATCGTTTGCCACAAACAAAAAAGAGGATTTTTTCTTCGATTCAGATTTGGTCTCTGAACTGAAAAAACCTGTACTTGACCTGGTTGATGTCCACCCTGTCTTTCCGGAAACGATCCGGTATGGCCCAAACTGGTATTTACCAACTGTTCCAAAAGCCTTGCGCTTCGCCTCCATTGGAGAGCTGTTGCTTTTAAGTTCATTTTCGAGTCTCATAATCTTTTGTCCATAACTGTTTACCACTGTGGCTGAGATTAAAATTAAACCGATGATCAAAGTGAAGAGATTTTTCATTGCAAAAAATTTTAATTTTTAATTATTGTTTTAATTGTACATTTGAAAACTTATAAACCTGGAATGTCGAAACAAAGGGTTGAACCGGCTGATAAAGTTATAAATAGTACTTCAGAAATTGATTTTGAGGCTATTTTTAAGAAATATTTTCCTGCCCTGAGGAAGTATGCTCAATTATTTGTTCAGGAACAAGTTGCCGAGGATATTGTTCAGGATATACTGATTTATATTTGGGAAAAACGTGAAAATCTCCAGATTCACACCTCAACCGAAGCCTATCTTTTCCGATCCGTGTACCATCGGTGTTTAAGCCAGATTAAGCACCGGAATATCCATTCCAGACATCTTTCCCAAATCGAAATTGATTTACGCCAGGCAGAGCTCAGCTACTTCGATTCCGATCAGAATGAGGCAATCCGAAAACTGTTCATGAACGATCTAGGCCGGGAATTGAATCATGCGATTGACAATCTGCCCCCAAGATGCCGCGAAGCATTTGAGTTAAGCTTCCTCCAGGATCATCATAATAAAGAGATCAGCGAAAAACTTAACATTTCGGTCAATACCGTTGAAAGCCATATTACCAATGCGCTGACGGCATTGCGTAAGAAGCTTTCAAAACTTATGGCTGTACTTGTTTAAGCCTGAGAACTATTATAACTCTTTGACTCACGCAAAACCGCAAAGAAAAAAAATAAAATAAATCGCTATTCCTTTAGTGGTTTTTTGCTTCCCGATCGTCAATGTTCAAAATGCCCAAAATGAGCGATCCTAATATAGACGATTACCAAATCCTGAAATACCTTCAGGGAAGTAGCACTCCGGATGAAACAGCAAAAATACTTCATTGGCTTTCAATGTCTGAAGAAAACCGAAATAGTTACTTCCAGCTAAAAGCATTGTGGCATGCCTATAAGGGCATTTTTGAAAACGATCAGCTCAACCTTGAGAAATCACTTTTAGCTTATCGGGCCCGGATAACTCCGGTGCGAAAAACCTCACTCCTAAGCGTTGTCATTTCCAAATTAGTTTCAATCCGTTATTTCCCCAACTAAAACCTTTGTATGCCACCGACCAATACAACAATCGGACTGTCCTCCTTGACGTCGATCCGCAGGGTTATCTTTTCAACCTTACCTGTTTTGCTGAAAAAGGGGAATTTAATGCCATACCCGGTGCCAACGGAAATGTTTATATTAAAATTAATAGTAAATAAACCAAGATGAAAAATCACAACCGGATAAATTTTCTAAAATACACCCTTCCGCTGATTCTTATTCTTTTATCCGTTCAACAAATTCTGGCACAGCTGTATCTTCATACTCAAGGGAAAGAGATCGTCGATGAGCACGGAAAAAAAATTCTTCTGCGGGGCGTCGGGCTTGGAAACTGGATGTTGCCCGAAGGGTACATGTGGAAATTTGGGAAAGAGGGTGATCGCCCCCGTAAGATTGAAAAGGTTGTCTCGGATCTTATTGGTCCCGTTAAAGCTGATAAATTCTGGAAATCCTTTCGCTCAAATTACATTGCGGAGGCCGACATCCGGAGAATATCAGAACTGGGATACAACTCAGTCCGCCCTGCCTTAAATGCCAGGCTTTTTCTCACGGAAGGAGACAAGAATGTCTTTATTGAAGAAGGGTTTGCACTCCTTGACAACCTGGTTTCGTGGTGTAAAAAGTACAATCTTTACGTGATAATCGATATGCATGCCGCCCCGGGAGGACAAACGGGCCAAAATATCGATGACAGCCCAAATAATGAACCCGAATTGTTTATGAATCCTAAAAACCAGGATCTGCTGGAAAAACTATGGATTAAAATTGCAGAAAGGTATAAGGATGAACCCACAGTGGCAGCTTACGACCTGTTAAACGAGCCTTTACCTGAGATGACCGGCGCCGCAGTCAAATACAAAGATCAACTGATTCCGGTTTATGAACGATTGATTAAGGCAATTCGTAGGGTGGATCAAAAACACATGATCACCCTCGAAGGCTACAACTGGGCAAATGACTGGTCCACATTCGGCAAACACCTGGATGATAACCTGATTTACCAATTCCATTATTATTGCTGGAACAAACCCGATCAACTCAACGACATCAGTCAGTTCCTCGAAAAACAGCAACAACTCAATACCCCTGTCTGGGTAGGTGAAACCGGGGAAAAAGACAATACAATCTATTTTGCTACCACGCAGTATTTTGAAAAAAACAACATCGGCTGGTCGTTCTGGCCCTGGAAAAAGCTGGATACTAAAAACACCCCTTATTCGATTAATCTACCTGCTCAATGGAATGAAATTACTGCATTCACTGAGAACGGGGTTAAACCTGCTTCAACAGTAAATTCAGAAAAGATATTCAATGAATTTCTGGAAAATATTAAGCTGGCAAACTGTGTTTATTTCCCCGATGTTGTGAATGCGATGTTGCGACAACTTCCAGTCAGGATAGAGGGTGAGAACTATGGCCATGATGGGTTTGGAAAATCTTACTTTGTAAAGGACACCCTAAAAAGATCAATGACCTATCGGATCAAAGAGCCGGTGCCCATTAATGTATTTGGCAAGGATAAATCAGGATTATGCGCTGAATTAGTCGCCGGTGAATGGATTATCTCCACATTCAACTGCCGTACAAAACCTTTGAATCAGGTTGTCCTAAGGGCTAAAGCATTGGCCAAACCGGCACACATAACACTATCTGTAAACGGCATAAGCTCGGATTTGAAGATCGGATCAACGGATTGGTCAGAATTGAAAGCAGTTTGTTTCAAGTTTATTCCGGGGGAAAATCAGATCAAGGTATTTATCCGGCATGGAACGATTGAGTTGGACTGGATTGATGTGAAATGAATTTTAAAAGCAAGAAGAAGTATGCGCCAATCAGTTAAATTACTAGCGATTCATCTTTTGGTGATCACCGCATTATGCTTTTACTGCATCGATAATGCAGATGCCCAACATAAATCATTTAAGGTTCTGGCAGTGGCATCAGCCGATCCCGACCATGATCCGATGATTATCAAGTCCAAAGCTTTTCTCGAAAAGATTGCTGCAGAGAATAATTTCGAAGTTGATTTTACGCGAGACGGAACTACGCTAAATGATGATAATCTTATTCAATATCAGGTTATTGTCCAGCTCCATCTTGCCCCTTTCGACATGACCCGAAGCCAGCAAATGGCTATGCAACATTTTATCTCCCGTGGTAAAGGGTGGGTAGGAGTTCATGCTGCCGGTTTGACAGGAAAACAATTTATTGCCCCGACCACCCCCTACTGGCAGTGGTTCGAAGGGTTAATGGGCGGCATTGTATATTCTCCCCATCCGGCTAAACAAACAGGAGTTTTGGAAGTAGAAGACCGCGCACATCCGGTTATGAAAGATCTTCCGGCTTCGTTCAGCATCCTTGACGAGTGGTACGAATTTGACAAGAGTCCACGGCCCAACGTGCATGTCCTGGCAACCGCAAAGGAGAGTTCCTATAAACAGGTGATTCCTATGGGGGACCACCCCATGATCTGGACAAATCCCGATTACGACCGCGCAATATATATCGGCATCGGGCATGATGTTTCAGCCTGTGAGGATCCGAATTTCACGATTCTGATGCGCGATGCAATCCTTTGGGCGGCATCACCGGTTCCCAACAAGGAGAAATCGGATCTTGATCATTCATTAAATCAAAAGATCACAATATTAAATAATCAGGTGGCCTTTAACCTTTCAGGGCCCAAGAGGGCAATCGTTAAAAGTAATGAGCAATTGAATGCCTCAACAACTTTTGATCTCGTGGATGCCCTTACATTCGAAAAAGTATTTACAGGCAAATTAGCCCAGGGGATCGAGGTGAAAGAGTGGTTTCCGGGAGTATTTTTTTCGCAGGCTGATTTCTCTGACTTTAAGAAACCTGGTCTTTATAAGCTGGTTATTCGAAATCAGGAGAGAGAATATTCATCCTATGATTTTCCGATTGGCGAACAGGCAATCGGAAAGGCAGCTATTCCGGCGATTATCAATTTCTTTTTTCATCAGCGTTCCAATTCGCCACAGGAACTTGATGCCGACAAGAACCTGCAGCTTTTCGGAAGCGACAAAACGGTCGATTTGCACGGCGGTTGGTGCGATGCCTCGGGTGATATCAGCAAATACTTTTCGCACCTGGCTTATACAAATTTTATGTCGCCCCAACAGATTCCGATGGTGACCTGGGCAATGGTAAATACCGCAGAAACAACCTCCAAACTTTTAAAGGAGATTAATGCCCAGGAATCCTTAATGCAGGAGGCACTCTACGGTGCCGATTATATCCTTCGATCGCTTTCGCCCGAAGGTTATTTTTATATGACCGTTTTCTCCTATTTCAACAAAGATCCAAAGGCGCGTAGAGTGGTCGGACTACTCGCCGACAGCAAAACAACTTCCGATTATCAGTGCGCCTGGCGCGAAGGGGGCGGAATGGCTGTTGCAGCGCTGGCCCGGATTTCACAATGGAAGAGGGATGGTGATTTCACCGCGGCACAATATCTTGCCGGCGCTGAAAAAGGATTTGCACATCTTTTAATAAATAGCACCAAATATGCCGATGATGGAAAAGACAATGTGATTGATGACTATTGTGCCCTAATGGCTGCTTCCGAATTGTGGAAGGCAACCGGTAAAACAGTATACCGTGACGAGGCGCGTAAACGGTCAAAAAGTCTGGCAAAAAGAGTAACTCCACAGGGATACTTTCTGGCTAATGACGCTAATCGTCCTTTCTGGCATGCCGCGGATGCCGGTCTGCCGGTCATCGCACTTGCCCGGTACCTTGATGTTGAGAAAGATCCTGGTTTTCGAAAACCGGCTTTAGTAACCATAAAAATAGCTCTTGATTACAACCTGAAAGTTACGTGTGAAGTCGCTAATCCATTTGGATACCCGCGACAGAGCTTTCTAAATAACGGAAAAGTTCAAAATGGATTTTTTATCCCTCACGAAAATGAGAGCGGCTGGTGGTGGCAGGGTGAAGATGCGCGATTGGGATCGCTTGCAACTGCCGCCATTGTAGGTGGTCGGCTTGTTTATCCCGGCAATGCTGCATTCGGAGTAAACCAGCAACTTGCAGAATATGCAAGTCACCTCGTATCGTGGATACTTGGATGCAATCCATATAACATTTGCATGATGTACGGCTACGGAAGGAATAATGTGCCGTATATGAGTTCGATGTATGGCCATGGCTCGGGCAGAGGTGGTATTTCAAATGGAATCACCGGAAAAGACGGGCATGGCGACGGATCAGGCATCGACTTTAAAATAGAGGACCATGGCAATGAATGGCGCTGGAGCGAACAATGGATACCTCATTCGGGGTGGTTCCTGCAGGCTGTGGCAGCGATGTCGGCTGAATAATTATTTTGAATTTATTTTTTTCTTTGCAGCTTTGCGTCTTAGCGTGAGAAAAAAGTTATACAGGAGATTAAAATAAACAATATTCAAAAATTCACCTATGAAAAACTTATTCATCAAAGTAGTTGCTGCACTTGGGATAGTCCTTGCGCTGAATGCAAGCCTGTTCGCACAAGCACCCAAATTTAAGGTGCTTATCCTTGCCGAACGTGGCGGATACCATGAAGGATTTGTTGTTGCTGCCCTCGAATGGCTCACCAAATTGGCGCCCGAAAAAGGGTTTGAATTCACCGTAGTTAATAATACCAACCTGATTGATGAAGCTTATCTTTCAAAATACAAGGTATTTATGCAGTTGAATTATCCCCCCTACATGTGGACCGACAAGGCTAAGAAGGCCTTTGTCAACTATATAGAGGAGGGTCGCGGTGGCTGGGTCGGATTTCATCACGCTTCGTTACTTGGCGAATTTGACGGCTATCAGCTGTGGGACTGGTTCTCCGGTTTTATGGGAGGGATCAGATATAAAAACTATATTGCCGCGACAACGTCAGGTAAAGTAAACATTGAGGAGAGTCAACACCCTGTGATGAAAGGGGTCCCCCCCTCATTTGTAATTCCCGATGATGAGTGGTATACTTTTGATAAAAATCCGCGGCCAAATGTCCATGTGCTCGCTTCGGTCGATGAATCAACATACACCATTGCGACCGATATCAGGATGGGAGATCACCCGGTGATCTGGGTCAACGAAAAGATGAAAGCCAGGAACGTCTATTTCCTTATGGGGCATCATGCCAATCTGCTCACCTCTGCACCATTTAAAACGATGGTGACGAATGCCATTTTATGGACTGCAGGAGAATAATCAGGATTTAATTCATTATTCAGAAAACTGTAATTTGAACCACTATGCGAAAATATCTGATCGCAACTCACGGAACATTTGCTGGCGGTATAAAATCATCCCTCGATATTATTCTTGGGGAATCTGAAACTATAAATCTGATTGAGGCCTACACCGAAACCAATAAATCACTTCAGGAAGATATCGAAGAGGTAATGACACAACTTATTCCGGAGGATGAGCTTATCGTATTTACCGATCTTTTGGGGGGAAGCATTACAAATCAGATCCTGCAGTTTGGATTAAGGGAGAATATCTTTATCGTGGCGGGAATTAATCTTCCCCTTTTGCTCGACATCATGCTTGCCGATTCAGAAACTCCAATTAATGAGGTTATTGAAAATGGTATTGAAAATGGCCGGGAGCAAATGGTTTTTGTGAATAAATTAATAAATTCAACCAAAGAGAATTATGATTAAATTGGTACGCATAGACGACCGGTTGGTGCATGGTCAGGTGGCATTTACCTGGGTATCTGCTCTTGGAATCGACTGTCTGGTGGTGGCGAATGAAAAAGTTGCCCAGGACGAATTCCTGAAGATGACCATGGGACTGGCAAAACCACCCGCTGCAAAACTGTTGATTTTAACCATTGCAAATGCGATTACCTGGCTCAATGATCCTAGGGGAAAGAACCTTAAAATCCTGGTTCTTGTGAATAGCATAAACGACGCATTTCTACTTTCGGAAGGTGTTGCTGAAATTCAATCCATCAACTTTGGTGGTATCCGTACCAAAGATGGGTCCAGACTAATATCAAAGGCAATTGCGGTAAATGAAGAAGATGTAATCACAATTCACCAGATGGTTGCGAAAGGGCTTGAGCTCGAGATCAGACAGGTTCCGACCGATAAAAAACAACTTGTAGAGAATTTAATTTAAGGAGGATATAAAGTGATCATTACCTATCTGTTAATCACCCTAATTGCGATGTTTGGCCACCTCGAAGATTTCCTGGGAACCTCATTGCTGAGCCGTCCGCTGGTTCTGGGGCCTTTGGTTGGGCTCGTACTTGGCGACATGACCCAGGGGATAATTATTGGTGCAACCCTGGAACTAATTTTCATGGGAAACATTAAAGTCGGAGCTGCAATTCCACCCGATGTTATCAGTGGTGGCGTACTGGGAACCGCCTTTGCAATTATGTCAGGGAAGGGACCTGAGATTGCACTTGCCATTGCTGTTCCGGTTTCCATCCTGGCTGAAATGTTGATCAGTGGCCTTTTTGTTTTCCGGCCAATGTTCAACAGCCGGTTTAACCGATACGCTGAAGCGGGGAAATTGTGAGATCTTACTTGACACAGCGGCAGCGGCACGAATAATCGGAAAAATTAAACTGAGCAGACTAACCAATTAGTTGATGGCCATTTCCTTTGGATCGGATCCATACCGGTTTTGGCCGTCAACACCATTTGAACAAAAAAGAATAATCAGCCAGATTAGTCCGAGTACCGGCACTAAAACGATAAGCGAGAACCACCCGCTTTTTCCTACATCATGAAGCCTGCGGATCGAAACTGCGAATGTGGGAATAAGAATCGCTGTGATATAAACATAATTGAATAATCCATAGGGAAGACCTGCAGCAGTCAAACCTAATATATTGTCCGTTGCAATAGCCAGAAGAATGAAGACCAGATTATAAAAGAGAAACTTTCCCAACTCTTTTCTGCTTGCTCTTCCCCGAAGCACATCATACTTTTTAAGCGCTAATAAATACCATTTCATCTTTAAATAATTATTCGTTAATCGATATAAATTTCAATTCAGAAAGCTCTGATAGCACGCACAAAATAAGTGCCGCTCTTCTCATATTTAAACTGAACACCATTACTAAAGAACTGAAGCCAGGCAGAATTTTCATCACATTCGCTAGAACTCCAGTAAAAGGAACTTTGAAAACCTCCAATTCGAGTTCTGCTAATGTAAAGCAGGTTTAATTCATCCTTGCTGGGTAAATACCAGTCAGAATACCCACCCCCCCGGTATGAACGCGCTATTCCCGCAGCATAGGCTGAAGATCGGCTACCTGTGCTGTTATAGATTTTATTCGTATTTGCAAGTCCGGAACCTAATTCAACTCCTGACGCACCTAAAATTTGTTTAAAATATTTAATCCAGACGATCCCATTACTTTGATCGGCTTTGGCCGCAATTAACCCATGTAATCCGGTTTCGTCAAGATATGCAATTTTGCCCCCTCTGTATCTATCTCCAACAACTAATTTCCTGAATTTAAACAGGTTAAGAATATTCATTCGTTATAAATTATCTCAGATTAACTATAATAACTAATTTTATTTATATGGTCCTCAATTCCGGTGAAATGGATCGGGATGATGGATTTTGGAAAATTGAATTTCCATTTATGACCTCAGTTGCCAGCTCATTTTGCCAAATTCCATTTACCGGTGGGTCATAAGTCATCAGTGAAAGGTCCTGATTATATAATGCTCCGCTTTGTCTGAATCCTAATTTATTCAGAATATGAATCATCGGCTGCTTTCGCGTCGTCGCATAAATTGGGAGGGACCTGATCTGATAAAAAATTGTTGTAAGCAACTGTTGACAATGCCCCTGATTTTCAAAATCAGGATGCGTAACAATATAACCAAGCTCCTTATGGTAATTTTTCGATGATTCCAGATCCGCCAGCCGAAAAACTTTTTCTTTATACTCTTTGTATGGGTTCTTTAAAGTTGCTGTACAAATAACAGTCCCGTCGAGAATCATATAACCGACAAAATCGGCATGACCGATTAAGATTCTGATCGCCTGACGATCCCCTTTTATTTGTCCGCCCCTGACAATTAGATCAATAATCTGGCTCAGATGCACCTCATCAATTTTGTTTGGCTTGCTTATTCTGATTTCCATATCTCCTCCGATTTTGATTCGAAAATAGGTTATCACTATTACAGAAATATTCCAAAATGGATACAATACGATTAAACCTCCTTTTAAAATTTCAGATTGAAACCGGAATATTTCAACGAATCGTTATTCACTTCTCTCTTTTTAATCAGAATGTAATATATTCGCAACGAAAGTTTAACACCTTAAAAGGAAGTTTGCATTTTTACCAATAAAGCCGAAAATCATCTTAACCGTCTATATGGAAAAAATAAGGTTGGTAATTTTTGATCTTTCCGGGACTACGGTTAGTGACGATAATGCAGTTGCGAAATGTCTGTTTGAGGGGGCGCAACATTTTGGTCTGCGGACTACAATTGAGGATTTTGAAAAAACGATTGGAACCAATAAAATTCATTTGTATGAATTTATGCTTGCCAGAGACTTTGGAGAGCCTGTTCAAATTGAGAACCTTGAGCAATATCTTTTTCCACAGTACCATAATCAGGCGATTGAAATATTTAAGTATTACTCGGTTCTTATGATCGATCATTACAAGAGAGCAGTAAAAGCTATTCCCGGAACTGAAGAGACCTTTAACTGGTGCCATAACAATGACATTAAGGTAGTTACGGATACCGGATTTCACAAGGATGTAAATACCGCTATCATGGATGGACTGCAATGGAGAGAGCGGGGACTCGTAGATTTTGCGCTGGACGTGGAAGACACAGGCGAAATTGGAAGGCCTGCCCCGTTTATGATTTTCAAGGCAATGGCTCTGACTGGAGTGCAAAGTGTCCATGAAGTAATTAAAATCGGTGATACACCCGCGGACCTTCTTTCAGGCTATAATGCTGGCTGTAAAGGAAATATCGGTGTATTGAGCGGTGCTAACCGCATTGAAACATTAAGAATTTATCCCCATACCCATATTATTAACAGTGTTGCTGACCTTCCTGAACTGATTGGCAAAACGTTTAATGGTTCACCTAATAAATTAAGAATTGTATGACAGTACCAATGTCCACTTCCACTCCTAAAATAAAAGCACAGGAGATTCGTTTCGTTATTTTTGCCGCAATTGCGGCCTTTATAACCTACCTGAGCATGTATGCTTTTAGAAAACCCTTTTCTGCCGGCACATTCGATGGTCTTGCGATCTGGGGCATCGATTATAAAATCCTCCTGATAATCTCCCAGTTAATCGGTTATACACTATCTAAATATTTGGGTATTAAAATAATATCTGAATTAAATCATGATAGTCGGACCAAAACACTAATTTTTCTAATGGGTACTGCATGGGTTATGCTCTTGCTCTTTGCAATTATTCCTTACCCCTACAATTTCCCGTTTATGTTTCTGAACGGTTTGCCGCTGGGGATGATCTGGGGAGTGGTATTCAGTTATATTGAAGGTCGTCGCTACACCGAATTACTTGGGGCAGTAATGGCATCAAGTTTTATACTATCCTCAGGAATTGTAAAGGGTGTAGGAAGATTTATGATTGACAATTTTCACGTCAGCGAGATGTGGATGCCTTTCCTTGTGGGCCTTGCATTTGTCCCTTTGCTTTTGCTTGGAATTTATATGCTAAGCCAGCTGCCTCCGCCGGATGAAACAGATATCGCACTTCGGACTGAACGTATTCCGATGAACAGTCATCAACGAATAGCCTTCTTCCTGAGATTTGCCCCGGGTTTTATTCTTTCTATCCTGATTTATATCGCGCTTACTATTTTTCGGGACTTGCGCGATAATTTTGCAGTAGAGTTCTGGAAGGGATTAGGATTCAGTAATACCCCTAAGATGCTGGTGATGACGGAAGTTCCTATTGCACTTTTTGTCCTTGTGATCATTTCACTGATGATTATGATCCGAAATAACCGCCTTGCCTTTTATTCAACTTTTGCAATTATCTTTATAAGTGGCATTTTACTCCTGGGGTCGACACTTATGTTTAGCGCCGGAATTTTAGATCCTGTAAAATGGATGGTTATTGCCGGTTTTTCGATGTATCTCTCTTACCTGATTTACAACACCGTTTTTTTTGAACGATGGATTGCACACTTTCGGGTTAAGAGTAATATCGGATTTTTGATTTATGTTTCAGATGCAATCGGCTATCTTGGTAGCACAGCGGTGTTATTATTCAAAAATTTCAGTCATACAAAAATTAGTTGGGTCGAATTCCTAAAGATTAGCGCCCTCTCAACCGGTGTTATTATGGTCTTCCTCTCTTTACTCGCATTCCTTTACTTTAAGAATCTCGAGAAAAGAGCCATTTCCATAGAACCACTAATTGCTGAAAATGATGGACACAAGTAGTTTATTTACAGAGGGGGATATCAATAGCTCCGATGAACGGAGAATGTGGAATCAACAGATTGCCGACCCGTTGTCGCGAGAGGTGCTCAATGACGATGCCCGTTATTTTTTACATCAGTCCATGTCGACACCCTGTCTCGATGTCTTGGAAAGTTGCAAAGGGAGTGGGATGAAAACCCTTTCAGGCAAATACTTACTCGATTTCCATGGAAATAATGTGCACCAGCTGGGTTATGGGAATGACTATATAATAGGTCAGATCAAGGCACAAATGGATCGTTTGTCGTTCTCACCGCGTCGGTATACCAATCAACCAGCTGTTGAATTAGCCAAAAAACTGGCGGCACTCCTTCCGGGAGATCTGAACCGTTCCTTATTTGCACCGGGTGGCACCTCTGTTATTGGAATTGCTTTGAAACTGGCAAGGGTGGTCACTGGTAAACACAAGATTGTTTCGCTCTGGGACTCTTTTCACGGCGCCTCGATGGATGCAATTTCAGCGGGTGGGGAGGCAGTTTTCAAGAAACACCTGGGTCCAATGATGCCTGGAGTAATCGGCATTCCTCCCCCGACCCATTATCGCGGGATTTTTGGTTTTACAGACAATGATCAACTCAGATATGCCGACTACCTCGAATATGTTATTGAAAAAGAGGGGGATATTGGCGCCTTTATTGCTGAAACAATTCGTAATACCGACGTTCAGATTCCCACAAAAACTTACTGGAAACGAGTTCGCGAAATCTGCGACAAGCATGGGGTACTCTTAATTCTGGATGAAATTCCAATTGCCCTTGGACGCACCGGAAAAATGTTTGCTTTTGAGAATTTCGGAATTGAACCAGATATCCTTTGTCTTGGAAAGGGGCTAGGTGGAGGAATAATCCCCTTTGCTGCAATGATTGCCAGAGACAGGTTCAATGTGGCCTCAGATGTCTCACTTGGCCACTACACCCATGAAAAAAATCCGCTTGGAAGCGTGGCTGCAAATGCAACGATATCCTATCTTGAAGATCATAATTTATTGCAAAAAGTAACCTCCGACGGTGTGTGGATGCATTCGCAGTTAAACGGGTTAAAAGAGCGATTTCAATTAATCGGTGATATCCGCGGGATCGGACTTTTGTGGGGAATAGAACTGGTCAGGAACCGTACAACAAAGGAGAAGGCAAACCGCGAGGCGGAGAAAATAATGTACCATTGTATGCGTGAAGGGTTAAGTTTTAAAGTTTCACAAGGAAATGTTTTGCAGCTCTCTCCTGCCCTTACGATCAGCCGTGAGGAATTAGCATCGGCTTTGGTAATTTTAACCTCCGCCTTGGAAAGTCTAATCTAAAAATCTGAATTGCTTCTATTTGAATATTAAATAATAAAATCTTTAAAACGAGCATCATGAAAAAACTTGAAAATATTAAGGCGGTTATTTTTGACTGGGCAGGAACAATCATCGACTTCGGATGCATCGCCCCAACACAGGTATTTATTGAGGTATTCGAACGAAGGGGAATCAAAGTGACAGTTGATGAGGCCCGCGGGCCCATGGGCCTTGCCAAAAAAGACCATGTTCGCGCACTAATCAGGCTTGAATCAGTTGAACAACAGTGGAATAAAAAATTTGGAGTATCACCATCCGAATCCGATGTAGATGCCATTTATGCCGAGCTGAATCCTGGTCTTGCGCTGATTGTAAAAAACTTTAGTGAACCCATTCCCGGAGCAATCGAATTAATTAATCAGCTAAAAAGCCAAGGGATTAAAGTTGGCACAACAACCGGATATGTTGTTGAAATGATGGATAATATTCTGCCTCTGGCTTCGGCTGCCGGATTAATACCCGATTCAGTCGTAAATTCCTCTGAAGTAGTATTTGGCAGACCTGCACCCTGGATGATCTACAAAAATTGTGAAATAATGGATGTTTATCCACTATCAGCGATGGTGAAAATCGGGGATACTGTGGCCGATATCCAGGAGGGGATTAACGCCGGGTTATGGACTATCGGCCTCACAAAATCGGGAAACGAGGTGGGGCTATCCCATGAAGAGGCAGAAAAAGCAGACCCTTCATGGCTAAAGGAGAGAATTGGTTTTGCTTCACATAAACTACTTGACGCCGGAGCCGACTTTGTAGCCGAAGGTGTTTGGGAGTGCTGGCCAATCCTTGAAGAGATAGACCGCAGAATTGCACAAAAATCAGGTAAGATTTAGACTTTAAACTATTCGTATTACTTGATACTAATTTAATTTTTTAAAATGGACAATAAATTATTTACCCCGGGCCCATTGAATACAAAACTTTCTGTAAAGGAGGCGATGCTTCACGATATGGGCTCACGCGACAAAGAGTTCATAAGCGTCGTAAAAGAGATAAGGGAACAACTGCTTCTATTGGCGGGGCTAACCAAAGAAGAGGGTTACGACACAGTACTGATGCAGGGCTCCGGCACTTTTGGGGTCGAATCGGTTATCTCAACGGCGATTCCTGCTGATGGTCATTTGTTACTCATCACTAATGGCGCTTATGGTGACAGGATCGGCGAGATGGCAAAAGTGTACGGCATTAAAACAACAACGCTAAGCTATAAGGAAAATATTGTCCCACCGGCTCAGGACGTTGAAGAGGTTCTGAAAACAGATAGCACTGTTACCCATGTAGCGATAATCCATTGCGAAACCACGACCGGAATATTCAATGACATTGAGCGAATTGGGTACTTAGCCCGTAAATATAATAAAATTTATATCGTCGATGCAATGAGCAGTTTCGGTGCTGTCCCCATTGATTTTAAAAAATTTGATATTGATTTTCTAATCTCTTCATCCAATAAATGCATCGAAGGGGTTCCCGGGTTTTCGTTTATAATCTTCAAAGTGAGTTCACTTGAAAGTTGCAAAGCGAATGCGCGGACTGTATCACTGGACCTCTACAGCCAATGGGCCTACATGAGGAACAGCAATTCATTTCGTTATACCCCTCCAATTCAAACAATTCTGGCCTTTCACAAAGCTCTTGCCATCTTAAAGGAAGAGGGGGGAATTCCCAAACGATCGGAACGGTATCAGCAGAACTACCACCGGTTAATCGAAGGAACTGAAGCGCTCGGATTAAGAACCTACCTCAACAAAGAAGATCAGGGGTATATTATTACTTCATTCCTTTTCCCGCAACATCCCAATTTCGATTTTACACAATTCTACCAAAAGCTGCACGAGCAAGGTCAGGTTATTTACCAGGGGAAGTTATCGGATACAGACTGTTTTCGGATTGGAAATATCGGCGATCTTTTTGTAACGGATATTGACCGGCTCATTTTAGCTATTGACGATGTCTTTAAAGAGATGAACATCCACTTTTAAGAAATTACAGAACAGCATTTTATCAACCTGAATTTTAAGCAGGAGAAGATTCAACACACTGAAGCTTCTCCTGCTTTTTTTCGTGACCACACCGATTTTATCCTAAATGGAACAATGATTCATCAAATTGTAACAAACATGTATTTATGATGAAATAATATAATCGGACTTTTGCCGAAAGAAATTATTAAAAAATGTTAAAATCTCTTATTTAGAGTTATTCAATCAAAATACATCAAATTAATTATGCTTATAAGATTCCTTTTACTTTTGATTCTTGCCGGTTTGATAACGGATAGAATTTCTGCTCAAAATTCATTAGCTCTGGCAAATGCTGCAAATACACCAGGTTCGGGCTCAGCTGGATCCGGATTGTCGGTATATGAGTTCCGGATATATGTATTTGAGAATGATCTTACCTCTATTTCAGAAGATTTATTGCAGCAGCATGTTTTTGGACAACTTGTATCCAGAAAGTTATACCTGCTTGAATCCAAATATACGTTCGAGGTTCCGGTTGTTCCCGGAAACCCGCAAACAAAAACAGTGATCCGAAAACCTGCTATTTATGAGGCGGTAAGAAAGATTGAGCATTATCTTAAGAAATCGGTTAGAAAGGGTATAATGTCAAATGATGCCGCGGCAACTGCTTTCAATAAAGTATTGGATGTAGCTCTGAATGCCTTTGCTGCTGATTCCGGTAATTTTGAGAAAACGATTGAAAAGTGCGATGATTTAGTATCGCTCATTGCTCTTTTTACAAATCGGGTAAACCTCGTTTCATAGTTTTTTAGCTCCGGTTACAATTTTATTAACCACAGAGATTGCTGCCTAAAAAGCATCAAAATACTCAACCTATGTCTAAAAATTATTTAATCATTTAAAATCAAATCCATTATTAATTCTAAAATCCTTAAAATGCAGAAATTTATTTTTTTAGTAATAACCGTCCTTCTACTGGGGAATCTTACGTTTGCTCAGAAAGCAAATATTGAGGGTCTGGTTAAAAGCAGGACAGGAGAGCGCCTTTCGGGTGCCACCGTTTTAGTTAAAGGGACCACAAATGGAACCTTAACTGATGAAAATGGCCATTTTACAATTAAAGCCGAACCGAAAGAGATTCTGGTTGGATCGTTTATTGGTTTCGAGACTTTGGAAATTACTGTTGGAAATCAAAAAACGATCGATCTGACCTTATCCGAGCTGAAGGAGCAGCTCTCAGAAGTGGTTGTTACCGCTTTGGGTATCGAAAAACAGAAAAGCACAATCGGCTTTGCTGTAGAAGATATCAAGGGTAGTGAACTTGTAAAGGCTAGAGAGCCAAATCCAATCAATGCACTCACAGGAAAAATTGCAGGACTTACAATCGGTTCTTCAACCGAAATGTTGGGCGCTCCAACGGTCTTGCTTCGGGGTTACGCGCCCCTTTATGTTGTTGATGGCGTTCCTGTTCAGACTGATACCTGGGATCTTAATCCGGATGATATTGAAACTTACACTGTACTTAAGGGGCCTGCAGCTGCAGCTCTTTACGGATCGAGAGGCCAGTTTGGCGCCATCCAGATTACAAGCAAACGGGGATCTAAAGATAAACGGGGATTCAATGCAGAATTTAATTCAAGTACCATGTTTGATGGCGGATTTATTGCATTGCCTAATACTCAGGATTTATATGGTCCAGGTGATCATGGGGTTTATGCTTTTGGAGATGGCAAAGGTGGTAACGGCGGATTAAATGATGCCGATTACGATATCTGGGGACCCGCATTAAACGGCCAGCTTATACCACAGTATGACAGCCCTGTAGTTAATGGTGTCAGAACTGCTACCCCATGGACTGCACGTGGAAAAGATAACCTCAAGAGGTTTTTACAAACCGGGTCTTTATCGACAAACAGCTTCTCTTTTGGTGCGACAAATGGAAAAGGGGATATCCGTATGTCGGCATCACATAGCTACCAAAAAGGGATGGTGCCCAATACTGAATTGAACATGACCAATTTCAACCTTTCAGGCGGATACAATATTACACCGAAACTTAGGGTTGACGCTAACCTTGCTTACGGCAGACAATATACTCCCAATACTCCCGACGTAACTTACGGCCCCAACAGTATCATTTACAACATCACCGTATGGGGCGGAGCAGACTGGAATATTGCAGACATGCGCAACTACTGGCAGCCCGGGAAAGAGGGTGTTCAATCCAATTATGAGGAGTATACCCGTTACCACAACCCTTACTTTATGTCGTATGAATGGCTTAGGGGTCATTACAAAAATGACATGAAAGGTTATGCTTCAGTAAGCTACAAATTCAATAATTACCTTAATGTACAAGCCCGGACAGCCGTTACAACCTACGATCTTTTCAGATCTGAAAAAATGCCTTTCTCTGCTCACCCTTATGGTCGTGAACAGGCTCTCGGAGATTATCGCGAAGACAAACGAAATCTGTTTGAGAACAATACCGATCTTTTGCTCTCATTCGACAAGTACGTTCTCCCTAAATTAAGCGTTCATGCAACCGCCGGAGGAAACATCCGCACCTATGAATTCAGAAGCAGCTTTGCAACAACCGATTACCTAAACGTTCCAGGGTGGTATAACCTAAGCAACTCAAAGAACCCGGTAAAATCATACAATTTTGATGCTCCGATGCAGGTTTTAAGTGCCTATGCCACCGCTGATATTACCTATAACGATTTTGCAACATTATCGTTAACCGGTCGTAACGACAAAAACTCAACCCTACCATCCGCCAACAATTCGTATTTCTATCCGTCGGCTTCAGCAAGTATCGAAATGTCCAAGCTTGTTAAAATCCCAACGGTAAAATCGTGGAAAATCAGAGGATCGTATGCAAACGTCGGAAGTGCACTTACTTCAAGGCAAATCGGAACAACTGATGTTACTCTTGGGTTAGGTCAACTGCAATATGGTACCACCTATTATTCCCCTTATGATGGACCCACTTATCAGAATTCATCATCATACAATATTAACCTGATTCAGGGCCAGGCTGCCGCTGCCTATACAGGAACTATTTCGAATCCAAAACTAAAACCCAGCTCAAGTTCAGCATGGGAAGCAGGAACAGATGTAGGGATGTTTGATAATAAGCTCAGATTCGATTTCACCTATTTTTCAAGTATCGACGGCCCTCAGATTTTCAACCTTCCTATTTCAGGAGCGACCGGATTTAACAGCGCGCTTGTAAACGGTATCAAGATCCAGCGCAGGGGCTATGAGTTTACAGTTGCAGGAACACCATTCCATAATAAGGATGGGTTTAGCTGGGATATTTCGGCCAACTACTCAACCTATCAGCAGTATCTTAAAGAAATTTATCCCGGTGTTGAGAATTTAAATACATTCTTAAAAGTTGGTGACCGACTCGATAAACTCTATGAATCTGCATTTGTAAGAACTCCGGATGGTAAGATTATCAATGATGGAAGTGGTCGCCCAATCAGAAACTCTGTGAAACAATTTTTAGGAAATGCGAACTACGACTTTACTGCAGCCATTAATAATACCCTCTCTTATAAAAATTTAAGTTTGAGGTTCCAGTTTGACGGACGCTTCGGTGGTAAGATCCAGGATTACGTTGAGAAAAAAACATTCCAGGGTGGACGTAACATTGCAACGGTTCAGGGCGCAATGGGGATTGCACGGTTAAATGACACGAAAGGTATCAAATCCTATGTTGGAGAAGGTGTTCAAGTAAGTAACAGCACAGCAATCGCATACGATTCTGACGGAAAAGTAACAAACTACGATCAGCTACAATATGCGCCAAATACAACTGCAACCTATCTTCAGGATTACCTGAGTCGTTGGTCAGGGACTAATGAAGCAACGATGATTAGCAGAACATTCGTGAAACTGCGCGAGGTGGTTCTCACCTATACGTTGCCAAAACGTTACCTGCAAGGGACATTTATCAATCAGGCAAATATCTCGTTTGTAGGACGCAACCTGCTCTATCTTGCAGCAAAATCTGATATCGACATCGAACAATATGCCGGAGCCAACTTTGGTTCAGACTTACAGACACCTACTCAAAGACGTATTGGATTTAACCTGAATTTCACATTCTAATAAAACGTTATTTAATTAATTTGATTCTTAGAAACATGAAAAATATTTATTTACTAATAATTGTGCTCCTGATTTCGACGACCTCCTGCCAGAAATTCTCGGCATTGGAGAAAGATCCAAATCGTCCTGGCCAGGTCCCTCCATCATTGATCTTCACAAATGTTCTTTACAACAGCTACTATTCCCCCTGGAGCGATGTCTCAAGATGGAATCAGTTCTGGTGTAGTAATTATGCCTATTACAATGATCAGACTTATGATTGGACAAATACAAGTTTTAATTATGCTCAGCTTCAGAATGTTAAGCAAATGACAGCCGAGGCTACGCGTGTGGGTTTACCGGTTAACAATCCTTATGCAGCCCTGGGAAAATTCTTCTATGCCTATTTCTTTGTGGATATGTCGATGAAACTGGGAGATATTCCAATGACTGATGCGCTAAAAGGGCTGGATAATACACAGCCAAAGTACGACACACAAAAAGCTGTTTTCAAACAGTCTTTGGCCTGGCTTGACGAGGCAAACAGCGATTTGCAGCTGCTTATTAACAGCAACGACAATTCGTTGGTGGGTGACTTTATGCTTGGAAATGACCTGGTAAAATGGCAAAAAGTTGTAAACAGCTATAAACTAAGGTTGCTTGTAACATTAAGCAAAAAATCAGCCGATAGTGATTTGAATATTGCATCAGCTTTCAGTGCAATTATCTCAAATCCTTCAAAATACCCGGTGATCACCTCATTGGATGACAACCTGAAATTTACATTTAATGCTTCAACAGACAAATATCCCCTTAATCCTGATGAATACGGTAAGACCGCAACGCGTAATAATATGTCTGCGACCTATCTGAATACGCTTGTTGCGTTAAGAGATCCCAGAACATTTATTGTTGCTGATCCGGCAGAAGCGAAAATCAAGGGGGGGTTACATACCACTGATTTTGAAGCTTATGTAGGCGCCAGCTCAGGCGAGAGTCTTGACGATATGTCCGTAAAAATGTTAAATGGTGATTATTCACCAATCAGCAAAAATCATTACTACGGTAGTTACCTGGGAGAACCGTGTATCCAGATTGGTTATTCTGAATTGTGTTTTAATATTGCGGAAGGAATTAACCGAGGCTGGGCAAGTGGAAATGCTGAAGCTTACTATATCAATGGAATACAGGCCTCATGGACTTTTCACGGAGCCAGTGTCGCGCCTAATTGGGATGCTTATTATATACAGTCAACAGTTAAATACAGCAGCGATAACGCAACCGCTTTAACCCAGATCCTGACACAAAAATACCTGGCATTTTTCAATAATTCAGGATGGGAAGCGTATCGGAATGCACGACGTACCGGAGTGCCAACCTTCCTCACAGGTGTAGGAACCGGAAATAGCCAGCGCATCGCCAAAAGATGGCAATATCCAAGTTCTGAAAGAACAACCAACGCCGTTAACTATAATGCAGCTTTGACGAGCCAGTTTGGTGCAGATACAGACGATATCAACAGCGAAATGTGGATCTTTAAATGATCATCAAATTAATAAGCACTAATTGAAAAATAGAAAACCCTGCCAGAACCTAATATCTGACAGGGTTTTCTTTCGTTTTAAGACCACTAAAAATTGAATCTTACTGGATTTTAATCGGAATGTAACATTTTTGTATCCAAAATGAAATAATTCAATGTGATTTTTACCTTGTGTACTTTTTTAGGAAAAATAAATCCACCAGGGTGGAAAATAAAACTATAATTAAATTATATATCAGACTATTACACAAATTAAATCAACTAAAGTAAAACAATAGTAAATATGAAAGTTGTACAATCAGATGAATCATTAGTTAAAATCGCCTTTGCGGGAAAACTTGACGGCAATTACGTTTCGACCATTGACGTGAAATTATTTGCTTTACTAAATGGCGTCGAAGGACCCGTTGTATTTGATTTTTCAGAAGTCAGTTTTATCTCATCGCTGGGAATACGCATGATACTTATGGCTTATAAGGAGATTAAAAGGCAGGGGTTTACCCTTAAAATTGAAAACACCAGTGACGATGTTGAAAACGTCTTTCTGATGACAGGTTTAGAAGATTTATTAAATTAATAGACCGTTAATTGTTAGAAATTGAATTATTATAAAAATTGTGAAGTGGCTAATGCAATCTCCGGAGAAATAATAGAATATAAAATTCGGATTGGAGCTGCTGCAATTGCACATAAATAAGGTGCTGTTTTATACATGGGTGGATGGCAGAGGCAACCTTTAAATTGCGGGGAACCCATTGTCAGAAAGACTGTCCCGCTGCAGTAAGTCACCGACTTTTTTCCAATAGTCCTGAATTACTATTGAACGCCAATAAAATCAAATTCAAATACCTTAGTTCCTCATCTCCTGGGAATAAAAATGAGAAATTTTTATTCCCAGGAGAATTGTCCTTACAGGCTATACCACGCCTAATACTGGTTCAATAAAGAGCCCTTTTATAGCGTACCCATCCTTTTTACTGCTTTACATTTTTCTCGTAACGACATTGACAAACTTCGAAAACCAGTCGATAGTCTTACGATTCAACAAGTCACCCTCAACCTGTGAAACTTGTGGTAATTGCAGAACTAATCATTTTATTTTTAGAATGTATTCACAATGTAATTAATCTGTAATCATACTGCATTTAAACTGTAATTCTTAAGTCTTTTATTTGAGCTCATTTTATTTTGTCTAAATAAGAATAATGAAATATATCGTTTTTACGTTTTTGAGCTCCTTAATACTGGTTACTTCTTCCATCGCATCATCAGTCACCGGCTACATTTTTGACAAAAATGGAAGGGAGCAGCTTGTCGGTGCGACAGTGGTTTTACTTCCGGGGCAGGCAAACTCTGCTTCGATGTTAAGTGGAAAATATTCCCTGAGTAATATTCAGGCTGGTGATTATAAAATAAGGGTTTCGTACATTGGTTATAAAACAATTGATACAACACTGACTGTTTTTGAACATACTGACTCAAGGCTAGATTTCTACCTTGCCTCAAACAGTACGAGCCTAAGTCTTGTGACTGTAACCGCAAAAGGGGGTAAAGAGTCGGATGGTTTCGCTAAGCGGGCTGAACAAAGAGCTGATAATCTGGTGAATATCGTATCTGCAAATTCCATAGCAATTTCGCCAGATATCACAGTAGCCAATGTAATGGCGAGAGTATCAGGGGTATCCATTGAGCGCGGGAATAGCGGGGAAGGACAATATGCCATCATTCGTGGCATGGATAAAAGGTACAATACGACTTTAATAAACGGAATAAAAATCCCAAGTCCTGATAATAAGAACCGTTATGTCCCATTGGATATCTTTCCTTCAGATCTGATAGAACGGATTGAAGTCTCCAAATCGCTCACTCCCGACATGGAGGGTGATGCATCAGGTGGGGTAATTAATTTAGTGATGAAAACTGCGCCTGAGGAATTCCGGTTGGAAGGGAATATAGGGACCGGTTACTCCGGGTTGTTCTCCGAACGACCCTTTGAAAGTTTCAGTACCGCTGCCGTGAATAAAAAATCGCCGGCTGAGCTTTTAGGTACTGGTATCGAGGCCCCGATTTCAGCATTCCCCTATCAGAACCTGATAACAACCACCAAAAAATCACCGGTAAACAGTAATTACAGCCTCACTATTGGGGATCGGTTTTTAGATAAAAAGCTGGGTGTCATATTCTCCGGAAGTTACCAGAATACCTATGCCGGGAATAATACTTCCCGATTGGTTGAGAATGCTACTCTTGGTCCTGCACAAGGGCCAAATGCCGAAATGACGCAGGTTTTCCCGGAATATCTAACCCGGAAATACTCTTCACTTACAAACAGATTAGGTCTTATTTCAACGGTTGATTACAGATTTAATCCCGATAATATGATCAGTTTATTCGGGACCTATCTACAACTTAACGAGGATCGGGTCAGAATGACAAATGATTTACTCCTGGGCAATTACTCCTATCAGGGATATACCGGAGGCTTCCAGCAAAGTTATGAAACACAAACCAGGCAGGATCTCCAAAGTATTTTCAGTTTAATTTTACATGGGAATAACAAACTCGCTGGGTTGTTAACCACGGACTATTCATTAGCCTATTCAGCTGCAAAACAGCAGTTGCCCGATATGGCAGCCTATAATATCACTCAGGAAATCAGTCCAAATACTTCGGGGACTGCCACTTCGATCAGTTACGGTCCGCTGACTGTTCGCCCTGAAAAGAGGGAATGGTCCCATAATACAGACAAAGATATTTCCGGGTATTTGAACCTTCACTATAATACTGAACTTAAAGGACATAAATCCCTTTTTACGTTTGGCGGGATGTTCAGACACAAAAGCCGCGATAACTACGATAATGTTTACAGCTTAAATGCCCCTCCGGATCCAAATTCAACCGATCAGAAATTTAATTCAATTGCCACTTCGCAGTTTAAGTTCATCCCACACACTGACGCGCTTGGAACAGCATTCAGTAATGCAGGGGTTTACACATTCAATGAAAATATCCAGGGAGCCTATGGTGAGCTCAAGTATTTCATAAAAGATCGTTTCGATGTTTTATTTGGCTTGAGGGTGGAAAATACAAGCCAGATTTACAACTCATCTTTGCCAGAGACCATAGCCGGAAAATCGGCCACCATCGGGTATATGGACTTTCTGCCAAGTCTGAATGCCAAATACTCGCTTACCAAAAATCAGGCAATAAGGCTCTCCTACTTCACCTCCGTGTTACGCCCTGCTTATTCCGACCTTGTTCCATACCTGGATAAAACCGGATTTTCACAAGACGATTTTGGTACAATAGGAAATCCGAATTTGCAGCATACCGTTATCAATAATTTTGATTTCCGTTACGAAATGTTCCCAAAGGGACTCGACCAGTTTATGCTCGGAGCATTTTATAAATCGATCATAAATCCGATCGAGTACGCATTGGTACAATCCAACTATTCGGCAGATCTCGAATTAACGCCCAATAATTTCGGCACAGCACATAATTATGGTCTGGAAGCAGTTTTCAGAAAGTATTTTGGTGATTTTGGAGTTTCAGGTAACTATACCTATACCTATTCATTGATTAATTCGATCAAAAAATTCACCTATATCGATCCAAAAGATAATAGTTATCACAATATTGATGTAAATCAGGCACGACCACTGCAGGGGCAGGCGGCTCATATTGGAAATTTGGCCTTACTCTTTAAGAACAGTAAAAACAAACTTGATGCTCAGTTGGCCATGGTTTATACCGGAGAACGGATAAACACCCTCTCAATGTATAAAGACCTGGATAACTGGGAACGGCCCACTGTCAATCTGGACTTTTCCGCACAAAAAGAGTTTGGCCGTCATTACATAATCTATGTCAAGATCAACAATCTGTTAAATACACCTTATCAATTGATTGTCAAGCAATCAAACAGGGGGTATAGTGGAATCAATAAATTGCCTATACAGGACAGCCCGCAATATGCAACCATTGAAAAGGATGTCTATTACGCACGATACTCACTTGGTTTTCGCTTTAAATTCTGAAAATTCAATAATAACACAACATAATAATTTAGCAATCAACATTTATAATTAATAATTTAAAATCATGAAACATTTAAGAAACGCCCTATTTATGCTTATCATTTTTGTGTTTGTATCATGCACAAAAAAGGATTCAGCTGTCGTATCTGTTCCTTTGTTAAAGGTCGGAGTAACGGTTAGTAATACTGCCCCACTATCAGGTCCGATTAAAGGGACCTTGCTTGCCAATCAGATATATAGTGTCACGGGTGATGTTATTATCAATGCAACAGATACCTTACTGATTCAGGAAGGTGTGAAAATTAATATTACAAATGGTGCCAATTTTATTGTTCACGGTACCTTCATTAGTCTTGGGTCTAAAATGGCTCCTATTACAATTACCGACCCGTCAAAAACAAAAACACCGGGCGCTTCGTCTGCCGCTACGGATCCTGCTTATGTTGGTGGCTGGGGCGGTATCTATTGCGATGTCACCTGTCCGCTTTTGGTTATTAAATGGACTCATCTTGACTTTGGTGGTGCGGGACTTATTGCGCCACCCTTCACCGGACCCTCAACAGGTGACCAGTATATTGTTTACTGGCAGAATCCAAATGGTAACCTGATCCTTGAAGATTCTTGGTTATATGGAAGCCCGGATGATGCAATTCGTTTTTATGGCGGACATATCAATGTGATGAGAAATACCCTTGAAAAACTTGGTGGAACAGGTGGTGACGGATTTAATGCCAAAGGGGGAACCCAGGGAAATATGGCATACAATCTCATTATTGGGGGTGCAACAAATGGCACAAAGTCAGCTAATGATGGGAATAAAGGTTCAAGTGTCACACAAATTGCGATGTACAATAACACTTATGTAAATGGAGGTTTCAGAAATACCGGAACCTATGGTGCCAGAAGCGGATCGATTGAAGTGGAAAATAATTCAAGAGCTCTTGCTTATAATAACCTGATTGTAGATTGCAACTTTGGTGTCCGTATTGCAGGTGGAAATCTTATTACTGCAAAAGTTTACCTGGCAGATACCCTAAGTCATGTAGATGGCCCAATTATGAAAACGGCTTATGGTCACAACTTTTTTTATGTTGATAATGCAGCTCAGGCCAATCAGATCGTACCCACCAATATTGCCCAGGCAGTTGTTACTCATCCACAACCTACCGATATTCCAAATATGTTTGCCTTTCTTGGACCTACCTACACTTTTGGTTTTGCCTATGATGGTTCATCATTAGTTGGTCAGAATAATCCAAAGTTCGTAAACTACACTCTTCCAAACATGAATTTTGCAAGTCAGGCCTCTGTTGATGGATTCGATTTCCATCTGCAGGCGAGTTCCCCTGCAGCAGGTAAGGGATTAACAACTTTCTCCCCTATTGAAAATGTTCCTGTTAACAAGAACTTTGGTTCAACAGAGATTACCCCTCCGGGAAAAGATATCGGCTGCTATCAGTTGGATGGTACCGGTAACCAGCACTAAGGTGCATTTTAAAAACTGAAAATTCCAGTAACCTCCTGCTTTCGACCGGCAGGGGGTTATTTATTAATCAAATATTTTCAATTCGTCATTCACTATTTTCATTAACCATTCAAATATTATGCACACCTATTTCACTGGACGGATCAAAAATTTCAGCCTGAATCTTAATAAAGCGGGGATTATTGCACTGCTGCTTTTATTAATGCTGACAAAGACTGTTGATGCAAAAAAAGGTCCGGAATTAATCCAGCTTATTTTTACCTCGGACTCCCATTTTGGTATAAAAAGAAACTCGTTCCAGGGGGACTCCAACGTCTATTCCAATGTTGTAAACGCAGCAATGGTAGCCAGAATGAATACTTTGCAAACAGTAAAACTACCGGATGACAATGGGATAAATGGGGGCAAACTGGTTGGAGGAATTGATTATCTGATTAATTCAGGAGATATTGCGAATCGCGAGGAACCAGGAATTCAGAGCTCAGATGTCTCATGGAGTCAATTTACAACGGTCTATTTAAATGGAGTACATCTTACAAATAACAGGAATAAAAAAACTGAAATTTTACTCTTACCTGGAAATCATGATATTTCGAATGCCATTGGTTTTACAAGAAAAATGGTTCCATTAACCGATAATACCGCTCTTGTTGGAATATACAATTTCATGTTTCCAAAAAATCCCAGGACCTCGTCATCCTTTCAATATTCCAAAGACAAAGTTCACTATTCCATAAACAAGGGTGGTATTCACTTTGTATTTATCAATATGTGGCCCGATTCATGCGAGCGTCTCTGGATTGAAAAAGATTTACAACGTGTCAGCAAAAAAACTCCTGTATTATTATTTGCTCATGACCAGCCAACTGTAGAATCGAAGCATTTTACCAATCCCAACGGATCTCACACCATTAATTTGAGCGATAATTTTGAAAATCTTCTTCCAGAGGTTTTTAAAGATGGAACAAAGATATCGGATCCAAGCAAAATTGAACAAATATCATTTGTCGAATTTCTCAAAGTGCATCCCAATATTAAGGCTTACTTTAACGGGAATGATCATGAGAACAAAATGTATGATTATACCGGACCAAACAACGATATCTCACTGAAAACATTTCAGGTTGATTCACCAATGAAAGGGAATAAATCGGCAAAGGACGAAACCAAATTGTCATTTCAATTAATTTCAATCGATTTCAGGACCAAAATGATGACTGTCAGAGAGTGTCTTTGGAATGCTATTCCGAAGAACAGGTCGGCTGTGATGCAATGGGGAATGTCCAGAACGATTTCTTTAAACTGATCCAATCCAGTAAAAATAATAGAGGTTAAAAATAGAAAAAGTCAAAATTATTTTTTCAAACTGTAACAGGGAAATTCCGTTAAAATAGCTCATTGATAATCCTGATAGCTAAAAAATCTCTTTTCGTGAGATTGATTATTATGTTGTGCCGGCAAATCCTTCTAATAAAGTAAGTAGATTTGCCGGCATATTATTTTAACCGATGAATCCCGATCCTGAACAATATGCCGATGTAATCCTGCCGCTCCCTCTGGCCGGATATTTTACTTATAATATCCCTGATGAATTAAGGGATCAAATAACTCCGGGCTCTCGAGTTATCGTTCAGTTTGGAGTGAAAAAATTCTATTCAGCATTGGTTCGTACAATTCATACCAATAAGCCAGAAGGTTATAATACTAAACCTATAGAATATTTAATTGATCCCCTTCCAATTGTCCCTATTGAATGTTTTCCGTTCTGGGAATGGATTGCCGGATATTATCATTGCACAATAGGTGAAGTTTTGAAAGCGGCCCTCCCATCCGGGCTAAAATTGGAAAGTGAAACGAGGATCAATTTCAATAATAATTATGAGGAGGATCGGGGCAATAAGCTTACGCCAAGGGAGCAGCTTTTATATGAGGTGATCCGGGAAAAGCACAGCCTTTCGATTGCAGAACTCAATAATTCAGTACTTAAGAAAAATTCAATTGCTGTGATTAAAGAGTTGCTAATCAAGGGGGCAGTCTCAGTTGAAGAGGAGCTGAAAGAGAGCTACCGGCACAAAACCGCAACATACATTGAATTACCGGATCGGCTTAAAACGGAGAGATCAATAGAGCTTGCCCTGGATTTACTCAGAAAAGTACCACTTCAGCAAAGCTTGTTAATCGGGTTTCTTGAACTTCGCCAAAGACGAATGTCTACCGCTGAAATGGGGGTCACCAAAAAGGAGTTGCTCCAAACAACAGGTATTGGCACCAGCGTATTTAGCGGTCTAGTAAACAAAAACATCTTCAAACTGGTTGAGAAAAAGATTGACCGGCTCGCCTCCTTCGCCGGCGAGATCAAAGTCGTTTCGGAATTAAGTCCTGCTCAATCGGCGGCTTTGATGCAGATCAAACAATCCTTCAATGTAAAACCGGTAACATTGCTCCATGGTGTAACTTCAAGCGGAAAAACAGAGATCTATATCAAATTAATCAGGGAATGCCTTGACCGCGGTAAACAGGTACTTTATTTGCTTCCTGAGATCGGACTTACGACCCAAATCATCGGACGTTTAACACGTGTCTTTGGAGATAGAGCAGGGATCTATCATTCAAAATTCAATGATTCGGAACGGGTCGAGATATGGAATAAAGTGTTGAACTTTGAACCAACTGAACCAGAGGATGACCGGAAATCAGATTATCAATTAATTGTAGGGACACGATCAGCTTTATTTTTACCCTTTAAGGATCTGGGTCTGATCATTGTGGATGAGGAGCATGAGAACAGTTTTAAACAATATGACCCTACTCCAAGATATCATGCGAGGGATGCCGCAGTAATATTAGGCCATCTCCACCATTCACCGGTTTTGATGGGGACAGCCACCCCGGCTGTGGAAACTTACTATAATGCGCAGTCCGGAAAATTTGGCCTGGTTACTTTAAGTGAAAGACATCAGCAGATCGAGATGCCCGAGATCCTCATTGCCGATTTCAAGGATGCATACAAGAGGCGGCAGATGAATTCGCACCTTACCCCCTTGTTATTTAACGAGATCACAGGTGCCCTTGAGCGAAATGAGCAGGTGATCCTTTTTCAGAACCGACGCGGATTTTCCCCTTTTATTGAATGTAAGTTATGCGCATGGATACCTAAATGCACCCACTGTGATGTGAGTCTCACCTACCATAAACATAATAATTCACTGGTTTGTCATTACTGCGGTTACACGACGAATCATCCCGGAACCTGTAAGAGTTGTGGCACCAAAGAGCTCACGAACAAAGGGTTCGGAACAGAAAAAGTCGAGGAAGAGCTCCAGGTTATTTTCCCGGAAGCAAAAATCGACCGGATGGATCTGGACACAACCAGGTCAAAACATGGATTTGAGAAAATTATTCATCGTTTTGAACAAGGTGAAATCGACATCCTTATTGGGACCCAAATGGTGACTAAAGGACTCGATTTTGAAAATGTAAGCATCGTAGGAATTTTAAACGCAGATAATCTGCTGAATCAACCCGATTTCAGAGCCTATGAACGGAGTTACCAGTTAATGGCTCAGGTCGGCGGGAGATCGGGGCGCAAAAATAAACGGGGAAAGGTAATTATACAAACCTCAGAACCAACACATCCAATCATACTCAATGTTACCAATAATGATTATGAGGCGATGTACCGGGGACAGATTGCTGAAAGAAAACATTTTAAATACCCTCCATTTTACCGAATGATCGGCATCACGCTGAAACACAGGGAGAAAAGCGAACTTGACCGGATTACCCATGAGCTGGCAACAAATTTACGTGAAAGATTCGGTGCGAGAATTCTTGGACCTGAATACCCTCTGATAAACCGAATAAAAATGCTATTTATTAAACAAATGTGGATTAAAGTTGAGCGGGAAGTCTCAGTTGTTAGCGCCAAAAGACAAATGCAGGAAATCATCGACCTGGTCAGGAAGCGGGATGGGAATAAAATGATCCAGATCGCAGTTGATATAGATCCAATTTAAAACTATTCTACAAAAAATATCAACGTAAACCGATTCCCAGATTCATTATATCTATTTGAATATAAATTATTTACAAAATATTCTATGAAATATTTGTTGATAATTTCGATTTATTAACATCCTAATCGAGCCAATTCTCCACGAATGCCGGCTAATTCAGCTTAAAATGTTAATTTTGAGCCTGTCTTTTTAATACAAAAACAATGGGAAAGGTAATAGCAATAGCGAACCAAAAAGGGGGTGTAGGTAAAACAACTACAGCGATTAATCTCGCTGCAAGTCTGGCTGTTTTAGAACACCGCGTTTTACTGATTGATGCCGATCCTCAGGCCAATGCGACATCCGGAGTTGGGTTTGATGTCCGAAATGTAAAAACGAGTATATACGAGTGTGTGGTTGACGGTGTAGATCCGAAAACGATTATCCTCAATACGAAAACGCCAAATTTTGATCTTCTTCCATCACATATTGATCTGGTTGGTGCGGAAATTGAAATGCTCAATCTCCCTAACCGGGAAAGGGTATTGAAACAGGTTATTGATCAGGTTGCCGGTGATTATGATTTCATTCTTATCGATTGTTCCCCATCCCTGGGTTTGATTACTGTAAATGCCTTGACTGCAGCTGATTCTGTCATAATTCCAGTTCAATGTGAATATTTCGCACTGGAGGGGTTAGGGAAGTTACTCAATACAATTAAAATTATTCAAAGCAGGTTAAATCCGGAACTTCAGATTGAGGGATTTTTGCTAACCATGTTCGATGCCCGTTTGAATCTGTCTAATCAGGTCTACGAAGAGGTGAAACGCCATTTTCAGGAAATGGTTTTTGAAACAGTGATTACAAGAAATATAAGGCTCTCTGAGGCTCCAAGTTATGGCCTTCCTGCAATTGAATATGACGTAAGTTCTAAGGGCGCTCAGTCATATCTAACCTTTGCGCGCGAATTATTGCAAAATAATAACCTCACAAAGATTGACCACAAAGAGATTGTTGAACAGTAATATACAATAAAATATTTCCAAATCATGATTAAACGAAGCGCGCTTGGCAGAGGTCTTGGGGCATTAATAGAAGGAAGTGAAACGACATCAATTGGTACGCCGGCTTCGAATGAGATATCGATTACCGAAATTGAGGCAAATCCATTTCAACCCCGCATCCATTTTGATGAGGAGGCGCTTGCAGATTTGGCAAATTCGATCAGGGAACTTGGCATTATTCAGCCGATAACACTGCGTAAACTTGAAAATGGTAAATATCAGATTATTGCTGGTGAACGTCGGTTCAGGGCCTCAAAGCTCGCGGGTTTAACTACAATTCCTTCGTTTGTTCGCGAAGCTGGTGACGAAACGATGCTGGAAATGGCGCTTGTGGAGAATATTCAGCGCGAAGATCTTGATGCAATTGAAATTGCCTTAAGTTACCAGCGGCTCATTGATGAGTGCAACCTTACCCAGGAGACATTAAGCGAAAAAGTAGGTAAAAAACGGTCAACAATCTCTAATTATCTGCGCTTACTTCGACTCCCTGCCGCAATTCAGAAAGCGATCAGGGAACAGGAGATTTCCATGGGTCATGCCCGTGCTTTAGTCAATATTCAGGAACCGGAAACGCAGATCATGATTTATCGGCAGGTGGTCAAATACGATTTCTCGGTTCGTAAAACAGAGGATATCGTCCGGAAAATTAGTTCTGAAGATGGAGAAGGTACCCCGGCAGTCAAAAAGCCTACCCCTTTCCCCGATGAATACCGTGATTTAAAAAATCATCTGACTAAATATTTCGACACCAGTGTAGTTTTTAAAATTAATGATCTCGGCAAAGGGAAAATTGAAATTCCTTTCGGCGATGCGAAGGATCTTGAACGAATCATTGGAATATTTGACAAATTAAATTCGTGAGAATCAGCTAAAATTGGCATGTTTAAAACCATAATTGCAGGACTTTCGATTTTTTTTAGTATACTTACAGCAAATCTGGAGGTAAAAGCCCAGCAAATAATTATTTCGAACGATAGTTTAAAGGTTACGACTCCTGTGCAAACAGTGCATCGTTCCCCGAAAAAAGCTTCGATTTACGCTGCCCTTTTCCCGGGATTAGGACAAGTATACAATAAAAAGTACTGGAAACTACCGATTGTTTATGGTGGATACGCAGGGCTGATTTATGTATTGGGATGGAATAATAATAATTACAAAGACTATTTTCAAGGTTACCGGATTATTGCCCAATATACCAGCGCTGCAGGTTTGAAACCTGAAGAACGGTTATTTTTAAATAATCTGATAAAAAACCCGTCGATTAGGCTCGATAATCCGACGACATTTACATACATTGCTGATCAGTTAAAAAGCGGCAAGGACTTTTATAGAAGAAATAGAGACTTAACAATCATTTGTATCGCTGCTCTCCATGTTTTGAGCATAATCGATGCCAGTGTCGATGCCAATCTTTTTGACTTCGACATAAGTGATGACATCAGTATGAGGATTGAACCGATGCCTGTAAATTTGGGAAACCAAAATATGGGGATGGGTTTAAATCTTGCAATTCATTTTTAAACAGAAGAGACATGAAGCTTATAAATTTAGGAATACTAGTTTTAATGCTAGTGACATCAACGATCAATTTGAATGCCCAAAGTATTAATAACCTGGAGAGACCGTCAATTGCCACCTCTGAAGTTAAAACCCTTGATTCACTAAAAACAATTCATCCGGATACTCTAAAGACCGCCCTCGTTGATACAATACCTACCGAGAATTTGGACAATATTTTATCCGACAAACTCGATTCGATGGTGCATACCTGGTACGTACAGAATGCCTTTCCTGTTGATAGCCTTGAGAAAGCCTTTGCATCCGATACCTTGCAACGTGTATTACCAGATTCAGTTTATATCAGCCGACTTCAGAATCTTGACTCCTATATTCCGCTTCCCTATAATGAGTCGGTGAAGAAATTCATAAATTTTTACCTCAACAGGCGCAAAGGGATGGTCTCCATTATGATGGGACTTACCAATTACTATTTCCCCCTGTTTGAAGAGGCATTAGCCAAATATGATCTCCCAGCCGAATTAAAATATCTCCCAATTATTGAATCTGCGTTAAACCCTAAAATAGTTTCAAGAGCCGGGGCTTCCGGATTGTGGCAATTTATGCATGGCACAGCAAAAATGTATGGGCTCGAAATCAATTCATACATCGATGAGCGAAATGATCCGATCAAATCTACCGATGCAGCTGCCCGCTATTTAAAAGATCTTTATGCAATTTACGGCGATTGGCATGTTGTTATTGCAGCCTATAATTGCGGCCCCGGGAATATCAACAAGGCTGTACGGCGATCAGGTGGCAAACAGGGATACTGGGAGATCTATTCCAAACTCCCAAGGGAAACCAGAGGTTATATCCCAATCTTTATAGCGGCAAACTACGTAATGAACTATGCCAAGGATCATAATTTATATCCAGTCAGACCTGCCTTTAAGATCTTAACCGACACAATCGTCATAAACTCCTACCTGAATTTCGAACAGATCTCATCTGTTTTGAATATCCCTGTTATGGAAATCAGGCAGCTTAATCCTCAATACAAGCGGGATATCATCCCTGCTAAAGCAGAAAAGCATTTTGTCCTTAAATTACCTATCGACAAAATATCCCCATTTATCGACAGTCAGACTCAGATTTTCGCCTACAACCGCGACAAGTATTTTCCGAATAATCAGATCGTTCCGGTCAGAGATGAGCGGGGAAGAACCCTATATTTCGATACCGATGGAAAGAAAAAGATTACCTACACCGTTAAATCGGGGGATAATCCACGATCTGTTGCGAATAAATATAAGATCACAACAAGCCTCCTTGCCGAATGGAACCATATCCGACACAACCGAATTAAAGTTGGACAAAAGCTTACCATTTATATTGAAGACAAAACAATTGCAGTTGCGGGTTCTAAAAAGGCAAAAGCTGAAAGTTTAAAAGCAAACGGAACCTCTACTTTGTCTCAGAAACCTTTGGAAACAATCACTGGACCACTTACCTTTAATGAGGAATACACCTTTTATATCGTGCGGCGCGGTGACAGCCTTTATACTATAGCCAAACAATTTGCGGGGGTATCGGATACTGATATTAAATTGCTGAATAATATTAAAAACGCCAGAAACCTTGTAGTAGGTCAGAAACTTAAAATCCCGGTTAAGGCTTAAAATCAAACTTTATTTACCATTAATCGGCCGGTTTAAATCACCCAGTCCCAACGCGAGGTTACCCGAAAATACTACATTTGCCTTCACCGATTCAGGGGATAAATAGAGGTCTGAAACTGTAAGCCGCACCAACTTTCCATTTAATTCGAATCCGTAAACCAGCGGATAATGGCGGATTAACCTGGTTATCTGCTCTTCAATTCCTGAGATGTTGGATTTAAAAGGAATCGCCACCGATCGTGTTATAGCCCGCTCAATTTTACCGTTAAACAGCCATTTTGAAGATTTCATAACAAGGTTACGGGTTTTAAGGTCAAATTTAAGATCCTTTATCCGAAGCGTAGTATCCTGTTCCTGAAAATACGGGATACCAGTCAGATAGAGGGTTCCATTAATGCTTCCCGACACCTTCGTTTCAACGGCCATTTTTTCATTGGTACCGTAGACACGGAATGTTTCAAACTTTATACGCCGGGTTCCAAATTGAAAAGTTGAATCACCAATCTGCCTGGTGATCATCCTGTTAATTGTTGAATAGGGAATATCAGTTAAAAGATTGATCTTAAAGGTGTCGCTGGCCAATTTTAAAGGTTGTATATAGGGTAGTGCAGTAACTTTTCCGGCAGGGGGAATATTATCCATCAAACACATTACATCGGAAGTAATTGCGGCTCCCAGCCGAATATGTCCTGCTGATCCTTGCACCGGAACCAGGGAGACAGAATAAGGGATAACAGATAACCAGGCATTGTATTCACCGGGAATTTTAAACGGATTAAAGAGCATCCTCCACCCCTTCTCCGCAAAACCTCTGAAATCGAAACCTGCCGAAATTACCTCATCAATCTGCTTAGAGAAAGTTTTAAGATAAACCGGCAAGAGCAGGTTCGCAACGATAGTTACCGGAATATCGACATTCCCGATTTTAACTGCGGGCTTCTTTGTCCAGGTATAACCATCCGGTGTAGTGGTTGTCTTTATGCTCCAGTCGCGGTTTACGGTTAATTTGGTTTTATACCTAAGCCTGATTTGACCCGAATATTCCCACGAATCAATCATAGGAAGATTATATCCAAACAGTTTTACCCCTTTCTGAAAGGTGACCCGGGCCGGCAACTCCCAGCTTAATTCATCCTGATCAAACTTTAATTTAATCACTCCGGCCCTCCACGCTTTGAGCTTCAGGTTATCATTCCCGTTATCCACAAAGCTGGTATCCTGATAAAGGACACTATCAACATGTTGATTAACTATTTCCTGAAGTTTTGAGATCTCAAGATCAGCATACAAATTTATAATTGAAGTTTGAGGCTTTTGAAGGATTGAATTATAGTTCTCTGCGGGCATCGGAGGTTTTAAGACATTGCATTGATTCAGCAGAAGAAGGGAACACATAACTGCAAAATATCGGATTTGAACACTACGAACAATCATAACTTTAACGATAAAAAAATTTGTTAAGAGCCAATGGCAGACTGGAAAAAGCACAAACCGAATTCAGTGGAATAACAAAAAGCTAAAGCCGAAACGGATCCATCACATCATTGATATTAATTCCCTGATGATCAAACTCATTTTTGGTTCAGCATTTCGTGCTACCTGCTGAACCTCTTCATGGGAAATCTCTACTATCTCTCCGGGAACACCACTATCTGTAATTATTGAGATTCCGAAAACGCGCATCCCCATATGACGGGCAACAATCACCTCCGGGACTGTTGACATCCCAATAGCATCACCTCCCAATATCCGAAACATCTTATATTCTGCAGGGGTTTCAAAGGTTGGACCTGCAACACCAACATACACACCTTCCTTAAGGTCAATGTGATTTGAAACTGCAATCCTTCGGGCAAGGTTACAGAGATGGTTGTCGTAACTCTGGCTCATATCGGGAAACCGGGTACCCAACTCACTGATATTCTGGCCAATTAGTGGATTTGTGCCAAACATATTAATATGGTCATTGATCATCATCAGATCACCAACTTTGAATCCGGGGTTAAGTCCTCCACTGGCATTGGAGACACAAATTGTTTGTATTCCGAGGTCATGCATCACTCTGACCGGAAAGGTGACCTGCTGCATATCGTATCCTTCATAAAAATGGAACCGACCCTGCATTGCAATAATATTCTTTCCACCCAGCTTCCCGAAAATCAGCTCACCTTTGTGACCCTCAACGGTTGAAACCGGGAAATTGGGAATATTCTGATAAGGTAAGGTCTGAATGATCTCAATCTCGTTAACCAACCCGCCCAGACCGGTACCCAGAATAATCCCGGTTTCGGCTTTAAGCCCAATTGCTGCTTGAATAAAAGTTGAAGTTTCCTTTATTTTCTTTAACATATCTCAGAATTTTTCGGTCAAATTCTTTTCCGGCATCATTCAAGAAACTAATTTTTACAGGAATGTAATACATCACTTGTCGGATCTGATCAGGAATTGAGTTCATATCCCGAAATCTCACCATATCTTTTTCGGTAGTTATGATAATTTTTCTTTGGTTTTCCAGTGAATCCAGTTTATTTTGGATACGATCAATATCCTTTGAAGTAAACGAATGATGATCAGAGAAACTGATCTCATGAATATCATGCGAACCATGTTTAATATACTCCTTTAAAGGTAAGGGATTTGCGATACCTGTAATCATTAAAACGGTTAATCCCTCAGTTAGTTCGGTTACGGGTTCAGCCAAATCTTCCGTATAGACTGGGATTAATGGTCCGTAATCGATCTTGGAGAAATAAAGGTTCTGATAGGGTCTGATATCAAGCTCTTTGGTAATTATCCGCTCATCGATAGGCTTTATTTCTGATGGGCATTTAGTCACGATGATGATTGTTGCCCTGGATTTATTTGAAGCCGATTCTCGCAACCGCCCATAGGGAAGAAGAGAATCCTTGGTAATCAATCGGTTAAAATCAGTCAACAGGATATTGATACCTGGAGTTACATACTGGTGCTGAAAGGCATCATCCAGGATTATTACAGCCGGTTTTTCGGGACGAACGATTAATTTCTTAATTCCTCTAACGCGCTTTGCATCAACGGCGACCAGTATATTTTTAAATTTCAATTTAATCTGCAATGGTTCGTCTCCAACTTCCCGAACTTTGGAGGATGCCTCGACCATAAAAAATCCGCGGGTTTTTCTTTTATATCCCCTGCTCAACACTGCAACCATAAATTTTGATTTCAATAAATCGACAATATACTCGGTATGGGGGGTTTTGCCGGTTCCTCCCACGGTGATATTTCCTACCGAAATTATTGGTAAGTCAAATTCTTTTGACGAGAGTATACGGAGAGAAAACAGCTCATTTCTCAATCCCACAGCAATGCCATAAAACAGCGCTAATAATTTAAGAAAGATATACTTCACCGTTTATTTTTAAAGCTAATTAATGTCAAGATTATAAGGCATTCTGGCGTAAAGGCCATTAGCATGAGCCTCTCGGGAGAAGTTTTCCCAAAGGTGGTAGGATTCTCCCAATTTTGATTCCAGGAAGCTGTTTTGCATCTTTGTTGAGAAGCTCTTCATCAGCTCTTCGAATGTATCCTTTTGTTTAGGTAATTCTTTTATCCGGTAATTTTTTATTTTAGCTTTTAGAGCAGCAAGTTTAACCGCATCCTTCAACCCCCCAAATTCGTCAACGAGACCGTTTAGTTTCCCGTTTTCACCGCTCCAAACCCGCCCCTGTCCGATTGAATCAACAAAGGTGGTGGTCATCCTGCGACCTTCAGCCACATGCGAGATAAAAGTATTATAAGTCGACTCAACATAGCTTTGCATTAGATCCTTCTCGAATGGTGTCATTTTACGGGTCATCGAAGGCATATCGGAATGGTCGTTGGTAGAAACATTATCGAATG
Source organism: uncultured Bacteroidia bacterium (assembly GCA_903918045.1). Taxonomy (GTDB): domain Bacteria; phylum Bacteroidota; class Bacteroidia; order Bacteroidales; family Prolixibacteraceae; genus JAAFHB01. The sequence continues at coordinate 97,810 of CAIXCY010000082.1, forward strand.
TAATCCCGATTTTATCGGTAAGCAATCCGCTAAGATTTGGGATAGTCCCAAAAACACCTATCGATCCTGTAATCGTTGTTGGATTTGCCAGGATTGCATCTGCACCGCATGCAATATAATAGCCACCTGATGCCGCATAATCACCCATTGAGACGACCACCGGTTTCACTTTCTGGGCAAGGATTACCTCACGCCAGATGACCTCAGAGCCGAAGGCTGACCCCCCGGGGGAATTAACCCTTAATACAATAGCCTTTACAGCAGAATCGGTTCGGGCCTCCCGTATCCCTTTAGAAACTTCTTTGGAATCAATCTGATAAGGTCCATCTGTTCCACCGTCAATCTCACCAGAGGCATAAACAACCGCAATCCTGTCTTTTGCCAATCCTCCGGCGACTATTGGTTTAGGTACTTTATCATACTCTCCCACAGAAACAACAGGAATCTCCTCATTTCCACCCAGACCGGTAAGTTTTCTGAAGTCGGCCAATACCTGATCCTTGTATTTTAAATTATCGAAAAACCTGCATTTTAATGCTCTATCAGGTTTCTGAAAGGTCATTACTCCATTTGCATACCTGTTCAGGCTGTCAACAGGAATTGATCTGCGTTCAGAAATACCCTTTAACACATGATTCCAGATACTTTTGAGATATACCGTAGTTTGTTCTCTGTTCGCATCAGACATTTTGTCAAACAAATAAGGTTCAACAGCCGACTTGAACTTATTATTCTTCCCACGAACCACCTGCATTTCGATGCCAAATTTATCGAGTGCCTTCTTAAAAAAAGTATGTTCTGCATTTAATCCGCGAAAATCAAACATACCCATAGGATTCAAAATCAGGCTATCGGAAACCGTGGCTAAATAATAGGCCTTTTGTGAGATCATGTCGGCATAGGTATAAATAAATTTCCCTGAGGTTTTAAAATCTATGAGTGCATTTCTGATCTCCTCAACAGTGGCATATCCTGAATTAATCTCAGAAAGTTCAAGGTAAATCCCTTTAATACGGTCATCTGTTTTAGCTTTTTCGATACACTCAAGTATCTGATTCAGACCTGTGGTATTGGATACTTTAATCCCGGGAATCTCAAGATCTTCAAAAGGATTATTTGACTTCCGTTCAACAATCTTTCCATCAAGTTTAAGGATGAGCAATGACTGGCTTTTGATTGTAACAATCTGATCTTTAAAGGAGGTAAGAGCAGAAACCATTCCAATAAGGAGGATAATCAGTAAAAATGATCCCACGATAATGGCAAGAAGTGACGCAAAAAATGCTTTCCAAAAAATTTTCATAGGTGCTTACGATATTGAAATGCAGGTATTATTCAATTATTTCTGAATTATCCTTACTATTGTTGTTATAAATTATGCAAATTTAAAAAAAATGGCCGAAGTTTTTATCCTTTTAGGTGGTAATGTGGGAGATAAGCCCAAAATATTAGGGCAGGTACGAAAACTGATCCGGGAAAGAGCAGGAATAATCACCAGATCTTCGTCGGTATATGCCACAGAGTCGTGGGGATTTAAATCGGAACTGTTCTGGAATCAGGTCATTGTCATTGAAACGAAACTCAATCCTTTCGAAATGTTGGCCTGTAGTCAGGGTATTGAACACGAGATGGGGCGAATCCGGAAACCAATAATTAATAATGAATCAACTACTTACCAGGAGCGGACTATTGATATCGACCTCCTCTTTTATAATGACTTAATAATTGATACGAAAGAACTTACAATCCCTCATCCGAAAATAGGCGAGCGTAGATTTGTATTGGTACCACTAGCCGAACTGGCACCCGATAAATGTCATCCGGTTAAAGGTAAGCGAATTCAGGAATTGCTTTCCCTTTGCAGTGATCAGTTAAAGGTAAATCGGATTGACTAGAAGTGGGTAGATTTTACCCGCTCCTTTGAATCGATCTTCTCCCCGAATGCGAGGTCCCCGGCATCTCCTAATCCGGGAACAATATAAGCCTTAGGGGTCATTCCGGAATCGATAGCTCCAACCCAGAGTGTAATCTTATCGTTTGGAAGAGTTTTCATAACATGGTCAACCCCTTGCTGACTGGCAATCACGCAAACCAGATGGACATGGCTTGGTTCCCCTTTTTCCAGTAAGGCGTAGTAAGCCATCTCCATCGAAGAACCTGTTGCCAACATCGGATCTACCATAATCACCACCTTATTATCGAGAAGCGGAGAAGCGATGTATTCAAATTCGATATGGAACTCTCCATCGGGATCGTATTTTCGATAAGCAGAGATAAAACAGTTTTCAGCCTTGTCGAAATAGTTCAGGAAACCCTGGTGTAGCGGGAGGCCCGCGCGGAGTATTGTGGCCAGTACAGGTTGATGATCAAGCATCGGAATTTTGGCCGTACCAAGTGGTGTTGTAACATCTTTGGTCTTATAATTCAGCTTCTTACTGATTTCATAAGAAAATATCTCGCCAACCCGTTCAAGATTTCTTCTGAACCGAAGGGGATCTTTCTGTATTACTTCGTCCCGGATCTCTGCGATGAATTGATTGAATAAGGAGTTAGTCTCGCCTAATAAATGTATCATTGGAAAATTTTGCCCAAAAATAAAAAATATATTACAACAAACCCTCGTCTGCAAAACTAAAATAACCTCCCTGGGTAATTATCAGATGGTCGAGCAGTGGAATATCAAGAATAATGCCGGCCTCTTTTAATTGTCTTGTTATTTTGCGGTCTGCTTCACTTGCCTCCAGATTGCCTGATGGGTGATTATGGGCAAAAATAAGTGAAGTGGCATGCTTTTCGATGGCCATTTTAAGAACCAGACGGACATCAATAACGGTTCCTGTGATTCCTCCCTGACTCAGACAATGTTTATCAATGACTTTATTTTGCCTGTTCATAAATAATGCCCAGAACTCCTCATGTGGTAAATCCCCGATCAGGGGGCGCAGAAAATTGGCAACATCATTACTTCCTGTGATCTTATTCATTTCAAGAGCGGAGGCGTGGTTTCTGCGCCTCCCAAGCTCCATAGCAGCGATGATAGAGATCGCCTTTGCATCTCCGATCCCCTTAAAGGTTTTCAGATTTTCGACGTTCATCTTACCAAGTTCATTCAGATTGTTTTTTACATTCTTCATGATCCGGCGCGAAAGTTCAACCGCAGATTCATCATTGCTGCCGCTGCCAATCAATATCGCAATTAATTCAACATCAGTAAGGGAACCTATTCCCCGATATAATAGCTTTTCACGTGGACGGTCCTCCAACGCCCAATCCTTAATATTCTTCCTCTGGTACGGTTCCATCCTGATTGGTTTTATTGCTTAGGTCTGACACCAAATTTAACCAATAAACAGGAGAATAACAAAAAAAGCCCACCCGATTAAGGATGAGCTTCACAAAATATTTTGGTGCAGGAAATTACAGGCTGTTAACGTGTAATGCGAGACTTGATTTTAAGTTTGAGGCCTTGTTTTTGTGAATAACATTCTGCTTTGCAAGTTTATCCAACATCGTAGCTACCCTTGGGAAAAGCTCTGCTGCAGCAGCTTTCTCTGTGGTTTCACGTAATAAACGAACCGCATTACGGGTTGTTTTTGAATAATACTTGTTATGCAGGCGACGAACTTCACTCTGCTTAGCTCTTTTAATAGCTGATTTATGGTTTGCCATTTCTTATAAAAATTTCTTCGTTCTAAAATTTGTAGTCTGTAGGGGATTCGAACCCCTATGGCAAGAATGAAAATCTTGAATCCTAACCCTTAGATGAACAGACCATCTGATTAATTCCCCATTGTTTGGGGTCGTAAAAGTAATCTATTTTTTTAAACTGACCACAAAATTGAACAGTTAAAAATCAAAATAAATATGCCGTGGCCTTATTTATTTTAGCGTTGCAAAGAAAGGAACTATTTCTCAGAATGACAAGGTGAATCGAAAAAAAAATAAACAATTTATAATTATTATAATTCACTGACAATGAATGGGTGTCTGTGATTAATTCAGAACCGGGTATCCCTAAAATCAGTTTTTTTATATCTTTACAACGAAATTAGTGGAACAGAAGGGGTAATTCAACTCCAAATAATGTTATTTTAAAATTTAAACACCCCTGAAAAATTAAACAAACGCTATCAATATCCTCCGAATTTGGGCAATATTGAAAATTTAGAACTTAAAATATGAACTACAAATTATCTGTTTTTGCAGGAATTACATTAATTCTGACGATTGCTTTAGGTTGTTCTCCTTCAAAACAGGAGCTCGCTGCAAAGAAAATCAGAGCTTCAGAGGTGTGTCTGGCCAAAGGTGACACCTTAAATTGCCTGCTTCATCTCGATTCTATCGTTAAACGGTATCCTGAAGCCGTTACAGAGCTTCATAATGCAATTGAAATCAGCAACCGAATCTATGGCGCTCAATTGGCAAAACAACGCGAAAACCTCGCTAAAGCCAATATCCTGATCGCAGTCCTGATTAAGGAATTCAAACCCGAGAAGGGGGAGTTCGAAAAATATACCAATTATATCCCGAACCGCCAGGTATTCGACAAAAGCTGGGCACGCTCATTTGTTCAGGTGACCCTCAATGAAAAGGGTGACCTGACTCTTGCCAGCAATTATATTGGTGAATCGTGGCTCGATCATACCTCATTCCGGATCATTGGCGATCGGTTTGAAGTGAAAACAGATTCTGTTTCCCTGGACAATGTCAATAACCATCACAGTGATTTTACCCCTTCGAAGTGGGAGAAGGTAACCTTCCGCGGAGCCAATGCAGATCAGGTTATTGCAATGATTGCTGCGAATTGGGATAAGAAACTCAAAGCGGTCTTTAAGGGGAAAGGGAAGACAACTTACATAATGTGGCTTGAAGATTATGATAAAAAAGCCTTTAAAAGCTCTTATGAACTTTCAAAGGCGTTTAAGGTTAAAAGTGAAGCTGAAAAATTAATACCGATTTTGGAGAAAAAGATCAAATCCTGACAATAATTTGGAGTTTCCATCCTGCAAAATAATCAAGCGCTGTTGCTTCAGGTAAATGCACGAAAATAAATTTTATTAAAAAAGTCCGAAGAAAATTCTCTTCGGACTTTTTTAATTTATAGAGTCGATAATGATCAATCTGCCTGCGCAGCGATCAGAATTTCCATAATCTTCCTTCCGGCAGCAGCAACAGAGGTTCCGGGGCCAAATATTGCAACTACACCGGAGTCATAAAGGAACTGATAATCCTGGGCTGGGATTACCCCACCTGCAATTACCATTATATCTTCACGACCGAGCTTTTTGAGCTCTTCCATAACAGATGGGATAAGTGTTTTATGACCGGCAGCCAGTGAGGAGACACCCAGCACATGCACATCGTTTTCGACAGCTTGTTTGGCGGCCTCGGCGGGTGTCTGGAACAATGGTCCCATATCGACATCAAAACCAAGGTCAGCATATCCTGTTGCCACAACTTTGGCTCCGCGGTCATGTCCGTCCTGCCCCATTTTTGCGATCATGATCCGGGGTTGACGCCCCTCTTTTTCTGCAAACTGATTGACAAGTTCAATTGCTTGCTCAAAATCTTTGTCGTTTTTAGCTTCTGATGAATACACGCCTGATATTGTTCTGATGGTTGCTTTATAACGTCCTGCAATCTTCTCACAGGCAGAGGAGATCTCACCCAGAGAAGCTCTTCTTTGAGCAGCTACAATGGCCAGTTCCAGCAGATTCCCTTCGCCGGTCTCAGCACATTTGGTTATAGCTTCAAGGGCTTCAATCACTTCGGCTTCGTTGCGCTCTGCACGAAGTTTATTCAACCTTTCAATTTGTGAAAGACGAACTGCTGTATTGTCAATATCCAGAATATCGATTGGATCTTCTTTCCCGAGCCTGTATTTATTTACCCCAATAATAGCCTGTGTGCCGGAATCGATGCGCCCCTGAGTCCGGGCAGCAGCCTCTTCAATACGCATTTTTGGTACACCTGTTTCAATTGCTTTTGACATACCACCCAAGGCTTCAACCTCCTCAATGAGTGCCCACGCCTTTTTTACAAGTTCGTTGGTCAGCGATTCCACATAATATGAACCTGCCCACGGATCAAGTGAACGACATACTTCAGTCTCCTGCTGGATATAAAGTTGCGTGTTACGGGCAATTCGCGCAGAGAACTCGGTTGGAAGGGCTATCGCCTCGTCAAGGGCATTGGTATGCAATGACTGGGTATGTCCCAGAACAGCCGCCATTGCTTCTATACAGGTACGTCCAACGTTGTTGTAGGGATCCTGTTCGGTAAGCGACCACCCGGAGGTTTGGGAATGTGTCCGCAAAGCCATGGATTTAGCGCTCTTTGGATTAAATTGTTTGACCAATTTAGCCCAGATCATGCGGGCGGCGCGCATTTTGGCAATCTCCATAAAATGGTTCATCCCCACTGCCCAGAAGAATGATAAGCGCGGTGCAAAAGCATCAACGGTTAATCCAGCTTTGATCCCTGTCCGGATATAATCCAGGCCATCAGCAAGGGTATATGCCATTTCGATATCAGCCGTTGCTCCGGCTTCCTGCATGTGATAACCGGAAATTGAGATCGAGTTAAATTTGGGCATATATTTGGAGGTGTACTCAAAAATATCGGCGATAATCTTCATAGAGAATTCAGGAGGATAGATATAGGTGTTACGCACCATAAACTCCTTAAGAATATCGTTTTGAATGGTCCCTGCAAGCTCATCCAGTTTAGCACCCTGTTCCAAGGCTGTAACGATGTAAAACGCCAGCACCGGAAGGACTGCCCCATTCATTGTCATCGAAACTGACATTTTATTAAGCGGAATATTGTCAAAAAGGATCTTCATATCCAATATTGAATCGATTGCAACCCCCGCTTTCCCGACGTCTCCAACAACACGCGGATGATCGGAGTCATAACCACGGTGGGTGGCCAGGTCAAAAGCGACAGAAAGTCCTTTTTGTCCCGCGGCAAGGTTGCGGCGATAGAACGCATTCGACTCTTCGGCGGTTGAAAATCCGGCATATTGGCGAATCGTCCAGGGACGTGTAACAAACATTGTAGAATAAGGTCCCCGAAGAAAAGGGGCAATACCAGCCGCAAAATTCAAATGTGTCAGACCTTTAACATCCTCTTTGGTGTAAACACTTTTAACCGGAATTAATTCAGGAGTGATCCATCTATTTTCAATTCCGCTTTCATTTCCCAGCTCCGCTGTTGTACAGCATGGTTTTGGGGCATTCGTTATCTTTATATTTCTAAAATCAGGCTTCATAACAGATCCTATTTTATCCCAAGTTTATGATTATAACCAGTGAGTGATTCCAGTAAATTGGTTTTCACATTAATGAAGTTCTCTATACCAACGGCTTTGAGATCCTCTGAACAAGCAGGGGCTCCTGCAACAACAAAAATTGCTTTCCCCTTCAATTGCCTGTAAACCTCGGGAGCATATTGGGCATATTCATCGTCAGAGCTACAAATTACAACAATGTCAGCAGAAGCCTCCAGGGCTGAATTAACCCCTGCCTCAACCGATTCAAAGGCATTGTTGTCAACGACTTCATACCCGGCAACGGCAAAGAAATTTGAGGAAAACTGTGCTCTTGCCTTACTAAATACAAGGTCCCCGATAGTGAGCATAAATGCTTTTGGACGTATATTTAATGTTGAAAACCGATCTGTAGCATACCTGAGCGCCTCCAGTTGACGTGCGCTGCGATACATTTTAATCGTGTCAACTTCAGCATCTTTGCTGGTCTGGTCAATAGCCTCAAATGATTGGCTGCTTAATTCAATTCCAATCTGTTCTGTATAATTTGGAAACTGATTAACACCTAGGATATTTTCGCGACGGGTGGCGACCGCTTTTGTCCGTTTAACAGCCATTTCATTCACCTGTGTCTGGACAATTCCTGAACGAAAAGCCGCAATAAATCCACCTTTATCCTGGATATCGAGGAAGATTTTCCACGACTGTTCTGCAATTTCAGCAGTCAATGACTCAATATAGTATGAGCCGGCGCCAGGATCTGCTATCTTATCAAAATGGGCCTCCTCCTTTAGTATAGCTTGCTGGTTACGTGCAATTCGTTCTGCAAAATCGGTCGGTTGCTCATATACCACATCAAACGGTTTTATAGTCAGTGAATCGGTCCCCCCCAAGGTGGCTGACATGGCTTCGGTTTGGGTACGAAGCAGATTCACATACGAATCGTAAATTGTCTTATTCCAAACAGAGGTCTCAGAATGGATATGCATTTTTCCTGCACAAAGGCATTCCCCCTCTCCGCAATTCTCATCACATTCACATTTAGGGTGATAAGCCTGAACTATCCTGGCCCACAACATCCGGGCAGCGCGCAGTTTGGCTATTTCCATAAAATAGTTTCCACCGATTCCAAAGTTAAAACGGATCCTGGGAGCGATGATCCCTGCATCTAACCCCAGGTCAGTTAATCTGGTCAGATATTCTGCGCCGATTGCCAATGAAAATCCCAATTCCTGCACGATAGATGCACCGGCATTGTTAAAATTCCGGCCATTGACACCAATCAGCTGAATTCCGGAATAATCAACAGCAGAGTCCAGGACCTCTTTAACCCGCACGAATGCTTCATTTTCGCTTGAGCAGAATTTACCCTTTAATGTAAAAACCCCGACTGGATCCAGGTTAACAGAGCCTTTCACCAGGGAGGGATCAGCTTTCTGCTCTTTTAAAAATTCAACCAGACTCTTTACCAAAATTGGATTCTTGCAGGTCATGACAAAATTAACCTCCGTTTTTTGAAGATCAATTCCACTGCAAAGCGCTTTTAGATCTTCAGTACTGATCTCCTGACAGGATTTAAATAGAAAGCCAAGGGAGGTAACACCTTTTGAGAGGATTTGCAAAGCCTTCCGGTTGGCCTGGACAAAACCGGAGACTTCGATATCCTGTCGAACCAACCAGTTATTTCCTGTTTTATGATTTCCCCGCACATAGGGGAACTGCCCCGGCAAGGTATCAAGGAATTCGAGCCCGCTTAAATTTTCGTCCCGATAATACGGACGCACCTTAATACCCTCATTGGTAGACCAGATTAGTGTCTTGTCGTAATCTTTACCCTTAAGATCAGTGCGGATTTGAGATTCCCAGGTTTCCGTGGATACGGAGGGAAATTCTTGAAATAAATTCATATCATTCTCATTCATAACAAAATAGCTATTGTATAAAATCGAATGACAAAGGTAAAAGTTTAAATTTTATATCGACCTATAAGCCATGTTAATTTAAAATTAAATAACAACAAAACACCGAACAATTCGGGGACCATGGTATGAAAGGAAATTTAAGGAAGATTTATTGAGTTTCTTAACACCAGATGAGTCAGGATATTTAGGAAGGAGGATAATTGCCACTCTAATCTTTTCGTTGTATTTTCGCAGGGTTCTCAATATCGATTCAGACAAGGGTTTTTGGTTAAATTGTTGCACCACTTTTCGGTGATTCAGAGGCGATCGGTTTATCCTGAAGTTATTCCCGGATAACTTTGGCAATGAGAGAACACAGGGTGCTAATTATAAAACATAGTTTAAAATCGCATGCATGAAAAAATATCTCCAATATGGCATCCTCTTATTCCTGTTTTTGTCATTGATATCGTTTAAGATACGCGACAATAATCGTAAGAGTTCAAAAAATGATCCGGAACCACAATATCTTTCTAATCTGGAACGGGAGGTTATTGAGGAACTAAATCTGGCCAGAAGTCACCCCAAAGTCTATGCTGATTTCCTCGCTTCGTATGCTGACCTCTTTATTGGAAGGGAGGTCCATGAGTCAGGAAAGACAATCCTGCTGACGAAAGAAGGTAAAGAGGCAGTAATTGAAGCAATAAAATTTCTGAGAAAACAGGCTCCGCTTGGAATATTAAAGGCATCCATAGGGATGAGTAAGGGGGCCGGCGATATGGTCAGGATGCAGGAGACAACATCGCAAATCGGTCACAAAGGGAGAGATGGAAGCACATTTGCTGAACGCATCAGCCGTTACGGTACCTGGAGTGGATTATGTTCCGAAAATATTGATTACGGAAACAATGTAGCACGAAGAATTGTGATGGCGCTTATAATCGATGATGGAGTTGGTAGCAGGGGTCATCGAAAAAGTATTTTCGAACCTGGTTTTAAAAGAGTCGGAGTCTCATTCGGAAGCCACAAAACATATAATTATATGTGCGTTATCGAATATGCAATTGGCTATACAGAGAAATAGACCGTTGTTCGCTGTGTGGATCACTAAATAGTTGGACATAAAAAAAGTTTATTGAATGCTCAATAAACTTTTTTTATGTCCTGAAGTAAAAATCCCGTTGCATTATGAATTACACCGGTAGTATGGTGACAATACTATTCAGTTTCGTTGTAGATTGTGACTACGGTATTTGAGTTACCAAGGTCGATACCAACATAAGTAATATTTTCCTTCATCTCAAGGCTATTTGTTGCAGGAACCATTGATACCGAGTTTAAGCAATATCCCTCGCTGGCGCAAAGATAAGGTTCCGGGTAAACGATTACTTCAAGAATATCCTGGAACTCCTCTGTGAATAATGTAACTAACTCCGAATACATGGCACCTCCGCCAACGAGATAGATTTTATTTGTTCTTGAGAAGTCTTCATCTGAAAATTTCTTACGCATTGCAGGTGAAACCACTTCGTTATAATAGCTGGTTAAAGCGCGTTTGCGCATCTCCAAAACATCCACTTTACGACGATTGATCAGGAAGAAACCTCGCTGAAAGGCCCGTTCGATTTGCTGGCCGGTGAGCAGGTTGAGGTAATAGTTTTTTTCAATCTCATTTTCAAGGATATTAACAGCATATTGGATCCCCTTTTCGCTATGGGCTGTCCGCTGAATAATACCTGAAGGGGTGGAAAGTGCTAATTCGAAGGTCCCAAATCCAAGACTTCCAATAAAGAAATTTTGTGTTTCGGCCATCTGACCCTGACGAATTGCCTTTATGCAACCGTCAATTTCTGTCATTACATCAAACGCAGAAACATTGACACTAATATTCTCAACACCAGTTCCACCAAATGTTCTGGTATCAAAGCTAACCTGATGTTTACCTAAATAGAAATCTCTGGCCCCTTTTTTATAAATAGCGTGAGTGATAAACGGAAAACCTGTAGTTATAACCATCTTATTATCTGTTCCCTGTGCAGCAATGATTAATGCAGTAAGCGCCATTAACTGATAATCCAGATCCTGTGCAGAACTATTCAGAAATTTATGAGGGGCATTGCCTTCAGTCAGTGCCATATTACCAATCAGGTAATTGCGCTGGTTAAAATTATTGATTTTCATCCCTTCAATAAAGTTGGCTGCTACTTTAGCAAAATCCACAGTGGTTTCCTCATAAACACTAGGGAATACATAAGATCGTTTCATAAATGTTTTTTTATAGTTTAAAGGTATTTTATATTGTTATTTTCAACGTATATGATTCATATAAATTAAATTTTAATTGAATAATGATGAATAATCATCACTTGGCAGCTTACGAATAGCATCATTAAGAAAAAAATCGCCGTTTTCGATCGCCTTGGCCTTATTGGCAGGCTCATTTTCACTGTTTTTCTTTATTCCAAATTTTTCCTGTTCACTCTTTTTATCAACAGATTTTGCGTCCTGATATCTCACAGGGCTCAATAAATTTCTAAGTTCCTCGAAGCCCGATATGCTGTAATTTTTGCCCTTTCGTGCAGTGGGTGAAATCAGCGTAGCATCAGAACTGTATGGTTTTTTCTTTCCTTTTCTTATCTTGGAGGAATCCTCCCTGATCGGCTCCCCCAGGCAGTTGGCAATAGAAACAGGGGAAGGAAGCGGGAAAAGAACCAATTCGCCATTTTCAGCCATATTATCTTCAAAATCAAAGTCGAGTAACTGAACATAGTCATTTTCAGACTTCAACGTCAGTTCTGAAATTTGAGTTGCAACTAATTCATCCTGTGGATTTTCAACTAATTCATCCGATACGGTTAAGAGTGTGAATATTTCATCCTCTTCAATCCCTGGCTGCTCCAGAAACAGCATTTCCTCTGATTCGGACGGAAGGTCGGAAGGGATAGTATCCACAGAATTCACTGATGAAATTGATTCACCAGCAATAAGCGAAAACCTGTTTTCTATTGTTTCATCTGTCAATTGAACTGCATCACCTTCTAGCGATAAATTATCAGAAAGGTCAACTATTTCGGACAATGAATCTGAAGGAGTTAATAATTTTGAAATTTTGTCATTCCCAGAAGGGTCTTCCTGGTGATTTATGAAATTCTCGTTACCGGTATTCTGCCCAATTAATTTCGATAGCATATCTCCCGAATTACCGGGCATCTGCTCCCACAACGTTTTATTCAGTGAAAAGGAATCCAATTGCTCTTCCTTCACAAAATCGATTGGATCCTCAAAGGTAATCTGAGCATGATTATAGGCTGGTATTTGTCGGCGGTTGGGTTCAATTTTAATCATCTCCTCTGCGAGGCAAATTTGAGCTTCATCGATTGCTTCCAATTTTTCATAGGTAATAACCCTGGCAGTAATTGTAGCACCATCCTTTACTTCAAAGACCTTTGTATAAAGATTTCCAAAAACGGATGCATGCTCATGAAGGATTGTAATACCGGAAACGATTATATTACCCTCAATTCTTCCGAATACAACAAGATCTTTAGCCCGAAGAAACCCTTTAACAAATCCTTCTGCACCAATAATTACATTTTTATCAGATTCCACCTTACCAAATACTTCACCATCGATGCGCACATCGGTGGTAAATATAAGTTCCCCATTTATTTTTGAGGAGGAATTAATTAATGTAGGTATCTTCATACTAAACTAACATGCTATGATTGAATGAGTTTTAAACAAAACTACAATTCGGAATAATTCAAATTTAAATCTTTACAGCCAACAAATATAACAAGTTATTTTTACACACACATAAAATTTTGCAATAATTATTTATTCGTCGTAAATAATTATTCGTAACTTAAATAACTTTTCCTCTCCAATTACCCCATTTAAGGTACCAATAAGATAATAATCCAGTTAAAATGCTATAAATAAATTCACAAGTCCAAACATACTCTATTTTCATGTGAAGTTTTACAGCGATTATCCAGGCAAACAAAAGGTATACTGATATTGTAACCATTTCAATAACAAGTGCATAATTGGTATTAGCTGTTCCCAGAACCCCATTAAAAAGAATGCTCATAATTCCCAGAATGAAGAGGGCTGCCAGAATAATATAATAGGATGCAACCGAAGCTTCGGCGAGTGCCTGATTATTCGTAAAGAGCGAAATTACAACTCTTGGAGAAATCACTGCCAAACCAACTGTAAATGTCATTGCGAACATACTAAATCTGACGACCTTTTTGATAATCGGGATTACAAGTTGTGGCTTCCCTTCGCCCAGAGCTTTGCTTACCAGTGTACTGACTACCGAGCATAGTGCCCAACCAGGAATCATCAGCAGAAGGTAAATACTTCGAATGATATTGGATACGGCAAGCGACCTTTCACCCATTTTTTCGATGAACATAAAAAATAAGAACCAACTGCCTAGCGATAGAACATATTGCAGCATTACAAACCCGGATATGCCCAGTGTACTTTTGATGATCCCAAAATCTGGCTTAACCCACTTTAAAAGTGCATATTGTTTAAATTTTGAATTTGTTCGGGTGACAAAAATCAAGAATAAAAGTGCACAAAGTTCGGCAATAACAGATGCAATTGCTGCCCCCTGAATCCCTAATTGTGGCAACCCCCAATGACCAAAAATAAGGAGATAGGCAAGCACGACATTTATGCCGGCCATAATTGCCGAACTGATACTCAGATACCTTGTAAAAGCAATACCGGTATAAAACGAACGAAAAATCAATCCTGCTGAAGCAAATATAAGTCCTAAGATCCTGTAAGTAAGAAACTTCGTGCTTGCTGTAAAAACTGCCTCCGAGGCCATAAATGGATGCAGCATATTGGGGCCGTAGAAAAATACGATGGAAGTAATAACCAGTGAGGTTATCCCCAAAAAGTAAAAACTGTTATCCACTATCCTTCCAATTCCAAGATAGTTTTTCTCCCCGTTTCTCCGGGAGATCAGAATCTGTACACCGGTTGAAAATCCGAAACCAACCATGTAAAAGGTCGTATACAAAAGACCTCCAATAGCAGATGCGCCCAGTTCCACTTCACCAACACGTCCTAAGAAAGCGGTATCCGTAATATTAACGACACTCTGAGCAGCCAGACTCAACATAATTGGCCAGGCTATATCCCAGATTACCCGGGAGGTGGGGATCGACATAAAAACAATTCAGCTATGAACAACAATAATCACTAATGCCGCAAAGGTATGAAATTCACAAGCAATTAAGGCTATAGGAAAAGACTTTAGTGATACTAAATATCTTAATCCAATAGCCTTAAAATTAGTTATATTATTGCATATCAATATCTTATACCCGAAAGTAAAAGATCGGTTTTACTCCTCGAGGGTACTAAGGTCTCCCTCCGGCAAACCAAGTGCCCTGGCTTTCAGTACCCTTCGCATAATCTTTCCACTTCTGGTTTTGGGAAGTGCTTCGGTAAAGGTAATCTCTTCCGGGCGGGCAATTGGACCAAGGTGCTCAACCATATGAAGGATCATTTCGTGTTCAAGCTCTTTTCCTGCGATATATCCCAAACGTAAAACCGCAACAATATGGATGCAGTTCCCTTTTAGAGCATGTGGAAGTGCAATCGCCGCCGCCTCGGCAATAGCCGGATGACTCGCCATAACACTCTCTATTTCAGCAGTTCCAAGACGATATCCACTTACTTTAATAACATCATCAGTTCGTCCTATAATACGGAAATACCCATCTTTATCGATTTTAGCAGAGTCACCGGTAAGGTACCAGCCTTGTTTCTCATATTTCTTCCAGTAAGTTTCAACAAACCGTTGTGGATCACGATAAATCCCGGCAGTCATTCCGGGCCATGGGGTTTTTATAACAAGTGTTCCCTCTTCCCCTGGCTTTACGTTGTCTCCATGTTCGTCAACCACATCGATTACTGTACCAAAGAATGGCTTTGTTGCGGACCCTGGTTTTAATGGTGTGATGGGTAAAGGGGTAATCATAAATCCACCCGTTTCGGTCTGCCACCACGTATCTATAATCGGACATTTTTCGCGACCTACAACTTTGTAATACCATTTCCAGGCCTCCGGACTAATCGGTTCACCAACGGAGCCCAAAAGCCTCAACGAACTGATATCGTTACGGTTAGGCCAGGAGTCTCCAAATCGCATTAAACTCCGGATTGCTGTCGGTGAAGTATACAGGATATTGATTCCGTATTTTTCAACCATTTTCCACCAACGGTCAGGGTAGGGAAAATTTGGGGCGCCCTCGTACAACATAATGGTTGCTCCGTTTAACAATGGACCGTATACTATGTAACTGTGGCCGGTGATCCATCCCGGATCGGCAGCACACCAGTAGCGATCTTCTGGTTTAATATCGAATACCATCCGGTGTGTGGTTGAGGTGTAGACACTAAATCCACCATGCGTATGAACCAAGGCCTTTGGTTTACCGGTTGAACCCGAGGTATAAAGGAGGAATAACATTTCGGAAGAGTCCATTTGCTCAGTTTCACATTTATTTGAGGCAATAGGAAGCGCTAAAAGTTCGTGTAACCAGTAATCACGGCCATTTTCCATGTAAACATCAACGCCGGTTCTTTTTACAGTGATGCAAATTTCCATTGTAGGGGACAATTCCATTGCCTTATTTACAACGCTCTTCATTTCAACTACTTTCCCACGGCGATAGCCCCCATCTGCAGTGATCACGATGCGGCTGTTTGCATCATTGATCCGATCTGCCAATGCTTCATGACTAAAACCACCATAAACGACGCTGTGAACAGCTCCAATTTTCGAACAGGCAAGCATTGCAATAATTTGCTCTGGTATTTGGGGCATATAAATTGTAATCACTTCACCCCTTTTGGCACCCATGCTTTTCAGAACATTGGCAAACTGACAAACTTCACGATTAAGTGCATGATAGGAAAAAGTTCTTACATCACCCGGCTCACCTTCCCAAATCAACGCAAGTTTATTCCGATTGGCATTTTCAAGATGACGATCGATCGCGTTGAGGACAATATTGGTTTTGCCTCCCTCAAACCATTTAAAGAAAGGAGCATTGCTCCGATCCAAAACCTGGTCCCATTTTTTGTACCAGGACAATTGTTCTGCCTGTTCCGACCAAAAAATCTCCGGATTCTCTATTGATCGCGCATACAATTGATCGTATTCCTTAATATTTGCCTGTTCAATAACCGCTTGAGAGGGGTAATAAATTTTCTCATCATTCGTGTTTTCCATAACGGGATGTTTGTTTTGTTTATGCAGAAATTTAATTTACAGTTTGGTATACAAATATGAACAATTTAAATGAAATTGCTTATATCAGCTAAAAACAACTACAACTTAATAATGTTCTACATTTTCATTTTAAAAACTGACAAAATGGGTATAAATGCCAAAATTATTCTGCGCTGGGGAAACATCACGATGGTTATATTCTGACGCCAATATTATAAAATGTAGGGAAGCACCGCGGTGCTTCCCTACATTTTATAATATTGGTTCTCAAAAACACAAAAATCTCAAACTGAAATTAATCCTCTCCTTCCGAAAATTCCATTAAAAATGCCTTTATAAAACCATCAATGTCACCATCCATAACTCCCTGTACATTTGATGATTCAAATCCGGTCCTCACATCTTTGACCAATTTATAGGGTTGCATGGTATAAGAGCGAATCTGAGACCCCCACTCTATTTTTTTCTTGCCTGCCTCAATTTTGGTTACCGCTTCATGACGCCTCTGAAGTTCAAGAGCATATAGCTGAGATTTAAGCAGCCTTATTGCATTCTCTTTATTCTGCAATTGTGAACGTGACTCTGTATTTTCAATGATAATACCTGAAGGTGCATGTTTGAGCCTCACACCGGTCTCCACCTTATTTACATTTTGCCCCCCTGCCCCTCCGGAACGGAACGTATCCCACGAAATATCACCCGGATTTACATCAATGATGATTGTATCGTCAACGAGTGGGGCAACGAAAACCGAAGTAAATGAGGTTTGCCTTTTCCCCTGGGCATTAAACGGCGAGATACGAACCAAACGATGTACACCATTTTCGCTTTTGAGATACCCGTAGGCAAATTCACCATCAATCTCAATGGTGACACTTTTTACACCAACATCTTCACCAGGGACAAAACTGGCCTCGCGGACTTTGTATTTATGCTTCTCAGCCCATCGCAGGTACATTCGCATCAGCATATCGGCCCAGTCATTCGATTCCGTACCGCCGGCGCCGGCATTGATTTTCAAAACTGCTCCAAGCCGATCCTCTTCGCGGCGAAGCATATTTTTGGTTTCAAGATCTTCAATCAAACCCCTCGCCTCAAGAAATTGCTCTTCAAGTTCATCTTCGGTTATTTCACCGGCTTCACTATAATCAAACATGATCTGCAAATCCTCTATGGCCTGATCAACAGCTTTAAATCCGTCAGTCCATTGTTTGACTGAACGGATCACAAACATTTGCTTCTCAGCTTCTTTGGGATTATCCCAGAATTTGGGATCCTGAGTTTTTAATTCTTCTTCCTCTAAACGGATTAATTTATTATCGACGTCAAAGAAACCTCCTCAGCGCATCCCGGCGCTCAACAAGCTCTTTTAGCTGTTCCTTTAGGATCATTATGATTGTTTTTTAAATTAAGGTGCAAAGGTAGGAATAATGGGGGAATGTGCTAATGAGAAAATTTGGCAATTCGATAATTCGGCAATTAGACTATTAGGTAATTACTTGAAATTTACTGTTGAAGGATGAATCAGTTTTTAATCGGATATTTTGCAATTTGCACCTTCTATTTTAAATTCTTCATTTTTAATTCTTCATTCCTCATCTCCTTCACTACCAATAATTTGCCCTGAAATCTGGAACGCCAGTTCAGCCTCAAAACCATGGCTTTGCGCAAAAACGGCAAGTTTTCCCTTTCGTTCATATCCTGTTGCCCCTTTGACCGACCTGGCCTTACCTTTGAGTAAGTCAGATAGAATTTTCCGGTAAAATTCATCTTCAATGTGACTGAGACCGGAACGGATTAACTCCTCCGGAATCTGTTTTTGCCGGAGCATAAAGAATAGCTTAATCTTTCCCCACTTATTAAACCGCAGTTTGTCATTGATATAGAAATCAACAAATCGCTGCTCATTCAAAAACCGCTCTTTGATCAGGTAATCTATCGCCTTTGAAATCTCCTCTTCAGAAAGCTCCCAAACCCTTAGTTTTGCCACTACATCAAAGCGACAACGTTCCGACTGACTGCACATCGCCATTGCCTTTGTAAGTGCCTGGCGATAATTTACATTACCCTCCATTCTAAAAAAACAACTAATTTATTGCAAAGATAAGTGATCTTAGCTGGAATCATTCTGTATTATTTTGCATCCCTAAATTGTTACTTATTTTTAATTCTTTTGTTAAAGTTTTCTCCGAGTTTATCGTTCTAACTGTTCGGGCATATGAATTATAAACCGATGGGTATTAATGGAAACGTTAATGCCTCCCGAAGGAATAATTTCCTCAATTTGGAAAGGAGATACAGTTTATATTCAACATCCGGCAGGAAATCAACCGGCGCTAACTGTTGTATCCAGGTTTCTTTGGGAACTGAGAAAGAAATATTCAAAATATGGAATATCTGTTTCTTTTATCCCTTTTTGTCATTGCCTTCCTCTATTCGTCCGTTGGGCATGGAGGAGGAACAGGATATCTGGCCCTCCTGGCCCTTTGGGGGATCGCACCGTTACTCATCAAACCGACCGCCTTAACACTTAACGTTTTTGTCTCAGCCATCGCCTTTTACAGCTATTATAAGGCCGGATATTTCAAATGGAAACTGATATTTCCATTTCTGATCTCCTCTATTCCTTGTGCATATCTGGGTGCCTTAACCAGGGTAAATCCATCGACCTATAAAATCATACTTGGCATATTTCTTCTTATTGCAATCGGACGAATGCTATTGATATCCAATGCAATAACTGAAAAATCAATAAAAATGCCTTTTATCCCCGCAGTGGTAATTGGCGCTCTGCTCGGATTCTTCTCCGGAATGATCGGTATTGGAGGGGGAATAATTTTAAGCCCGATAATCATCTTATTCCACTGGGCCAATGTAAAGGAATCAGCAGCCGCATCTGCACTATTTATTTTTCTGAATTCCCTTTCGGGGTTATCGGCACTTGTAAGCGGTGGATTTAAATTTGATCAACATCTGTTAATCTGGATTACAGTGGGCATTATCGGTGGAATTGCAGGCTCATATATTGGAAGTTTCAGACTAAAACCGAATAAATTAAAGTTTGTGCTTGCTGCCGTTTTATTGCTCGCAAGTATTAAACTCATTATTTTTTAAGATGAATGATTTAAAACTGCCTCATCTTCTTCTTGTTGCCGGAACAGGTCGAAATACGGGAAAGACAACCCTTGTCTGTAATATAATTCGAAATTTCTCCTCTTCACAATCTATAATCGCAGTTAAAATCACCCCTCATTTTCATAAAAATATCGAAAGTGGGAGGGTTTTAATCAATACAGAAAACCTGTATCTCGCCGAAGAAACCAATCATGCAACCGGAAAAGACAGCTCTCGCATGCTTCAAGCCGGGGCAAGTCGCGCCTACTTTGTAATGGCAAAGGATGAAAATCTGGAGGAAGCTTTCCTGCAGATCAAAAAATCAATTCCAGACGATTCATTAATAATTTGTGAATCAGGGGGATTGCGATTTTATATCGAGCCCGGGCTATTTTTTATGATGAATAAAAAGATACCGGAAGCCATTAAACCTTCAGCTGAAAAATTAATATTCCTTGCCGATCGGGTAATTATCTTCGATGGTGAAAAGATCGATTTCAATCCCGATTCAATAAGGATCCGGGATAATCAATGGGCTTTAAAACATTAAAAACAATGATATCCTTTGAAGAAGCTATTCAGATAACAAATGGTTTTGCACTCCCTTTCCGGAGGGAGCATGTTGATTTATTAGATGCATTAAACAGGACGCTTGCCGAGGATATCATTTCGGATATTGCAATGCCACCTTTCAATAAATCGGCGATGGACGGGTATGCCTGCCGAAAATCGGATCTAAAGAACATTTTGCACATTATTGAAGAGATTGGCGCCGGAGCTATCCCGCAAAAAACTATCGGTGAAAACCAGTGTGCACGTATTATGACAGGAGCAAAGGTTCCGGAGGGTGCAGATATTGTAATAATGAAGGAGGATGTGGAAGAAACAGGCTCTGAGAGGATCCGTTTAATAACAGAAAACTTGCGGACTAACATCTGTTATGAAGGGGAAGATGTCAGGTTTGGTGACCTTGTTTTAAGAAAGGGAGATCTGATATTACCAGCACAAATTGCTATTCTGGCTTCGGTAGGATGTACCAATCCATTGGTTTATGCTGTACCTTCAGTTTCAATAATTTCTACTGGTAACGAGCTGGTTGAGCCGGATCAAAACCCGGGGATCGCAAAAATCAGGAACAGTAATAGTTATCAGCTGGCAGCTCAGGTTCAGCAATTGGGAATCACGCCTGTTTACCTTGGAATTATAAGGGATGAAGAGCAAAATTTATTGGACGTGCTTACCTCTGCAATCGGGAAATATGATATTACAATCATCTCAGGTGGTGTTTCTGTGGGTGATTTTGACTTTGTTCCAAAAATTCTAAAATCGTTAAATGTGAACATCCGGGTTCACGGGATGAATGTACGACCCGGGAAGCACCTCCTCTTCGGCGAAAAGGAAAACCATTTTATTTTTGGCATGCCGGGCAATCCGGTCTCTTCCTTTGTCCAGTTCGAAGTTCTGGTCCGCCCGTTTATCAATACCCTGCTGGGAAAGACTAAAGCGGAAACGTTTCTCTACCTTCCAATTGAAGAGGAGTATATTCGAAAAAAAGGAGATCTGCTTATCTTTGTTCCGGTTACATTAACACGCAAAGGTACGGTGTTGCCTCTCGAATATCATGGATCGGCACATATTCATGCCTACAGCCTTGCTCAGGGAATCATGGAAATCCCACAAGGAATTTCAACCATAAAAAAAGGAGAAACCGTTCGTGTACGACCGCTATAACCGACATATCAATTACCTGAGAATCTCAGTGACCGACCGGTGTAATCTGCGGTGCAAATATTGCATGCCAGAGGAGGGAGTCACACTGATGAATCATTGCGATATCCTTTCCTTTGAGGAGATTACGGAGGTTGTCAGGGTAGCCGTCACTCTTGGTATTGATAAATTCCGTATCACCGGAGGAGAACCATTGGTTCGAAAGGATATCGTGACACTAATCTCGAAGATTGCGTCAGTCGATGGCATCAAAGACCTTTCAATGACCACAAACGGAATGTTGCTTGATGAACTCGCCCTACCGCTAAAAGAAGCCGGTTTAAAACGGGTGAATATTAGTTTGGATACAACAAACAGGGATAAATTTAAATCGATTACCCGCGGCGGAGATATATCCAGCGTACTCAGAGGAATTGAAGCTGCGAAACGGGCTGGTCTGAAACCCATAAAGATTAATTGTGTGGTCTTTAAGTCATCCGAAGAGGACGATGCACAGGAGGTCAAAGAATTTTGCAGGATCAACAACCTTCAGGTGCGATTTATTCACCAGATGAATCTTGAGACGGGCGAATTTTCTGTTGTAGAGGGCGGCGAAGGGGGTAATTGCCAAATATGCAACCGTTTAAGACTGACCGCAAATGGGATGGTTAAGCCTTGCCTCTTCGATGAAAGTGAATTTTCGGTCAGGGAATTGGGCGCTCAAAAAGCCTTATTAACTGCATTAAATATCAAGCCGTTAAATGGATGTCTGAATACCAAAGGAAGTTTTTATAATATTGGAGGATAATAAAAATGAAAACACTAACACATACCGATTCAGAGGGGAATGCCCGGATGGTAGATGTCGGGGATAAAGCGGTTCAATTACGGATTGCCAAAGCCTCTGGAATCATTCACCTTTCACCGGACACCTTAAATCTTATTTCACAGAACCTTATGAAAAAGGGGGATGTCCTCACGGTTGCAGAAATTGCAGGAATTCAGGCTGCCAAAAGGACTTCGGAGCTTATTCCGTTATGCCACAATATCTTATTAAACAAAGTGCTTGTGAAGGCAGAAATCACAGATTCAGGCGTTTCTATTTACAGTGAAGTGAGATGTACCGGGACAACCGGTGTTGAGATGGAGGCCCTGACCGCTGTAAGTATTGCTCTTTTAACAATTTACGATATGTGCAAGGCTGTCGATAAAACGATGGTGATTGAAGCAGTAAAACTGATTGAAAAAACCAAAACCAACATTCCCTGTTAAGATGGAAAAGATAAAGGTATTGTCGGTGAACATCTCCGAAAAGAAAGGGACAATCAAAGTTCCTGTCGATAAAATTTCACTTTCGGATATTGGGATTGAGGGGGATGCCCATTCGGGAAAATGGCACAGGCAGGTAAGTCTGCTTGGCAAAGAAAGTATTAATAAAGCGGAACAGGAAATCGGACGAAAACTGACCTCTGGCGAATTTGCCGAAAATATAACGACAGAAGGGTTCCCACTCTATCAGATGAAACCGTTCGACCGGTTAGTTTGCGGAAATCTACTCCTCGAAGTTACCCAGATCGGGAAAAAATGCCATGGGACAAACTGCGCCATATACCAGGAAACCGGCAATTGCGTGATGCCAAAAGAGGG
Source organism: uncultured Bacteroidia bacterium (assembly GCA_903918045.1). Classification (GTDB taxonomy): domain Bacteria; phylum Bacteroidota; class Bacteroidia; order Bacteroidales; family Prolixibacteraceae; genus JAAFHB01. The sequence goes on from CAIXCY010000082.1 coordinate 120,716, forward strand.
GATTTTCTGTCGGGTCCTTCATGGCGGCGACCTTCAGGCAGGTGCTGTCTTTGATTATCACCCGAGATTAATTAAGGTACACATTATCACCCTAAGTGACCGGGCAAGCCAGGGGATCTACGAGGATAAAAGCGGCCCATTACTGAAAAAATTATCTGAGGAGTTCTTTTTATCCGTCGGAAGGAAGGTTGAAGTTGAAAATTCAGTGATTCCGGATGATGAACACATGTTAAAATCCCTGATTGAATCATTAATCAAAAGGAATATTGATATTCTGTTCACCACCGGCGGTACCGGAATTGGTCCGCGAGACATCACCCCTGACGTAATTAAGGAGCTGCTCGATAAAGAGATCCCCGGCATTATGGAGATGATACGGATGAAATACGGGATGCAATTCCCCAATGCCCTCATAAGCCGAAGTATTGCAGGTGTGGCCGGCAAAACCTTGATCTATGTTTTACCGGGTAATCCCAAAGCTGTTAAAGAATATTCCGACGAGATCTTCAAAACGGTGGAACACTCCTTCAGGATGCTTTATAATATCGATGAACATTGAGGGGGACGGAGGTGTTTAGGCTGCTAGACTATTCGGCTATTTGGCGAAAGGCCACCAAGTATCTGTCTACCACCTGCTTTCTATAAGGAAGCTAATTGTCGATTGACTGATTATCATATATTTAAATATTGCAAGGCAGGTTGTTCACCGGAAAACAATTACATGATAGAATCATACAATTATTCTACTTTATTTTACCTTTGACACCTTAGTACCCGACGAACCTCCTTCAAACCCTAACCTTATTTTAATTGACAAATATTCTTTCAAACAAAAAAACGAAATCCCCTGGTGAGCTTAACTTTCTATTATTATAAATAAAGATGACCACGCCTAAAATTACCGGAATAGTCCTCGCTGGTGGACGAAGCAGCAGAATGGGAGAAGACAAATCATTGATGAGACTGAACGGAAAAACACTCATCGAATATTCAATCGATGCCCTGAGGCCGATTTGCGAGAAAGTTATCATCAGCTCAAATAATCCCAATTACGATTTCACCGGATGTGAAGTTTGGCCTGACGAGTTGCCTGATCAGGCACCAATTATTGGAATTTATTCCTGCCTTAAACGATCGGAAACTGAACTCAATATTATTTTATCCTGCGATATACCCCTGATGAGTGCTTCAATGATCGGGTTTCTTCTTGCAAAATCAGCTGATTATGATATTACAGTCCCGGTTCATGATAACGGACAAATAGAACCCCTTTGTGGCGTCTACAAAAAATCATCGCTGGCAATTTTAAAGGAGTTTATCGAAAGTGGAAACTTTCGTCTGAATGATTGCATCCGATCGGCATCGTATCAATTCATTCCAGTTGATGCGCAAATCCCGTGCAATACGCCAAATCTATTCCTAAACATCAATACACCTTCCGATTTTGGGTATTTATTATCGGAATAATAAAACGAATATATTAAAAATGCGTTTGTTGTAGAGACGTAAGATCTTACGTCTCTACGCTACACCCTATCCAAATTCACTGATCCGCTCCAGACGTCCAATATCCAGCAGATGAATTTGTTTGCTGTGCATATCAATCAATCCGTCATCCTTAAATTCCTTCATAATCCGAATCACACTTTCGGTCGACATTCCGGTCAGATCACCCAGATCGGCTCGCGAAAGGGGAAGATCAAATGAATCGCTAAGGAAGATCCTGTGCGAAAGACAGAGGAGAATATCTGCCAGTCTTCCGTGTAACTGTTTCTGAGTCAGTGAGAAAAACCGACCATAGATCTGCGAGGTACTTTCGTTTAGAAGACTGATAACATGATATGAAAATGCGGAATTCTGCATTAATAACTGCTTAAATATCTGAATATCTATCATCCTGATCCTCGAATCAGTATAGGTTGCAATAGAGTAAGGCAACTTATCGTTCCCGTCAAAAATTGCAGATAGACCAAGTAGATTATTCTTTTTTGAGAGGGTGATAATCAGATTTTTAGTTTTCTCCTCAAGGTAAACTTTCACAAGCCCCTCCTCCAGGAAAAAGATGTGCGATGCAAATGCTCCTCGTTTGCAAACAGTTTCTCCTTTATTAAAATCGATACTTACCGAATTGGAATCAATCATCAATTTCTCCTCGGCAGATAAAATCTCGTACCAGCTTTCAGCAAAATCGAAGGCTGAGCAACGACTAATTCCAATACTTGTTTCATCAGACTGATTCATAACGGGTTTTATTACTTAATCAGTCACAAAAATAGTTGATTAATGCCATTTATTTATATGAGATTTGAAAGGTTTTTTAATATAACCTGGTAATATTTTGCCATTTATTTAGCCTTATTTTTCAAACCCAGCGGGTTTGTAGGTTTATAGAAATTTGATCAATCCTGGAAATGTATGACTCCAGCAGTCATACATAATTTTATTTATTTCTTCTCTATAATCATACGACCTCTCTGAGGTCATTAACATCAACATAATTATCTTTATAAGATTATGTGTTTTGAAGTTGGGTCAAACAACTTCCGATTATTTAGATGTAAAAGAAGATTGTTCATAACTTCATTCCTGGAGGATATTAAACCAGAACCTTCTGTAGCATATTAGAAATTGATTACCAGTCTGGCATAATACATTCTCTTTTTCGCTGCAAACGGATTTTTGAATAATCCTCCAGCGCCCCTTCCATAACTTTGGATTTTACGTCATGACAGGTGAGACAACTCCCAACTTCCAGAATGTGCTGCTGCTCTTTGACAGTAAAAGGCCTCAGCCAGCTCCGGGTTGAATTGGGAAGCCTTCCCTCCTTCAAAAATCCAACCCAGGCATCTTCAGGAAGTGAATCGTGTTCATTCCTTGCGAATTTCGGCTCAAAGACCCATTTACCGGCAGATCCTGAGATTCTATAAATTAATACCCCATCTCCATATCCAAGAGCTAACGGATTATTATGACACGACTTGCAGCCGCGCCCCTCACGAACAGTGGTGTGCCCTGATGCCGGGGCATACAACCGGTGAAATTTGGTACCCTCACCTTTTCCAAAGGATTCCTTTTCAATAGTCATAACCATGCCGGGCATTGCTGTTACAATTTTACCCGGGATCTTATCACTTACCCCCAGAACAGGCGCCCGGGCAAATCCTATCCCTGCATATTCAACCCACGTTCCGGTCACCTGTTTATTAGTCAACAGATCATATCCTTTGGTATCTTTTTCAAAAGCATTATGACAGCCGATACACTGCGGAACCCATGAGGTATGGCACGATTCGCAGCTTAACCTGTTGTGCCCTTTTCCTTTGGTGCAAATCGGGGAAGGTGGTTTTGACAGGTGATTTTTACCAGTGAGTTTACCTGTAAGCCAAATACGCTCTGATGAATCAACCCGGGTATTCATCAGCGGATACTCCCCTTTTGCTGTTACAACTAGGCTGTTTTTCGGATCAATCTTTCGTAACCATGCGACCATTTGCGATTCCCTGTCCGACAGCCTAGCAACCAGAACCGACTTGGGATTTCCTGCCAAATGACAATCCATACACTGCACCTTCACACCATCCTCCTTGTGAACCTGGTGCTTCCCGTCACCCATTATTTCATACGAACCATGGCAATCGATACAAGCCATCCCTTTCTGATGGTGAATATCTGACTGAACATATTCCACAACCCTTTCGTCGGGCAAAACCTTTTGGTGAACCGAATCGGTGACCGCTGAAGCTTTTAGGGTCGTTTCATTCCACCCTTCATAATTGAGCGAAATCCTTCCAGAACGGCTGTGACAACTCTTGCAGCGGTCGTTTGAAACCTGAATATCGATCGATGGATGCACCCCGAAACCTGAGGCCGGAAGCTTTGACTGCATCCGCTTCATACTTTTCAAAGCCTCATCGTTGTAATGAAGGTGGCAGGCGTTACACCCCCCTCCGCGTTCGAGCCACGCAGAATTTCCTGTTGTTAGCTTATCATTTCCAAGGTGGCAGCTGGCACAAAGGTTACGCAGATGAGTGTCGGCCGCTGAATGACCCAGATTTTTAACCTGAAAGGTGTCATTCAACGATGGAGTTTCGCCAAACACGAATTTATCAACACCTATAATTCCGCTCTGGGTTGTCATCAGGGAGTTCAACATCCGTCCGGCCATATCGGGATGGCAGTTTTGAGTCCCGCAGGTTTGCCTGACATTCGAAAAATTACCGGGTATTTTGATCATATTGCGATGTGCCGAAACCTTATCCGAAGTAAACGGATCACCTTTATGACAGGCAAAACACCCTATAGTCGCAGGTTTATGTGATTCAGACAAACCTGTCGTTGTACCATGGCACACCAGGCAACCCTCCTTTTTTTGATTCTCCGGAGTAAATACGATGCTATCGGAGTTAAATAAATTAACCGGATTAAAAATAACGAGCTTCTCATCCGATTTCCGAAAATCGTTCCACCCTTGCCATTGCCAGTTTTCACCACGAAAAAGAAGCGCACAAAAGGTAATTGACAGGTAAAGTATACCCCCGACAAAGAGAAACCATTTAATGATCCGACGAATTCTTTGCGACATCCGGGGAATAAGGTAAAACACAGAAAAAACAACTCCTATAAGGGAAATAACATAGGAGGGATGACTTGAAAGATGAAGTATTTCCTGGATACCGATAAAAAACCAGGGACCTTTTATCTGACTGCTCTCTACCATACCTAACGGAGCTCGGAATAACAGACTGATCAGGAGAAGGAGTACAAATATCAGTGCAAAGCTGCGAGGTTTAGGCCAAATTCTTTTAACATGCTCGTAAACCCCAATAAATAGAATAATCGTCCCAGTGGCTACATGCTGAATATAAATGATCTGCCAGTTTTCTTCAGATCCTGTTAATGCAGAACTCAACATATTACCGGCAAGCGGGATATTTCGGAGCAATGAGGCAATAATCCGCCTGGCCTGAATGCCACCTGCATCCCCCTTAAGGATAAAACCTGAAATCATTTCATAACCCAACGTAGCTAAAACAATACACAAAATCAGCCATGTCCGGCTGTTTCGAATGTTGGTCTCAGTCGATTTATTAAGATGATCGTAAATATGAAAAATGGTAAATATAAAGAAGACCTGTGCGCTCCAATAATGGAGATTCCTTACAAGAGTAGCGGAAGGATTGAAAAGAAGAATTCCTGTGACAGACTCGAATGAATGGGTGAAATCGTAAGGGATCGCCAGTAAAATTCCACTTAAGACGCAAATCAATAAACCGGATATGGCAATCCATCCGGCAGTATCAAATTGGATCAGTTTTTTAATTTTATTTATATCCATCGTACTCCGGATTTAGGAAGGATCCCTATGAAATTTCACGATCCATTGCCCCGATTGTTTATTAAAACTGCAATCAAACTCCTGAAGCGGTTTGATTGCAGGCCCTTTTAGCGGTTTACCACTTGCACCGTCAAATTGAGAACCGTGACAGTTACATTGGAGGATGGCTTCACTCCCCTTCCCTATCCGGCAACCCGCGTGTGTACAGGTGGTTGAAAATGCCCGGGTTGAATTTTCAGAGTGAAAGATATAATACTTTCCAAAATAACTAACTCCTAAAGGTATGTCCTCCCCGTGAACAAATTCGATCTTATTTTCAAGTTCGGTTTGAAACCTGGTAAGTCGGTACCAAATCCACAGACTAATTCCCAAAATCAGACGAACTGTCCATCGAATAAATATTTTCCGGGATATCTGCTTTTGTATTTTCATAGGATGCAACCTTAAAGCACCCAAAGCTACAACAATTTATTTCTGCTCATGAATTGCCCGAAATATCAAAACATGCTTTACGTCAGTTTTTTTTATGATTCATATCATAAGGTATAGTGAGAATATCAATAAAACAGTATTTAATTGATATTCAATTATTTAAGCATTGCAAACTAACAAATAATTATTATAAATAATAACCTATATAATTCTGTTTATCAATTAATTAAACCAATATTTTATTTTTCGCATCTAAATCAACAAAAATCAAGATATTGATTTTCAATAACTTGCACACACGGGAGTCAGGAATACCAATTTGTATATCAAAAACCAATAAAATACTTTTGGTTTTAATAATGAGCGCAGGCAAAAAATGCGCTTTTAAACTGACATTAAAACCCTAAATATCAGCACAATGCGTACAAGGAGGGATTTTATTAAAATTTGTTCGGTAGGATTAGGAGCCACTGCCTTAACCGGAAGCGCAGTTAATTGGGTGGTAGGAGCCTCCACACCAAAGGGGAGTTTAAAAGATTTTAGAGGAGTGCGAAGGGTGCCCACTTATTGTGAGGTTTGTTTCTGGAAATGTGCCGGATGGTCGTATGTTACAGAAGACGGTCAGATCCAAAAAATAATCGGCAATACTGATGACCCGCAATGTAAAGGTCGTCTCTGTCCACGTGGCACGGGTGGTGTCGGGATGTTCTCAGATCCCGATCGACTAAAAACACCCTTGATCCGTGAGACAAAAAACGGGGAACAAACCTATCGTGAAGCAACGTGGGATGAAGCTCTCGACTACATTGCCACAAAAATGAAGGCAATTGCTGAAAAACACGGTCCTGAAAGTATGGCTTTGTTCAATCACGGCAGTTCCGGAAAGTATTTTACCCATCTGCTTAACGCCTTTGGCTCAAATAATGTTGCAGCCCCCTCGTTTGCACAATGCCGCGGTCCACGCGATACCGGTTTTGAACTCACGTTCGGAGAATCTGTGAGTAGTCCCGAAGTGACCGATATCCGCGATACCCGATGTCTGATACTGATTGGATCACATATCGGTGAGAACATGCATAACGGGCAGGTTCAGGAGATGTCGGAGGCTATTGACCGCGGTGCAGTAATCATCACCGTTGATCCGCGTTTGTCGACCGCAGCAAGCAAATCTAAATATTGGTTGCCAATAAAACCATCAACAGACCTTGCCCTTTTACTTGCCTGGATTCATGTCCTTATCTATGATGAACTTTACAATAAAGAGTATGTGGCGAAATATGCCGAAGGGTTCGATGAGCTGAAAGTACATGTCCGGAATTATACCCCGGAATGGGCTTATGGAATAACGACTCTTAAACCGGAACTCATCCGTCAGACAGCCAGGGAGATGGCCAACGCTGCGCCTTCAGCAATCATTCATCCGGGGAGGCATACCACCTGGTACGGAGATGATGTGCAGCGGTCGCGCGCAATCGCTATCTTAAATGCCTTATTGGGTACCTGGGGAAACAGGGGTGGCATATTTTTTAAGGAGGGGATTAAAATTCCCGATTTTCCGCACCCACCTTATCCGAAACCCGCATGGTCGTGGCAGGATACACTCAACGGAAGGTATCCCTTTGCCAAGGAAGCAGTTACAAATACGGTTATTGAGGCCTCAATTCCTGGAGAAGGAAAAAACCACGTGATTAAAGGGTGGATTGTTTCAGGGACAAACCTTATCGTTTCGATCCCGTTGAAGGAACAATTAATGAAGGCAATACACTCGCTCGATTTACTGGTTGTTGTGGATACGATGCCGATGGAGATTACGGGTTATGCCGATGTTGTTTTACCGGAATGTACCTATCTCGAGCGGCACGATGATTTACGTGCCACAGCCCATCGCGAACCAACACTCGCCCTTAGGATGCCTGCAGTAGAACCGCTCTATGAAACCAAACCGGCCTGGTGGATTTCGAAGCAGATCGGTCAGCGGCTTGGTCTGGGACCGTATTATAATTATAAAGATTTTAAGGAGGTACTCGACTGGCAGCTCAAACAGGTGGGATCATCACTTAATGAAATGGAGCAGATGGGTTTAAAAAAGTTTGAACGGAAGACTCCGGTATATATCACCCCCGGATCGGACTACAAATTTAAAACTGCAAGCGGGAAAATACAGCTCTATTCACACGAACTCGAAGCAGCAGGCTTTGATCCGATGCCGAAGTTAACCCTTCACCCACAACCTGAAGAGGGATTTTACCGGTTAATCTATGGTCGGGCTCCCATGCATACCTTCAGCCGCACAGCCAACAACCGGAATCTTGGAGCTTTGATGCCGGAAAACGCGGTGTGGATCAACCCTCAGGTTGCCGAACTCTGGGGACTGAAAAAGGATCAATATGTATTTCTCAAGAACCAGGCAGGAGTGGTTTCAAATTTTTCGGTTAAAGTGCGAATCACTGAACGGATCCGGTGGGATTCGGTTTATATCGTTCATGGATTCGGACACCATCATAAACCATTGACATACGCCTTCGGACGCGGGGTTAACGATACCGAATTAATTTCAGATGTAAAAATCGACCCGGTAATGGGAGGCACCGGGATGCGTGGAAATTTTGTCACATTTATTAAAGACGCAGCAAAAAAGGAGGCTAAATCATGAGGTACGGAATGGCTATTGATACCCGAAAATGTGTGGGCTGCAGCGACTGTGTCGTGGCTTGTCAGACAGAAAATAACGTCCCGATTGGATTTTGCCGCGACTGGGTGGTTGAAGTTGTTGATGGCACCTACCCCAATGTAAGTATTGAACTCAGGTCCGAAAGGTGCAACCATTGTGCAAACTCACCTTGCGTAAGATGCTGTCCAACAGGTGCAAGTCATTTCGAAGATGGTGGAATTGTCCTCGTAGAGCATAACAAGTGCATCGGCTGTGGCGCCTGTATTGAGGCATGCCCCTACGATGCCCGTTATTCCCATCCGGATGGTTACGTGGACAAATGCACCTTCTGCATTCACCGGGTACGCGAGGGTAATAATCCGGCCTGCGTAAGTGTGTGCCCCACAAGTTGCATGTATTTCGGGGATCTGGACGATCAGAATTCAAAAATTGTGAATGTACTGAAAAACCGGAAATTCAAGTCACTGGCTCCCGAAGCCGGCACAAAACCTCAGATATTTTACCTGGTTTAAACCTGCAAAAAATAAAAAAAATGAAAGAAGAATTATTTGCTAGCGGGCGAAACATCCCCAATATTGACCCCTATCTGAACATCTGGCACTGGCAGATTCCCATCTACCTCTTCCTGGGCGGAGTAGCCGCCGGCATACTCTTTTTTGCCGGAGTATTTACCATTCTTGGCAAAGAGAATAAGATGTCAGCTACAGTCAAAAAGGCGCCGTTGCTGGTCCCGTTTCTGCTGATTTTTGGATTATTTATGCTTTTCCTCGATCTGAAACATAAGCTTTTTTTCTGGCAGCTCTATACTACAATTCGTCTCGAGTCACCAATGGGATGGGGTGCCTGGGTTTTGATGATCATTACACCAATTTCGATTTTATGGTCGGCAAGTTATGTGAGGGAGGTCTTCCCAAACTGGGATTGGAAATATGATTTTCTGAAAACCTTTGAAGCCTGGCTAATAAAATACAGGTTATGGATTGCCTGGCCTATGGCTGTTTACGCAGTGATTCTGGGAATTTATACGGGGATATTACTTTCCGCATTTAACGCACGCCCGCTTTGGAATACCTCTATTCTGGGTCCACTCTTTTTGGTTTCCGGAATGTCAACAGCGGCAGCGGTAATCATAATGCTGAGCAAAGATCATAAAGAGCGAAAAATCATGGGGCGAATCGACCTGCTTCTGATTGTTATCGAACTCTTTTTTATTGTCCATCTGCTTATGGGGTTTCTGGCCGGATCAGAAGCGCAGATCAATGCGGCCAACCTGTTCCTTGGAGGAAAATTCACCGCTCCGTTCTTTACGTTTGTGGTACTTCTGGGTCTGATTTTCCCTGCTCTACTGGAAATTTTCGAACTCAAAGGATATAAGGTTCCAATTTATATTCCGGCAATCCTTGTATTGCTTGGCGGTCTGATTTTCAGATTTTTGATGGTTGAAGCAGGACAACTAACCCGCTATTTGTATTAAAATATTATGTTATGAAAAAAATAAAAAATGACGGAACGTATTACCTAAATCCCTATCTGGGTGGTGTAATACTTGGAACCTTTCTTTTTCTTGCATTTTACATTTCCGGCCGGGGACTTGGAGCCAGTGGAGCCGTTAAAAACAGTGTTGCTGCCGGCGTAAACGTGATCGCACCAGAGCATGTCGCCAAATCCGCCTACTACTCCCAATTTGCCGGAGGAGACAAGCAGCCGATGAGTAACTGGCTCGTCTTCGAAGTTCTGGGAGTTTTGGCAGGTGCATTTCTGTCCGGAATAATTTTCAACCGTTTAAAAATGAAGGTAGAACATTCACCTAAAATCACCTCCCGACGAAGACTCATTTTTGCCCTGGCCGGTGGATTGATTTTCGGATTTGGATCGCAACTGGGACGGGGTTGTACCAGTGGTGCCGCACTTAGCGGAATGGCGGTCCTCTCATTTGGCGGCTACATCACCATGATTGCAATATTCGGTACAGCCTTTTTAGCAGCATGGATCTTTCGTAAAAACTGGATTTAACCATTTCAAGCTATAAAACTATGATTGGATCTATCATATCATCAGGAGTTATTTCCCCGGCATGGGACAACTTCTTTGCCGTAATCCTTGGAATGGGTTTTGGCTTTGCCCTGGAGGCATCAGGTTTTTCTTCTTCCCGAAAGATTATTGGCACCTTCTTTGGTTATGACTTCGTGGTTGTAAAGGTTTTCTTTACCGCTGCAATAGTTGCGTCATTGGGATTGCTTTATTTCAGTTACCTGGGACTTTTAGATTTTTCGACCTTATACATTCAACCCACCTTTCTTACTTCCGCAATAGTAGGCGGTATAATTATGGGAATTGGATTTGCAATGGGCGGCTTTTGCCCTGGTACCAGCCTATGTGCTACTGCAGTTGGCCGTCTTGATGGCCTAGTTTTTTTTGGCGGGATGTTTATCGGTGTCTTTCTGTTTTCTGAAGCTTTCCCCCTTTTCGAAAGTATTTATAACAGTGGTTCGGAAGGGGCAAAAATGGTGAATACAGTCTTTGGCATTTCACCAGAACTGTTTACGTTCTTCCTCGTTTTGGCTGCAATTGGGATGTTCGCAGGTGCAGGTTGGGTTCAGAAGAGAGTAAAAAAGGTTGAATATTAAACTACCCAAATTATGGAACGAAAATATACACTACTTGCTATTTTCTTAATTGTATTGGCTTTGGGATTGGTTATTCTTCCGAAGAAAAATGAACTTAAGGAAACCGATCCAAAGGCTCTGTTGTCTTCAGTGGTTGAAAAATCACGCTATTTAACTGTCGACCAGATTACTCACCGGATCATCGAGAACGATCCCACCTTAATGCTGATCGACCTGCGATCGGCAGATCAGTTCAAAATCTTTTCACTGCCGGGATCACTTAATATCCTCACCGACTCATTGCTTACCAGAGCAAATATGGAACTTTTCAATCAGCCAGGAAAGGATAAAATATTGTATGGAAATGCAGATCTCATGGCCGAAAAAGCCTGGCTTTTGTGTTCCCGATATGCGTTAAACCGAATCTACGTTATGAAAGGGGGGATGAACGAATGGTTCAACACGTTCGTTAAAGAAAAACTCCTTACCGGTACACCGTCTACTTCAGACCTGGATCTGATTAGTTTTAGAAAGGCGGCACGACAGTTTTTAATAGGTTCAGGTGAAACCGGGAATGCCTCTGCCACCACACCCGCTATAGAAAAGGTCCAGGTAATCCGCAAAGCACCAAAAGCTGCGGCCGGCGGTGGTTGTTAAGTTATATAATCAGCGTTAAATATCAAAGATTCAGGACAATTTCCCAGGATAATAGTATTTCATTATGATAATTAGCAGGTGTTTTATAATTTAAACTCAAACACAAATCAAATGAACCATTTCGTCAAAACCAATTCACTTTGGCTCAGCTTTCTTGGATTAGCAGTGATAATAGTAGTCCTTACTTTCCTGTTCAGACCATTATCGGCTCATTATCAAACCAATGCTAAAGAGTCAATAACCCTGATGAATGACCCGACAACTGAAATTGAGCTAAAAGATCTTTCAGGAAAACAACTCATCGATATTCGTCAGGAGGAATTATATTCACAGGGGCACCCCTTAAACGCTATAAATATACCAATCCGCCAACTTCTGGACAAAGAATCCCTCCAACTATTTGACAACCTGCAAAAAAACAACAAGGAGGCGGTACTCTATGGAAATACGGAATTACAGGCTACAGCCCCGGTGTTCTTGCTCCGGCAACTGGGTTATAAAAACCTGAAACTTTTAAAAGGGGGAATCAATCCAACTAATGAATTTATACCACCTGCACCTGCCATGACCGAAGTATCAGTTGTAGACACTTCCTCCATTCATCAAAAAACTGAACAAACTCAGATAGCGCCAACAATTCAGAAGAAAGGCGAGGCGGTAATTCCGGTTCGTAAGGGAGCTTCCGCAGGCGGGGGGTGCTAATTACGTTTTTTTAGATTCTTTTTAACTTAAACAATTAGATAGGCTGAAGCATTGATACGACATATTTTTTTAAATCACTAAATTTAATTATTATTATGAAGCATGTTATTGGAATTACATTTTTGATTCTTGTGATTATTGGAAGTCTCCTGCCGGAAAAAGTCCATGCCACGGATGGCTATTTTGGTGTTGGTTATGGGGCGCAGAACAAAGGTCTGGCCGGAGCCGGAACTGCATGGTACAAGAACGGACTTATAAACGGAAACCCTGCAGGTAATGTTTTTCTAGGCAAAAAATACCTTGTAGGTTTTGAGATTTTTAACCCCAACAGGGAATATACCATAACTGGTGCACCCTCCCAAATGCCCCAAACAATGGGATTGACCCCGGGAACAGTTGAAAGTGGCTCAAAAGCTTTTTTGGAACCAACCCTTGGAGCTAACTGGATGCTCAATGAAAAGAGCAGTTTCTCTGCAACACTTTTTGGAAACGGGGGGATGAATACCGATTATAAAACCAAAACTTTTTATGACCAGGGATCAGAGACGACTGGAATTAATCTTGCCCAGATGTTTCTTGGACTAACCTATTCAAGGAAAATTGCAGAGAAGCATAGTTTGGGTGTAACTGCATTGGTAGTCTATCAGTATTTCAGTGCCACCGGACTAACAAATTTTGCCCAAATGTCTCAGTCTCCTACAAAATTAACGGGGAATGGGACCGATAACGCAACAGGTTTCGGATTCAAACTTGGTTATATGGGACAATTGGCAGATGGACTAACACTGGGTATAAATTTTCAGCCAAAGATTGCAATGGCTAAATTCAGTAAATATGCCGGTCTTTTTGCCGGGCAGGGAAACTTTGACATTCCGTCTAACTTATCTGCAGGATTAGCCTGGGAAGCAAATAAAAAATGGGCTATTCTGGCCGATTACAAGCGGATCAACTATAGTGGTGTTGCCTCTGTTTCAAATATATTTGACCCAATGTCAACCTCTCCGCTTGGTTCCAATAAGGGTGCAGGTTTTGGCTGGAAAGATATAAATGTGTATAAATTGGGGGTTGAATTCACCGGGAATAATGGCTGGACATTAAGAGGGGGATACTCACATTCTGACCAACCTGTTCAAAAGACACAGACGTTGTTCAACATCCTAGCTCCTGCAGTCACAACAGATCACCTGACCGTCGGATTTTCAAAACAACTTGGGACATCAAAGAGTGCCGTTCATTTTGCACTCGTTTATGCCTTACCAGGAAGCGTAACCGGTTATAATCCTCTGGATTTTGATGCAACCCAGGCTATGGCCGGAAATATGGTTCCAAATCAAACCATTAATCTCAAAATGAATCAACTTGAGTTTGAAGTTGCTTTTACTTTTTAATTCAACAGATATGATTGTAAAAAGAGGTCTTTCCCCACAGAAAGACCTCTCTTTTTTTTTATCAGGAACATTATTGATAAATTGACACATTATCCTATTTCATCTTCTCAATCCTCTTTACCACCAATTTTGAACTAATCATCGTTATTGGTAATCCCGTACCCGGAACGGTGGATGCACCAACATAAAAGACATTCTTGTACACTTCGTCAAAATTGGTTGGACGAAAGGCGCCGATCTGCAGCATCTTATGTGATAATCCCAAACCGCTTCCGCGATGAAGGTTAAACTGGTTCTGCCAGTCAATTGGTGAATAGCTGGTACGCGAGATAATCTCCGGAACAATATCCTTCCCAATACGCGCCGAAAAGTCGGCAATGATGCTGTCAACAATCTCATCCTTATCCTCCCAGCTTTTCTTAAACCTCAGATCGGGAACCGGACAGACGAAGAACAGCGACTCACACCCTTCGGGGGCGCAGTCGGGATTATTCCGCGAAAGCACATTTACGTAATAATAGGGCTTCTGAATAGTCCCTGTCGATTGAAAGATCTTATTGGCATAATCCTTAAAGTTATCTCCAAGGTAGTAGTTGTGGTGCTCTACCTGCGGAAGCTTGCACTTTAAACCGATATAGATCGTGAGCGGCCCCATCGTCCACTCCATCTTATCGAGTTTTGCCTCCGAGAACCGGGGGCGTTTAAATATTTTACCACGGAACGACGCCGCATCGCTGTTCACAACAATAATATCACTTTGCCATTTCCCCCCGTTTTGGTCAACAAGAGCATCTAATTTCCTGCCATTTGCGAGGTAGTCAACAATTTCGGTATTGTAGGTGATTTTAACATTCTCTTTCTTCAGCTCCTCAACGATTCCTTCCACGATCTTATACATCCCCCCTTCAACATTATAATACCCGTCATGTTGAAATTCGGTATAGGAGAGTAACGTGTAAACCGCCGGAGTATCGAAGGGTGTCCTTCCAAGGAAGAAAGCGACCAGTGAAATAATCTCACGGGCATCATCCGAAGAGAAATAATGGCACACCTGTTGCCAGAAATTCCGGAAAAGTACCGGTAAATGGATTGGATTAACCTTCATCAGGGTGAGCAGGTAGGAGAAAACGGAATTGTAGTTTTCCTTAATTACAATGTCGACCGTATCATCAAAAAGCGCCTTACCGTTTTTGAGGTATTTGCGCATTTTAATTTCGAAGTCAGGTTCAACGTCTTTAAACTGCTCAGCCAGCTTGTGAATATCTTTATAAAGCTTATAAGTCTTAGGACTTCTGCTGAAATTTACGGTATAAAGGGGGTCTAACTCAACATATTTAAACGGGAGTTCAATGTTGCAATCGTTGGCAAATTCCTTGAATTCATAAGACATACTGAAGAAACTTGGGCCCATGTCGAAAGTAAACCCATCTTTTTTCAACTGGTTAAGCCTCCCTCCTGCCTGACTGTTTTTTTCGATAATTTCAACCTGATAACCTCTTTTTGCCAACCTCAGGGCAGTAGCCAGGCCCCCGATTCCGGCGCCTACTATTAGAACACTTTTTGCCATTTTTACTGTTTTAAGTTCTTTAATAACTTAGGATACAATTCATCCCGAACCCATTTAAAATCAGGTTCGATTTTTAGTATCTCCTCATAAACCAATTTTGCATGAGCATTATCATTTATCGCTTTATAATTCTCTGCGATAGAGCTTAACAAACTCAGGTAGTTCCAATCATCCCTCATCGTAATGGTATCCTTCTCCATTAATACCTTTGCTTTTAAATAATTCGTTAATGCTTCCTGTTTGGACCCACCAAACAGAGGGGGTGCATGAAATTGCACGTTACCTGCCTGGATATATCCGAAAAAATCATTGGGATCCAGGGAAATTGCCAGTTTGGCGCTTGCAACACTTTTAGGCCCAATAAAAGGGGCCGAGAAAATATTCAGACCGATATGAAATCCATAAAAAGCCGATTTATACCCATTAACCTTCGCCAGGTTAAATTTTTGCAATTCCAGAAATTTCAAACTCGCTTCTGCCAGTTTAAGATAATCTGAGGCTTCATCCTTGCGGTTTGTTCCCAGGCACCATCCTATGTAACCATACTGGTAATTGATCAGTTCAAGCACCTGATCATTACTCTTTTCCTTTTTATTTTGAAGTTGATCAACAATAACCTTCCAGGCAGGCATCGAATTATTGATATAAGCATTGTAAATATCCCTTTTATTACTTCCGTGAAGCGAGATAACAAATAAGAATAAAAAAATAATTACGAAATATCCCTTCCTTTCCATTGATACTGATAAAAGAATTTATTTGTGAAGGCCTTGTAAATAAAAAGGGCCATTGTGAGTTGCTGCGGAATCAGATAAAGCATATTTGTTGCAATATTCTGATTACTGGCTATTGAAACAAATATTCTGGTCACTAAGAATATAACAAGGTAGGCCCCTGAAATGTTGAGCGGAAACGCGATGAAAACAGGAATAAATCCAAAAGTTGTAATAAGCCAGAAAAACGTTGCTAAAAGGAATGAATTACCAAAGAAGGCTGTAATATTCTTTGCAAAACCATTAACCGCTTCATCAAATCCACGATACATCCGGCATTGTATCGACTTATTTCCCGTAAGGCAAGCCACCGGAATTCCTTTTTGTTTAAAATAGTGTGCGATCGTAATATCCTCCACTTTATTTGCCCTGGCAAATTCGTGTGGGTATATTTTTTTATAAACCTGATTGTTAAACAACATAAACTGACCATTGGCAGCTGTCAATGATGGAAATCCCGATCCTAAAACCAGCGGAAGAGGGAGAAGTGACAATAAGATATAATTCATTATCGGAACCGTCATTTTCTCACCCCTGGTAATCATTAACTGATCGGGGAAAATCGAAAGAAGGCCAATATTAAACTTTTGAGAATAGGCAGCAGCTAATTGTATGATATCATTGCCAATCCGCACATCGGCATCCAGGAACAGCAGGTAATCCCCCTTAGCCTGATGGGATAAGGAGTGACAACCAAAATTCTTCCCAAGCCACCCTTCGGGCAATTTATCAGAGCTGATTAACCTTATCCGGGGATCGGATTCACCAATCTGCTCAACTATCAGAGGCGTCTGATCAGTTGATTGATCGTCAAAGACAATAATTTCAATATTAGAGTACGATTGGCGAATCAGATCCTTTAAAATAACACCAATGTTATTCTCCTCATTTCGGGCCGGAATAAGTACTGAAATCAGGGGGTCATCATGAAGCTCATATTTCCCCAAATCGGGCTTAAACGCAAGGTTAAATGCGGCAACAATGAACTGTAGCAAAGTAAAGGATACGACAACTATAGCCAGAATATACATCAATGTGTTGATTTTAGGGCATTCGCACTGATACACTTTTTATAAAAATGATTGTAGGCATCCTGAATCGAACCGGTATCGAATTTGTCTCCCACAAATTCTGATATATATATAAAGAGACCTGGTTTTCGGTCTGAAAAGTAATCGACCAGATTAGCCATAAAGATAATTTGTAAGGCCCCTGACCGTTTAATAATGTGTTTAATTCCTCCTTCAAAATTAAGCGGGAAGGTATAAGCGGATTCAATTTTACCCTGAGGAAACACCAACACCAAATTTGCGCGGTCATTGAGTAATTCCACGGTATATTCAATAGATTCAATTGCACTTCGTGACCCTTTCCGAACGGAGTATCCCCCGATAAGATTAGGATGAGTGAATTTGGTCAACTGCTCCTCCATCATCATAAAATGAAATTTTCTCTTTAATAGGCTAACATTTAGATATAAAGCCATGATCCCATCCCACCAGCTGAAATGGTTAGCTAATAAGAGTACAGGGAGATTTCTATCTTTAAATTCGCCATTAATTTCCACATGACCGAAATGTCGGTGGATACTCCAGCCCGCATAAAATTTAAAGAATGGATAGTAGAAAAAATGGTGTCTCGCCTTTATAATCATATCTATTTTTTTACAAAAATCAGAATTGCAATAAAAAAGAGAAACTGGCAAATCAGGATGGCAGAGGCTACGGGATTTATGGTTCTGACTTTCATCCATTTCAATAATCCATGAAATCCTGCTGCCAAAACAAACCATGCCAGATAGTTTTGAAGCGGAATGTGATTCTCTTGCCAACTCCACATACCCAGTAATGGTGCGACATGCTCCAAAACAAGGTCATAAAGGACCAACAACCCCGAAGCCACAAGAATCTGAATTACTGAAGGCCACCTTGTCCAGGCCAGCATCGCTGCACTGCAGTAAACGACCATTACCCAGTTAATACCGATCATTAAGGGGGTGTCAAATAACTTAAATCCAAGTCCTTCTCCGTAAGTATAATGTCCAAAGATCAGATGTGTCTTAACTCCCAACACTTCAACTAAATAACCCAGTAAATAGATTAAGGGGAAAGCAAACAGATTATCGAGACGTTTCCACGATTTATGGAAAATCATAATCAGAATAAAACTCAGTAAAAGGGCAAATGGAATTAGTGCTCTGAAGAATGGTTGTGAACCGGGAATTGCGATACCCACGACTCCGACAACATAAAAAAGAATAACAACAAATATTGTATTTGATCTTTGCCGAAGTAAATTATTTAAGAGTAGTTCCATTTTCATATTGGTCTGGCTCTAACAGATCTTTTTCCGAAATACAAAACTAATCGATTAATTAGTAATAGATTAAAAAGAATCAGACTAAAAGCGTAACTGATATCCTCAACCGGGACTGTAAGTATACGTATTCCAAGGTTCTCCCCATTATTATACCAAACCACCGGCTCGGCTATAAAGCTCCCGGTTAGGACTGAATTTACAAGAAAGAACGGTATCAGAATAACTAAGAAAGTAAGATAAAACCTGTTTAGAATTGAGCTCCCACTTAGCGAGGCTAATAAAATTGAAATTATTGCAACTGCCAGATAGATAGAGGTGTACAATTTATTCAGGTTCATTAGGACTACAATTCCCAGCACTAGAACCAGTAGAATTGTAACTATTTTTGTCTGTCTGCCTGAAAGTTGACGACCGGTAAAGAGATAGATCAAAGTATCGTGCAGGAAAATACTTGCATAAGGAATAACAATAAAGAACATCCACTCTTCAACGGGTAAATTAAAGAGAAGAATACCAGAATGATAATGGGGGTTAAATCCCCACACTCCGTATTTCGTAAACAAAATATCACCTGCCACATAAAATGAACCTACCAGTATAAGCGATAATGCTACCGGTTTTAATTTAAGGTAAAACTTGAGTTTGCGGTCGTAGGAGAAGAGGAAAGGAATTAGAATTGCCAAAATTTCAAGCAGAAGATAAACAGACATAAAGTTAAGATTAAATCATTCCAAGCTTATGAACTATCAATGCTTTTGCGAGTAAGGCCATTTTCATGGTTCCGGATACCCGTATTCGTGCTGTTAATATTTTGGTTGCCGGAGTATACTTAACCTTCTTTACTAAGCGCAAATAATAATAAAATGCGATAAGCACAGCAAGTTGAGCATTTTGAGGCAAATCAGAGATCCCTTTTCTGGCAGACAGGAAGTCTTTTTCGATATCTGAAATTATTTCAGCTTTAATCTGGTCGTTAAAAACACAGTTCCCCATCTCCGGGAAGTATTGCCGGTCAAGATATTCGGTATCGCTCCTTAAATCGCGCAAAAAATTAACTTTTTGAAATGCTGAACCCAGTCTCATAGCGGGTTCCTTTAAAGACTCATACATTTCGCTGTTCCCATCTGTAAAAACCGCCAGACACATCAAGCCCACCACGTCGGCAGAGCCGTAGATGTACTGATCAATTTCGGACTTACTATTGTATGTGGATTTATGAATGTCAGATCTCATACTGAGAAGGAATGCCTTTATGAGTTCATCGGGGATTTGGTATCGTTTCACGGTTAGTTGAAACGAATGCAATACAAGATTGAGGCTAATACCGCAATTCAACGCCTCATAATAATCTGCTTCAAATTTATCGAGCAGCATCTCTTTGTCATGCCCCAAAAATGTGTCAACAATTTCGTCAGCACAGCGGACAAAACCATAAATACTGTAAATAGCATTCTGTATTTTCAGGTCCAAAAAACTTACAGCAATAGAAAACGACGTGCTGTATGTTCTGGTAACCAAATTACTTACCTTAAATGAAACCTGGTCGTAAAGGTTTACTGAATCCATTTCGTTTAATTGATAAAAAAACTATACTATAGTACTAAAACAACTGAGGGGCTTAAATGTTTTTTACAAATTCAATTGCAATTGAGTATGATACAAAAAATCAGTTAATTTAAGAATAGGTTGGAGAATGGGGGAATTAAAAAGCCCGACAGGGGAATCGGGCTTTTTATAAAAGTACCAAGTGCATCACGGGTATTCGACCCGAATAATTCTTTTTTTAAGTTGTTGTTCAATAACGATAGGCACTTTCTCCTCAATTACATTTGAAGAGTCCAGTCCGAGCGCTTTTACGTCGTTAATACTTATTTTCCGAATAAAATTATGCAGCCCCATAATAAACCCTTGCTGAAGTGGTAATTTATAATCACTAATGAGAATTCTGTCCAGATTCACATAAAGGCAATCTGCAGGTATATTGTGTGCCTTTAACGAATCATATTGACTAACCATACTGATTTCTCCACTTTTTACAAGATCTTCAATCACCTCCCTGAAGTATAAGTTAATCTTCCGTTCGATTTTAAAGCCCAGTCTAAAGTCAACCTTGATCAACACTCCGGGGATCATGTGATGAACAACATATTCGAAGGTATTTGGAGTCTCAAGATTATCGATGTGCAGAAACCAATAGGTACTGGCCCGCTTAGGGTGTTTGTTGAAAATTGAGTACATAATTTTAGCCTCAATCTGATCACGGCGGTTTGCTTTGGTTATGTAAATCAGGTTAGTCGCGATCTTTGGAATAGAAGTATCTGCACTTAACTCCCTGAAAATGCCTGGATCTTTATTTACATTAACAAAACTGATGTATTTGTTCTTGATCTTCCGCCCAAAATACCAGCCGTACATAACAATAAAGAAAACGAAGGCCAAAGCAATAGTTAACCAACCTCCATTTGCGAATTTGTGAAGATTCGCATAAAGGAAAGTACCTTCAATCGATAAAAAGACTGTAAGCAACAGGGCAATATAAATCCGAGGAACTTTTCGATTCCTTAAATGGTACGACAACAGTGAGGTCGTCATAATCATTGTAATTGTAATTGAAAGTCCATATGCGGCTTCCATTTTAGAGGACTCCCCAAAGTAGATCACCACAAAAGTACATGCGATCCAAAGAAACCAGTTTACAAATGGAATATAGACCTGTCCTTTAATGTCGGTCGGATAATTTAATCTGATCTTCGGCCAGATATTCAATGAAACCGCCTCACTAATAAGCGTATAAGATCCACTTATTAAAGCCTGACTTGCGATTATTGAAGCCGCAGTAGCTATAACGGCACCAGGGAGGAGAAACCATTGAGGCATGATGGCAAAAAATGGATTTGCACTGTTCATATGATCCATATGATTTAACAGATATGCTCCTTGTCCGAAATAATTGATAAGTAACGATATTTTCACAAACATCCACGAAATACGAATATTCTGTATACCGCAGTGCCCCAGGTCAGAATAGAGTGCTTCGGCTCCGGTTGTGGCTAAAAATACAGCTCCAAGAAGAACCATTGCATTAGGAAATTCTGTAATAAACCGGACTGCGTATACAGGATTCATTGCAGCCAAAACGCCAGGATCTTTTACGAGATAATTAAGGCCAAGCACAGCAAGCATCGAGAACCAGATAAACATCACAGGACCAAAAGCCTTTCCCATAAAGCCAGTGCCGAATTGCTGAAAAAAGAAAAGAACAGAAAGGATAGAAATGACAATCGGGACAACTGGAATGTGCGGATAAAATAGTCCGAGACCCTCGACTGCAGAAGTAACTGTAATTGAGGGAGTAATTACACCATCTGCCAATAAGGCACTGCCGCCAATCATTGTAAGGATAGCAATCCAATTATTTTTCCTTCGGATCAATGCAAAGAGTGCAAAGATCCCCCCTTCACCATGGTTGTCTGCCCGAAGGGTTATGATTACATACTTAACGGTCGTTTGAAGTGTCAGGGTCCAGAAAATACAGGATAAAGCTCCAAAAATCAGCTCCTTATTATATATTGTTGATGCATTTATGATTGCATTCATCGTGTAAAGCGGACTTGTTCCAAGATCACCAAACACAATTCCCAAGGTAATGACTAAACCTGCAAAAGATACTTTTGCAATGCCGCTATGTTGTTTATCCATAAAGACTAAACTAAATATTTTATATTTTTTTTAACGAAAACAGGGGCAAATGTAATCACCAAATTGAAAAAATATCCTTTCAACAAATGAATATTGTCATTAAAATCGGAATCTGATCGTCCATGGTTACACTATTATCCTAAATTTAGGATAGTTAGGTCTATATTTTCCAATATTAAATAATTAATAAATGTTAAAAAAAGACCAAATTTATTAATATTCAGCCTTCTTTTAACTAATTTAATAGGTCTAAACCGATTTAGTTTTAACAAACATTTGTTATCGGATTAATTCGCACCCACCTAAATAAGGTACAAGGACCTTAGGAACGACTATTCCATCCGGAGTCTGATAATTTTCAAGGATAGCAGCAACGATTCGTGGTAAAGCCAATGCGCTTCCATTTAGAGTATGGGCTATCATCGGTTTTGCACGTCCCTCCTCGCGGAAGCGAAGTTTAAGACGGGTGGCCTGAAAAGATTCAAAGTTAGAGACTGATGATACTTCGAGCCATCTTTCCTGTGCAGCAGACCAAACCTCAAAATCATAGGTAAGTGCCGAGGTAAAGCTCATATCGCCGCCACACAGCCTCAAGATCCGGTATGGCAGGCCAAGTTTCTCAACCAGTGTTTGAACATAAGCAACCATGTCATTCAATGAGTCGTACGATTTATCAGGGTGGGCAACCTGAACGATCTCCACCTTATCGAACTGGTGCAGGCGGTTTAGCCCTCGAACATCCTTGCCATACGATCCGGCTTCGCGTCTGAAACACGCTGAATAGGCGGTTGTTTTAATTGGCAAATCCTTCTCTTCAACGATTACGTCGCGAAAGATATTAGTAACCGGAACTTCAGCCGTAGGAATCAGATAAAGGTTGTCTGTGCTGTCATGAT
Source organism: uncultured Bacteroidia bacterium (assembly GCA_903918045.1). GTDB lineage: Bacteria > Bacteroidota > Bacteroidia > Bacteroidales > Prolixibacteraceae > JAAFHB01. The sequence goes on from CAIXCY010000082.1 coordinate 143,761, forward strand.
ACATCTGCCCCTCTTTGTCGGGAAGCTGGCCTGTTCCAAAGCCGGAGGCTTCGTTGACCAGGTATGGTGGCTGTACTTCGAGATAGCCGTGCTCACGAGCCTGATCCAGAAAGAAATTAATCAATGCCCGCTGAATCCTGGCTCCATATCCTTTATACACCGGAAAGCCGGCTCCGGCAATCTTTACGCCGAGCTCAAAATCAATCAAATCATATTGAGAAGCCAATTCCCAGTGTGGCTTAGCCCCTTCAGGCAATACCGGCATCGTGCCACCGGTGGCCACGATTTCATTATCCTCTGCACCTTTGCCCTGAGGCACCAACGTGGATGGCAGATTTGGTAGCAACACCTGAAGCTGGGATAGCTCATCATCGATACGATCGAATTCCACTTCAAAATTTTTAATCTGCTCCTTAAGTTGAACTGTCTGCTCTTTAGCCAGATTCACTTCTGTCACATTACCCGATTTGATAAGGTTACCAATCTCCTTTGAGATCCTGTTCATCTCAGCCTTTTGGATTTCTGCCTCATTCTGAACCTCATTACGCCTCTTATAAAGCTCAATAACCTTCTCAACAATTGCTCTGGCATCGAAACGTTTTACGGCAAGTTTTTCGATGACTAACTCAGGATTATCCTGTATGAATTTTAAGTTTAACATGTCTTATTATTTCTGTTGTATCTATAGTCCCTATAGTTTCTGTTTATTTCCAGATATTTCTATTTATATCAACTTATTTCTGTTTGTTTTTATACCGTTTTCAAAAGTACAAATAAAAAATCTCCTGTTTCATTACACGTGTAACAAAACAGGAGATAATTGATATTTTCGCTGAACGGGTTTTACTCTACCGTTTTGAAAGGGAGAACAGAAACGTATGATTTATCATTTCTCTTCTTCTGGAACTCAACAGTGCCGTCGATCAATGCAAAAAGTGTATGATCTCTGCCAATACCTACATTAGCTCCAGGATGGTGAGCAGTTCCGCGCTGACGAATAAGAATATTACCCGCAATAGCAGCTTGTCCACCATAAATTTTAACGCCTAGACGTTTGCTTTGAGATTCGCGGCCGTTCTTCGAACTACCGGCTCCTTTTTTATGTGCCATCGATAATCTTTTTTAAAATTTACGCTAAAACTCCTGTAATTTGAATCTGTGTCAGGTATTGACGGTGACCGTTTTTCTTCTTGTAACCCTTACGGCGTTTTTTCTTGAAGACGATTACTTTGTCACCCTTAAGATGTTTAAGTACCGTAGCGGTAACTTTAGCACCCTCAACGAGTGGAGCACCAATACTAATAACCCCCTCATTATCAACTAACAAAACTTTTTCAAAAGTTACATCAGCACCCTCATCCTGTGGAAGGCGGTGTACATAAACCTTTCTTTCTGCCTCAACCTTAAACTGTTGACCGGCGATTTCTACAATTGCGTACATTCTTACAATTTATATTATTTTGGTCCGGCAGGCGGGAAACCGACGTCTCCTCTTTTAGAGCCAACCCGAACAATTGGAGTGCAAAGGTAAACATTCTATCCTTTTCTTCCAAAGGGATTGCAAAATTATTTTTTATCCTTTTGTTGCCCATTTTCTATTCAAGGTTATGCGGGGAGCAAAAAGTCAAATAAACAATTGAATTTAAGATTTATTTGTTCATTTACTGTATACCGCAAACATATCCATACAAGGCAATCTATTTCGCTTATACATTAATGTGTACTTGTCTAAAAATCAATAATTTTAATGTATTATTAAAAAGTAATTTATAAATTTGTATTACTGATCACCAACGATACTTCTCACCTTAAATATTACATTTATGAAAAACAGCGCTTCGACACCGATGAGCCGCAGAGGATTCATAGGTAGTTCCACATTGGCCTCCGCAGGATTGATGATTGTTCCTGCTCATACCGTATCCGGATTAGGCCATATTGCACCCAGTGATAAGCTTAATGTTGCCGGCATCGGTATTGCCGGGATGGGCAAGGGAAATATTGCAAGGGTTGCCAAAACCGAAAACATCGTTGCCCTCTGCGATATTGACTGGAGGGAGCCAACCCAAAAAGTATTTGCCCTTTATCCGAAGGCAAAACAATACAAGGACTACAGGCTCATGCTTGATAATCAAAAAGACATAGATGCTGTAATCATAGCCACCCCCGATCATACCCACGCGATAATCAGCCTTGAAGCGATCAAACGCGGTAAACATACCTTTACCCAGAAACCGCTGACGCATACAGTTCATGAAGCCAGAGTGCTGACGCAGGCTGCCCGGGAATATAAGGTTGCAACGCAGATGGGGAACCAGGGACAGGCCGGTGAACCGACCCGCCGGCTCAGGGAGATGATCTGGGATGGTGTAATTGGTCAGATACACGAGGTGCACGTATGGACAGATCGTCCTAACCGCGGATTTATTGATACTTACTGGCCCCAGGGTGTTGCCCGGCCATTAGATACCCCCCCTGTTCCTGCAGAAGTTGACTGGGATCTGTTTATAGGACCTGCTCCGATGCGTCCATACAACCCGGCCTATCATCCATTCAGCTGGAGAGGTTGGTGGGACTTTGGGACCGGTTCGTTAGGTGATATCGGCTGTCATTCTCTGGATCCGATATTTCGTGCACTGAAACTGAAATATCCGACAAGCATCCAGGCTGTTTCAACGCTTGTGAATCAGGAATCTTATCCTTCCGGTTCAATGATTAAATATGAGTTTCCGGCACGTGAAAATATGGCACCGGTAACACTTACCTGGTATGATGGCGGTTTACGCCCAATGCGGATTCCCGAACTGGACGAAGGGATGCAAATGGGCTCAGGTGGCACCCTTTACATTGGAGATAAGGGTAAAATTCTTGATGATAAAATCCTGCCCCGTTCGTTGCGCGATTCATACAAAGTACCGGCTCCTTACCTTCCTGCCTCTCCAGGCCATGAAGAGGAATGGATTAACGCCTGCAAGGGCGGCGTTCCCGCAGGTTCAAATTTTGACTGGGCAGGACCATTGACTGAAACAGTCCTCATGGGAAATATAGCTCTCCGGAAAGAGCTTAAGGAAAAAATGAGTATGCAGGTATTAAACTGGGATCCCGAAAAATTCGGCTTTCCAAATCTACCTGAGGCCGACAAATTCCTTCATTATGAGTATCGGAATGGTTGGAGCTTGTAGCTAATATACCCTATGTAAGCATAAAATCAAGGCTATTTCCGGCCTTGTTCGAGGTCGCTTAAAACAAGTACCAGACAGAAAGAAATCGATGTTTTGTATTGGAAAACATATAGGTTAATACATATTTGTTTTCCAATACAAATTTTATGCTACCGCATTATAAAAATATTAATCCACTGATATATTGCATTTAAATAATTAGTATTATTGCATAGTACTACCCAGAGGTTTGTAAGATTTCAAAACCCCTGATTTACTGTTAAAACCAATAATTACTATGAAAAATCTTATTCTTTGCGCTGTTTTAGTCTTCATCGGAATTGCTTGTTCCCAGAATCCGGATCCGAAAAAAGCATTGGCAAAACAAATCCTGGGCGATACCTCCCTGATTACGGTCGATACCATGGCCCGAAATATTCTGAAAAAAGGGTTTAATGCCGGAAGCGGATATTCGCAGGTTTGGGCAAGGGATATGAACACATTCGTTGAAATTGCCCTGGAATCGGTAAATCCCAAGAATATCCGGGGGGCAATCCTTGTTTTTTTCGCACTTCAACAACCCAATAACGAAATGATTGATGGATATGTCTTAAATAAGGATTTTAATTGGGGAGATCCGAATCAGTATCGTTCATCGGCAGATACGGCTCATGTCGGATTTAAAAATACCGTTGAAACCGACCAGGAGACCTCACTGATTCAAATTGTGGGAAAGTATGTCCGAATAACGGGTGACACCTCAATACTCTCAGAAGAAATAGCCGGCAAAACAGTTCTGGAGCGTATGGAAATGATGGTGGACTATCTAATGAAAGAGCGCTATAGCGAAAAATACGGACTGCTTTGGGGGGCAATGACTGCCGACTGGGGTGATGTGCAGCCAAATACTGACAATGTCGTTGACATCGATTCAACGACCACTCCGGCGATTGACGTGTATGATAATGCGATGTTTATCATTTCCCTGGATTACCTGACCCAAATGACAAAAGATCGATCTCAGGCAAAAAGATGGCAATCTTTGCGTGCTAATATCGCCAGTAATGTACGTACTTATTTATGGAATGCAGGGAAACAAAAATTCATACCACATATCTACCTAGATAAATCACCAATCCCCGCAGGGTTTGATGAATCGAAGGTTTACTATCACGGAGGTACCGCTATTGCAATAGAAGCAGGGCTTTTAACCAAAGCAGAGATTGAATCCTCGAATAAACAGATGCTTGAAAATGTCCGGTTATCGGGTGCACCTACTATTGGACTCACCCTCTACCCGGTATATCCTGAAGGTTTCTTCCATGGAGGGATGGGTAAACCTTATATTTATCAGAATGGAGGTGACTGGACCTGGTTTGGTGCGCGGATGATTCAGCAACTAACTGCTAATGGATTCGAAAAAGAAGCCTATACCGAAATCCGGCCGATGGTTGACCTTGTAATTAAAAATAAGGGTTTCTATGAATGGTATTATGTTGATGGAAAGCCCAATGGATCGGCACAATTTAAAGGTTCGGCGGGTACATTGGCAAAAGCCATTCAGATGTTGAGAATTTGGGCAGAGAAGAATAAATAGACGAGTATGACATTCGATATTCAGTTCGAAGATAATCCTTCGGTTCCAAAATACCGGCAGATTATTGATGCGGTTCATCAAAAACTCAAAACCGGCGAGTTTAAAAAAGGGGATAAAATACCGTCTCTGAATATGCTATGCAGGCAGTATGGATTATCTCAGGATACTGTACTAACCGCATACAATGAACTAAAATCCAAAGGAGTTATTATTTCTCAGGTCGGTAAAGGATATTTTATATTGAATGAAAATGCGGAATTTAAGCACAAGGTCCTGCTGGTTTTTGATCGTCTTACGGCTTACAAGGAAGAGTTATACGATTCGTTTAAAGAGACTCTGAATAAAGATGGCACCGAGCAGATCTTTTTTCATCACAATAACCTGAAGATGTTTCAGACGATTATCGAAGGGGCAATTGGCGATTATTCGGAATATGTGATTATGCCCATCGATCATCCGGATACCGGTTCCATCCTTGGAAGACTGCCATCCCATAAAGTTTTTATTCTGGATCAGGGGCGCAAACAATATAAAGGTACATATCCTTATGTATGTCAGGATTTTGAAAGGGACATCTACCGGATTTTAAAGGAGAATGATCTGCTTGTAAATAAATATCGGAGGATGGTTCTGGTCATTCGGCATCAGAAATCCCATTTCCGGGATATTGCAACCGGATTCCGAAATTTTTGCAGGTATCATCCCATCGATTTTGAAATTATCAGCGATTTGCATCTATTCGGAATAAGGAAGAGTGATGCTTTCGTGGTGGTTGACGACCGTGATCTTGAGTTTTTGGTCCTGTATTCGATAGAAAATCAACTTATTCCTGGTAAAGACATGGGAATTATCTCCTACAACGAAGCACCACTGAAAAGAATTGTCGCCGCTGGAATAACGACAATAACCACCGATTTTGCAAAAATGGGAAAAAGTATGGCGCTGATGATCCTGAATGGGAAAAAAGAAAAAATCGATAACCCATTTCATTTAATCCGGAGAAATTCTTTTTAAACACCTGATAATTACTAATAATTTAGAATTATGAAAAGAATATTTAGAGTACAGTCTCTTTTCATTTGGATGATTTTAATTCTATTAATTGGATGTACCCGGAAACCAAATCCTGAAATAACTGATACTATGATAAGCAACAGTATCGGGTTAAAGGTTGCACCGGTATTTTTTCCACTGAAACCGGGAGCTGTTTCACCAAAAGGTTGGATTAAAGATTGGGCCTGGGATGCCGTCAACGGGATTACCGGTCATCTGGATGAGTATTCTCCAACTTTCGGGGAGGCCTGGAAAGGATATGGTTTTAAGGCCAGAGGAGCCACCGCCAACGGAGGAGGATGGCCACTCGAACAATGCAGCTACTGGCTCGATGGGGCTGTAAGGCTGAGTTATATTCTTGGGGATTCTGCTTTAATCAAAAAGGTATCTGCAAGACTCGACACTGTGGTGGAAGGTGTTTTAAAACGGGGAGACAATTTTATTTACTGGCTTCCCAAAAAGATGTTAATAGACAGTACTCAGGGTTGGGCCGAATTTAACAGCTGGGCCCATTCCCACATGGGACGTGCACTGGTTGCTTATTACCAGGCATCCGGAAAACCGAAGATTTTGCAAGCCCTTACAAAAGTCTACCAAAATTATTCCCTTCCAAAATTAATGAACCATTTTACTGCGGTATCGGGTTCGGTTAATATTGACCCAATGATGGATACTTATCTGATGACCGGCGATACAATTATTCGAAATAACATCCGTAGTTTTGGGAATACAGGGGAATATCAATCACTCGCTCAAAACTGGAATGCCGGCAGACTCCAACCGGGGCATAATGTGATTTATTATGAGAATATCCGTGTTCCTGCGCTACTATACCTGTTTACCGGGAAAAAAGAGGACCTCGGAGCATCCTTGAATGCTCTGAATTGGGGAGAAAAAACCAATTTACTTCCTGTTGGAGTTACCTCAGGTGAAGAGTTTCATGCCGGAATTGGCGCAACCCGAAACATTGAAACCTGTGATGTTTCAGCAGCCATAAATACCTTTAACAGGCTGCTTCAGATTACTGGGGATCAGAAATATTCCGATAAAATAGAGAAAATTTTCTTTAACGCTGCAGCAGTACCCGTTGCCCGCGATTTCTCGACAATGTGCTATTATCAGTCAATGAATCGTTACAGTAGTCAGCTACCTGGCGAAGAGCCGGGTTCGCCAGGAAAAGAGTGTTATAAATTTACCAAACTGGGACATTCGGTGTTGTGCTGTGTGGCCAATAATTGCCGGATACTTCCTAATTACATCATGAATATGTGGATGGCTACCTCCGACCATGGAGTTGCTGCAACAATGTACGGGCCAAGTGTAGTAACCGCTTTGGTCGCAGATCATATTACCACTAAAATAGTCAGCTCGACAAACTATCCATTTGATGAAACAATAAAATTGACAGTCAATCCATACAAATCCTCCACATTTCCAATCTACCTGCGTATTCCCGAATGGTGTACGACCCCTTCCATAAAGGTAAACGGGAAAATTACTGTTATTGAAAAACTGGTAAGCGGATTTGCGAGGTTAAATCAAACCTGGAATGCCGGAGATATTATTGATCTGTCATTACCGATGATTGCAAGGGTGGTGCACGGAAATGAGACCCCCTATCCGCAAATTTCCTATTTTGATTCCTATCACAAAATGGCAAAGGATACATCGATTCGAAACCCTTATGCCTGCGTTTATTATGGTCCCTTACTTTTTTCGTTACCTATTCCGGATCTAACGCCGGATCAGGAAGCAAAGGGAGCAAAATTCAATTATGCCCTTGACGTATCACCTCAAGATGCTTCCAAAACTATCGGTGTTGAACGAAAGAAGATGCCAATACATTGGGAGTGGTCCCTCGACTCGCCGGTAAAACTTACGGTGAACGCCAGGGAATTTGAGTGGAAGCCAACGGAAAATAAGGTACTCCCTGACAAGCCAGTCGAAAATGGAAAGCCGGCTAAGATTCAGTTAGTCCCTTATGGAGCAACCAAATTCAGGGTATCGATGTTTCCCGTAACTGCTGATTCATACCATAACTAATACCTCTAAAATGAAAATTTCAGCACTTTTTTTGGTCCTGCTATTTTGCGGAAGCGCTCTCTTTTCGCAGAATGAACCCCGAACGACAATCAATTTAAATGGGATTTGGAATTTTGATCAGACGATCAATGCCTTCCCTCCATCAAAATTCACGCGGGTTATTCCGGTTCCGGGACTTGTTCATCTGGCGACACCTAAAATCGAGGATTACGACAAATTTTTCAAACGTGCCGATAAGGTGGTTGCAAAGGATCAGCACAATCTTTACAACATCGACTATACGCCAAGGTACAGCTGGTATCGCAAGGCTATCTTCATCCCTAAAAATCTTGATGAAAGAGAGGCTATGATCACTATTAAAAAGAGCCAGTATGTAACACAGGTCTATGTAAATGGCTTTGATATGGGAACTTCTGTCGCCTGTTATACTCCCGTTGAATTCCCGGTTACGGGGGCTATTAAGTTTGGGATGGAAAATGAAATCCTGATTAAAGTTGGTGACCGTGTCTGGCTTCCAAGTGATGCTGCGGGTGGAACAGACAAGGAGAAAGAGCATTATCTTCCAGGGATATGGGACGATGTTCTGATCTCATTTACAGGAAAAACCAGGATAAACCGGCTCTTGGCATTACCTTCTGTAAGCGAAAGAAAGGTAACAATTAAGGCTCAAATCCGAAATCTGATTCCCGCACAGATTTATGTGGGTGATGCAATGGGTGATTCCGTTACACTTGACATCGCTATAAGTGAAAAGATTACAGGGAAAGTTGTGGCACAACAGAGTGGACGGTTTCTTGCCAAACGTGATAATCTGACGGAAGCTGACCTTGAGATTCCGATAGCTGAGTTTACCAATTGGACACCTGACAACCCTTTTCTTTACAAGGCCATCGCAACACTTAAAAACGACAAAGGCACTTCTGATAAACTGGAGAAACAGTTTGGAATGCGCGATTTTACCCGTAAGGGGAAATTCTTCTATCTGAACGGTGAGAAGATAATCCTTCGCGGAACCAACGTAACCCTTCAACGTTTTTTCGAAGATCCCGACTGTGGCAACCTGGTCTGGGACCATGAGTGGGTGAAGAAACTGTTATTCGATCTTCCAAAAAAACTCAGCTGGAATATGATGCGTATCTGTGTGGGCATTGCACCCGATTTCTGGTACGACCTGGCTGATGAATATGGAATAATGTTCCAGAATGAATGGCTTTACTGGCAAAACCACGGCTGGGACGATCAGCTTCGCAAGGAATATACCGACTGGGTCTGGTCCGACGGAAACCATCCAAGCATCGCAATTTGGGATGCGATCAATGAGAACTGGGATGACTATATTGGGAATAAGCTGATTCCTGAATTAAAAAAACTCGATCCTACCCGTATTTGGGATTCCGGATATATGACGTCCGACCAGATGCCACAGGACGAGATGGATGAGCCCCACCCCTATCAGGGACCAATGCCCTGGAAATCATTACCCGAATTTGAGAAAAATCCGTATCCTTTAGGTAATCTGAATTTCAAACCGGCGGTAACCCAGCGAATTGACGCAGCAGGGGTTCCGCAGCTCATCAACGAATACGGGTGGAACTGGCTTTGGAGAAACGGGACTCCGAGTAAACTAACAGTCAACACCTATAATTACTATTTAGGTCCAAACTCAACACCTGATCAAAATCGAGAACTTCAGGCCTACTGGCAGGAACTGGAGACCGAATGGCTTCGGAGCAATCCAAATCCTGCAGGAGTGCTGGCTTTTTGTTATCTGGCCAATAATTATGGCTACACCGGCGACTGGTTTATGGGTAATATTAAAGATTTGATTCCCTCTCCTACCCTTGACTGGTTCAGGCATGCGTTTGCTCCAACCGCTGCGTTTATAAACCTGACGGATGAACGTTATGTCAAAAACAGCATACCTCATGAGTCGGGATCGACATTGCTTTTTAACCTTTGCGGAATTAATAACCTATCCAATACCATAAAGGGCACCATTAAAGTCAGATTTATTAATTCGGCAGGGGAAAGTTCAAAAGAGCAGACGCTTTCAGTAGAACTGGATTCCTTTGTACGTAGCGATATTCCGGTTTCAATGGTCCTGCCAGCCGAAACTGGAGGTTTTGTGTTGGTTGCAGAATTCACACCTGACAACGGAACGCGGGTAATAAGCCGAAGGTTTTTGAAGATTGGTCAGGCTGCAAATTATTCCTATTATAATTTAAGTCCATTCGAAAAATGAAGCATTTGGAAATAATAAGATCTCCTGTTGAATTTAATACGGACAATATTGAATTGAAAGGTTCCCCCGTTGTCTTTCTAAATCGTACTTTAGCTGAGATTATTGATATCTTTCTGGATCAGGAGGCAGTTAAACTAATTTCACCTCACACTCCGGTTTATACTGTTCACTCATGGTTGCCTGTCAAAGTAGGGACTTCGGGCGGTTTGTTTTTCGGAACCTCAGCTATAATGCCAGGTAAAGTTGGAAACGAATATTTTATGACCAGAGGGCATTTTCATGAATTGGCCGATCGTTCAGAATTCTACTGGGGAATTCAGGGGAGAGGGGTTCTGATTCTAATGGATCGTGACCGCAATACCTGGGGTGAGGCGGTATACCCGGGTAGTCTTCACTACATTGGCGCGGAAACCGCCCATCGTCTGGCGAATACCTGTGAAGAAAACCTTCTGGTTGGTGCCTGCTGGCCTTCGGACGCAGGACACAATTACGACGATATTGCAATCAACGGATTTTCAGCACGATTGGTTGAAATCGACGGAAAACCGGTTTTGGTTCCACAATAATATATAATTAACCAGTAGAGACGAGGCATGCCTGGCATCTACAAAAAATCCAACAAATTTAATATCAATAAATTATATTGAACAAATGAAAGGATATGTTATTCTGATATCGGTGGTTGCTGCGCTTGGCGGACTTCTTTTTGGATTTGATACTGCCGTAATTTCCGGAACGATAAATTTTATCCAGCCTTATTTTGGATTATCCGAAGCCGGATTGGGCTGGACCGTGAGTAGTTTGTTGTTTGGTTGTATTGCAGGGGTAATCCTTGCCGGGAAAGCAGGTGATCACTATGGCCGCAAGAAAGTGCTCATGTTTGCAGCCATGTTGTTTTTTATTTCGGCGGTGGGGAGTGCCTCCGCACATGTGCTTATCTATTTTGTTGCTGCGCGGATCCTGGGTGGTCTTGCCGTTGGAGTTGCATCAATTCTTTCTCCAATGTATATTGCTGAAATTGCTCCGGCTAAATACCGGGGATCGCTGGTGTCTATGAACCAGCTTGCCATAGTGATTGGTATTTTGGTTGCCTTTTTCACCAATTATCTTCTGGTTGATACCGGAATAAATAACTGGCGTTGGATGTTGCTGGTGATGGCCGCTCCGGCAATACTGCTGTTTTTTAGCCTGTTTCTGGTTCCTGAAAGTCCCCGTTGGTTGGTTGCCCGCCAACGAAATGTGGAAGCTCTTGCCGTACTGATAAAAACTTCCGGTGAAGAACTTGCCAAAAGTGAACTGCAGGAAATTGAAGAGACACTTAAGAACCATAAGGAATCAGTTTTCCGCGATTTAACTGAACCAAAAATCAGAAAACTCGTATTCATCGGAATCATTCTGGCAGTTTTTCAGCAAATAACCGGAATAAATACAATCATGTATTATGCCCCTAAGATTTTTGCCAGTCTGGGCGACTCTAATCAATCGGCATTACTGCAAACCTTAGCTATAGGTTGTACAAATGTGGTTTTCACATTTATTGCCATAGCGTTCATCGATCGTTTTGGCAGAAAATTGCTTCTGCTTATCGGATCAGGTGGAATGATGATTTTTCTTCTGGGATTGTCCTCTTTGTATTTTATGAAGCAAACCTCCGGCATCATGGTTCTTGTATTCATTTTAGGATATATTGCCTGTTTTTGCGCCTCCCTGGGACCAGTAGTGTGGGTTGTCATTTCTGAATTATTTCCGAACCGGCTTCGAAGTAAAGGGATGTCTGTGGCCATTGTTGCACTTTGGATTGCCTGCACAATTGTCTCTGTTGCGTTTCCAATCATGCTGGAAAAGTTGAGTGGTGGGATCACTTTTCTGATTTTCGCAGTGATATGTCTGGCAAATCTGTTGTATGTTTGGCAGTATGTTCCCGAAACAAAGGGAAAAACACTGGAGGAACTTGAACATGAACTAGGTAGAAATTTATAATTATGGATTTGGAGAAGTTTGACCCTATTTCAGTACAAATGCCAAAGAATTAAGCATCATGAAAAACGCTATTCTATTATTCTATTTAGTGATCTTTTCAAGCAGTTGCCGGGAAAAGGTGATTCACCGGCAGATCATCAGTCTGAATGGTATCTGGGAAATCGCTAAAACCGATTCGATGACTGCCATTCCTACTGAATTTAACTCCAAAATTGAAGTTCCGGGATTGGTGGATATGTCCATGCCAAAAATCGAAAGTCAGGATTCAGTATATAATAATTCGGTCTACTGGTACAAGCGCTCTTTTTCCCTTGAGGATTTGAATGTTCCTGTAGTTCGACTAAAGATCAATAAATCAGCTTATCATACCTGGGTTTTTTTAAACAAAAAGTTGGTTGGTGAGAATGTATACAACTTCACTCCGTCACTATTCGAGCTGAAGCCCTTTCTCAACGCGGGAAGTAATGAAAATGAACTTATCATTGCTGTCGGATGCAGGAACAACCTCCCCGATACCGTAGTAAACGGGAATGATTTCGAGAAAATAAAATATGTCCCGGGGATCTACGATGATGTAAAATTAATCATTTCGGATTATCCATTTATTTCGAATGTTCAGACTGTACCAGATGTAATAAATAAGCGTCTTCGGGTAATCGCAGAGATCTTAACCAAAACCGGTACAGCAAATACAGAAGTTTCATATATTATCCGTGAAACTGTTTCGGGAAAAGTTGTTGCTAATGGATCTTTATCGCCAATTTACAAATCAGGGACAAATCTCCAAAGAGTAGATTTTACTACAAATATGTCGGGGTGCAGTTTATGGACACCTGAACATCCATTCCTTTACGATCTCGAGCTAAGTACTTCGGGAGATAATTCCAAGACGCGCTTTGGGATGCGTACTTTTGCAGTCAGCCGGGACAGCGCACTCTTTTTGTTAAACAATAAGCCCTATTTCCTGCGTGGAACAAATGTTTGTATTTTCCGGTTTTTTGAAGATTCGGAAAGGGGAGCTCTTCCCTGGAATCCGCAATGGGTAACTAAATTACATCGTAGGTTTAAAGAGATGAACTGGAACAGTATTCGTTATTGCATCGGATTTCCACCAGAAAGATGGTACGAAATTGCAGATAGCCTGGGATTGCTGATCCAGGACGAATTTCCTGTCTGGACAGGTGGTGAGAAAGGAGGTTTTGAAAAAATTCAGAAAAGAATTACTTCAAAACAACTTTCGTTTGAATATCTGGAGTGGATGCGTGAGCGATGGAATCATCCATGCGTTGCTGTATGGGATGGGCAAAACGAATCGGTGAATGATACTACCGGTAAAGCAATCAGGCTGGTTCGTGCACTTGATTTATCAAACCGGCCTTGGGATAATGGATGGGCTGCTCCAGAGAGCGAAACAGACGCTATAGAATCGCATCCTTACCTCTTTTACAGATATAATGAAGGAAAAAACCCATCGGACGAAGGATATTTGAAAGACTTATTTTCAATAATTCGGATTCCAGATTACGATCCCAATGATAAGAGTCCCGCGCCTAACGGCCTGCGTTACCATAATCCGGTAATTGCAAATGAGTATTGCTGGCTTTGGCTTAACCGCGACGGAACAACAACCAGCCTAACCGATCGGATTTATCATGTAATTTTCCCGGAAGCAATTACCGCCGATCAGAAATTTGAAACTTGTGCTAAAAATATCGCCATCCATACTGAATATTGGAGAGCTTATCGTAAATGTGCCGGACTCATGCACTTTTGCGGCCTAGGATATTGCCGCACCGGAAAGCCCCGCGGGCAGACCAGTGACAATTTCACTGATATAAAAATGCTCACTTTTGAACCTCATTTTGTGAAATATGTGAAGCCTGCATTCAACCCGGTTGGATTGATGATCGAACTATGGGAAAAATCGTATGTGCCCGGAAGCAAAATATCAGTCCCAGTTCATGTGTTTAATGAGATTGAAGAAGAATGGAAAGGATCAGTAAAATTGTCGGTATTTAGTGACGGAAAGGATCTTTCGGTTCAAAGAGAGCCGCTAGTACTTAATAAATACGAAGTCAAAGTGATCGGATTTAAAATCAACATGCCTTTGATCAAAGGAAATTACCAGGTGGAGGCTGAAATTGATTATAAAGGCGAATCTGTAAAAAGTTACAGGGATTTAAAGATTAAATAAAAAATGACAAAAAACTATTTAAAAGAAACTTCAAAATTCAATAATCTGCCGGTTGTTGAGGTAAAGAATGGACAGTATCGGGTTGAAAACGGGTGGGATGATATTTGTACCCGGTTAACCCTGGCAATCCATAAAATTCCGACAAAGAAAAAGCTCGTGGTCGTCGAAACATACCAGGGGGTCATCCATGAAGAACTGATTAACAATCTTCAGACCGGACTTAAACCCTCGGTTTTTATTCATGCTTCAGATTTTATGCTGCCAGAGGAGGAGATCATAAAACTGACGTTCCCTGACGTTACCAATGACCGGATTTTTGGGTTTCTGACCCGCCTCACGATGGATGCTTTTTTCGACCCTGAAAAAGTGAGAGTTATTCAATCTGAAATTGAGGAGATAAAAGAGGGAACGATTATAATTTATGGATGTGGCGCTTCATTACTTTATCCAAAATCCTCCTCTTTAGGAGGGGTTTGGGAGGAGCCTTCTCTTCTGGTCTACGCCGATATGGCCCGGTGGGAAATACAACTGCGCATGCGGAAACATATGGTTGATAACCTTGGGGTGAAAAACAGGGATACTGCCGATTGGATGTTGCTCTATAAACAGGGATTCTTTGTAGACTGGCGGGTATGCGACCGGTTGAAAAAAACGCTGTTCGACAAGATCGATTATCTGCTTGACACGAATAAGATCAGTGAACCTAAACTCGTTGAAGGAAAAGCCATTCTTGAAGGTATGGAACTTGCAATAAATCGTCCCTTCAGCGTAGTGCCGTTTTTTGATCCGGGACCGTGGGGTGGCCAGTGGATGAAGGAGGTTTGTAATCTTGATCCATCGGCTCCAAACTATGCCTGGTGCTTTAACTGTGTTCCGGAAGAAAACAGCCTTTTGCTTAAATTCGGAGATGATATCATCGAAATACCCTCAATTAACCTTGTATTCCGACACCCGAAGGAGTTGCTTGGCGATCCGGTTCATGGCCGCTTTGGGGATGAATTCCCGATCCGATTCGACTTTCTTGATACAATGGATGGGGGTCATCTGAGCCTTCAGGTTCACCCGCTCACCGAATATATTCAGGAGAAATTCGGGATGCATTACACCCAGGACGAAAGTTATTACATGATGGAAACTGGCGATGACGCGTTTGTCTATCTTGGACTTAAGGAGGGTGTTAATCCGGAAGCAATGATGGCTGAACTTGAACAGGCTCAGGCCGGCGGAGTATCATTCGATGCCGAAAAACATGTGCAAACCTGGCCGATGAAAAAACATGATCATGTGCTGATTCCTGCAGGAACAATTCACTGCTCGGGGAAAAGCAGTATGGTACTCGAGATCAGCGCAACACCTTACATCTTTACGTTCAAATTATGGGACTGGGGCCGCTTGGGAATGGATGGAAAACCACGCCCGATTAATATCGAACACGGCAAAAAGGTGATCCAATGGGACCGCACGACCCAATGGACCAAGGAAAATCTGGTAAACAATGTTCATGTAGTCGCCGAAGGTGATGGCTGGATCGAGGAAAGTACCGGACTTCACGAACGCGAATTTATCGAGACTCGTCGTCACTGGTTTACAAAAATGGTGGAACATAACACTAACGGAGGGGTTCATGTTATTTGTCTGGTCGAAGGTGACGAGGTGATTGTTGAGAGTCCGGTGAATGCCTTTGAACCGTTTGTGGTACACTATGCAGAGGTGTTTATTGTTCCCGCAAAGGTGGGAGCATACACGATACAACCCTTTGGTTCTGGTGAAGGGCAGAAATGTGGAACGTTAAAGGGGTATGTAAGGGTTTAAATAGTTGGGAAGGCTTCAAAAATGCTTCGGGTAATTGCTAATTATCCAAAAATTGCGCACCTTATAGACAAATTTGACTTGTTTAACAATTAATCTGTCTCCAATGTAAAATTTGTCCAAAGTGCAGGATAATTGTAAATTTGATTAAAATGGATAAGCAATACAAACCCCGACGGTTTTATCCCCAAACATGGCGGTTACGAAAAGTTGATAACCTACAAAAAATCGGAGATCATCTATGATGGAACTTACTTTTTTACCAGGTAATACTTTAAGCCCTTTGACCGCACAATCGATCCGATGGTGCAGGCTGCCCGTTCAGGTAAACAAAATATCATAGAAGGGAGCATGGCATCCGGCACTTCTAAAGAGACAGAAATTAAACTTACTAATGTAGCCCGTGCCTCGTTAGAAGAACTTTTAGCCGATTAAAAAGATTTTGTACGTGTGAGGAATTTGAAACAATGGGATAAAAATCACGAATACTATGGCCCACTTACAAAATTACTTATAACGCAGGATGCCAACTACCACACGTATCAAAAAGGAATTGAGAAAAGATATTTATTCAGTAATTAAAAGGACATGACCTTCTACCCCGGATTTGATATCTTTCCAGCAACCAATCCTTTGGGATTCGATTACGGACCCGGAGTATTTGGCCCGCAGGTCGAGAACCGCACGCTTGATTCGATACGCAGGAGCTTGCAGCATCCAGATTGTTCAGGGCCCGATATCGTTTATTCCATTGCCATGGATATTGGCAAAACCAAAGACCACCACCGACTAGAGCAACACCACTTATTGTATGGAGCGGTAACTTACGCGGCAGGTCGTTTGGGTGACGAGCCGATCCGGAGCCAGGGACATATTCACAAAGTTTCGTCCTATTCAGGGTGGTCTACCCCTGAAGTTTATGAGATCTGGTCAGGGAAAGCAATCATATTTATGCAGGAATCTGCCAATGATCAGCCGGGCCGCTGTTTCGCCGTTGAAGCCTCGCCGGGTGATGTGGTGATTGTTCCACCCTCATGGGCACATGCAACAATCAATGCCGATACAACACAACCCCTTACTTTTGGCGCATGGTGCGATCGCGAATACGGATTTGAATATGATGATGTGAGGCGTCACAAGGGACTTGCCTGGTTTGCTGTCATTTTGGAAAACGGAAATATCGGATGGGAGAAAAACCCTTGTTATCTGGAATGCGCGTTAATTATCAAAAATCCGGAAAAATATACTGCTTTGGGATTTGAATACGGAAAATCAATCTATGCGCAGTTTGAGGAAGATCCCGAAAGATTCATATTTGTTCCAAAACCTCAAACAGTTGCTGAGGTCTGGAATCAGTTTATTCCATAAATTAAATCTCCCTTGGTCCCCTATTTTTCGAAGGGGGATAACTTACAGATGATTCTATTTACCTATATGTGTGTAAATTATACAAAAATCATTGTTATTCAATTCCCTTTATCCGTAGATCTCCCCCTTTTCCAAAAGGGAGCAGGGGGGGATTTCACCACATATTTCTGTTTCCATATTACTACCTGGGGGAATTCAGCTTAGTTTAAAAATAATCATTTTAAATTAACTAACATTCACCTTTTACGAGCAAAATATAGCTCTTTTTTTCTAGCTTTGTTTTGAAAATCCCACTCCTAAACGTCATATAAACAACTCTAAAAGAACCTTTTTAGTATGAAAAATATTCCTGTTATCTCTATCATAGAAAAAACATTAGCCGAAGCTTATGAAGCTGCAATATTGGCTGTTTACGAACGGGGGACCCGATTTGAAACCCAATACGACAAGCCGGAGGATCCTGAAAGTATGGATTGCACAATGAACATCACAATCGAGGAACCAGAAACCGATCCGATGATCCATATGGCCTTTCCTGGGGGAATTGAGGAGCTCAAGGAATATGTGATGGAATTAAAGGGGATCAAAGACCACTGGACTAAAAACATGAATGTCGAGAATGATAAGCGGTGGGAATATACTTATCATGGCCGATTGCAGAATTATGGTGTCTGGAAGGAGTTAATTGATGAAAAATCGCAGGAAGCTGGTCCATTCAAGGTTGATCAGATTCAATCGGTGATCAACAAACTGTCAAAACAGCCGTTCACACGTCAGGCGCAGATGATCACCTGGATGCCAAGCATCGATCTTGACTGCTATGATCCCCCTTGTCTTCAGTCGTTGTGGTACAGGATTCTTGAAGATGAAGAGGGTGTTTACTGGCTCAACTGCAATGTCAGGTTCCGGAGTAATGATGCCTGGGGAGCCAACTTTATGAATATGTTTGGATTCATTCAGTTCAACAAGGAAGTGATCGCGGCAGGAGTTGCAGAAAAGACAGGAAAGGTTGTAAAACTTGGACGTTTAAACTGGCATGCCGATTCATTCCACATCTACGGTAAAGATCTTCAGACAGCAAAGGATAGGCTATTTGACCGGATTCAGGATATGCGTTTCGAGGAGCGGACCATGAATTTTAATGATGAATATATCCGGGAAATTTACGACAGTGCCGAGGAGCAGATCCTAAAGAAAATTAAAACTTACGACGAAAGTCATTAAAAAAAGTAAGATATAGATTATAGCAATATTTTAGTGGTAAGGTTTGAAATACTTGAACGTATCGAATCAAACGGTTTTCCATCCTTTGTCGAATCTTGTTCCACAAACATATATTTGAACCCGGCAGTTTCTTTGGAAGCCAAAATATCTTTAAAATTAAGAAGCCCGGCTCCTACCGGTGCAAAATCAGAGGTGTCAGGGGTAAAGAAAGGCGTTTCCTGAGTAAACATATCCTTCAGATGGAAAAGTTGAAATCTGCCGGGGTATTTCCTGAACATTTCAATAGGGTTCTGCCCCCCCTTCACGGCCCAGAAAAGATCAAGTTCCATTGTGACCAGATCGTTGTCAAGCTCCTTCAAAAGGATATCATAGTATGGTATCTCTCCTTCAATAAGATCAAATTCAAAATTGTGGTTGTGGTAACCAAACTGAATCTGATACTCGTTCATGATAAGACCCGCCTGATTCCAGGCAGCTGCCATCTTTTTATAGCTGTCAAGCGTTGTCCGTTCCTCCTCAAATACCCACGGTTGTATGCAATATCTGACACCCAATTCCGAATGAGCCTCTGCCATTTTTTTTGTGATATCTGAGGTTTTACCGGAAATCTCAACCATAGCATGGCTGCTAATGACTTCCATACCCAGGTCATCTGCAATTTTCCTGAACTCAGCAGGTGCATAGCCATAAAACAGGCCATCAGAATAACCTGCAAGTTCCAGATATTTAAATCCCAGATCAGAAACTTTTTTCAATGATCCCAGCGGATCACCCGACATCGCATCCCTGATTGTATATAGCTGAAGTCCGACCCCAAAGTTTTTTATGTTATTCTCCATTATTCCAATCACTTAACATTACACTATTTCACATTTATTCCAGGCTTCCAAAATGCTCATCCCATTCTGAATAGCGATTAAAACGTTTTGAGACTAATTTGTCCGCTGATTTTTTGTCCCTGCTTAAGCGGCTGATCAAATTTGGAGGCATGGTCGACAAAATTACGCAGAAACCGCTCCGATCCGGGGTTATCGTATTCCGCGATAAGCATATGAATATTATCATCTATTTTCCAGCAACGCAGGTGCTGCAATCCATCCGAAATCACACTAAGCCCTGCGCCTCCCTCTGAGCGGAGATTAGCGATGTAAACATTCCGTTTAGTCGATCTGAAATCGTTACTTCCAAACTGATTCTGGTCCTGACTGTAACTCCATGTTGGTTTTGATGAAGGTCCTGCAAGGCCGCATAACGGATGATCATAGAAAAGTTTCGCAGTACCTTCAGACCGCCCGATATGATCCGTTGGGTAAACACTCCACAACCCTTTTCGTTTCCAGTCGAGGGTAGTCATCGTCCGTGGAAGTGTAAATGAAATACCCCACTGACGCAGGTTGGCATCCATAAGCATTTTATAATCATACGAAATTCCAATACGACCATCTGCATAAATATGCATAATCATCCGACCCACAGCCTCCGTGTAACTCTCTTTTAAATTCAAGGTTATAGCTGAAGATTCCTTTTCTAATTCGATACTTTCAATCTTGCGGTTTGAAGCAGTTGGCGAAAAAAGACCATATTCGGGGGTAACCTTCGTCATCTGGGTATCACCTGTACTGTTAAAGGGGATAAACATCAGAACCGGCCACCCATTAAGTATCTCATTGCCATTATGATCACTGACCACCAATTTCTCATCACCTATACTTACCCTTAAGTTGCTGCTTTCCCCGACCTGAGTATTCCCCTTCATCGACCATTTAAACGACTCACTTTTTGTCGTATGCTCTATGATTTTGGGTTTGCTAAGGTCAAACAGGTATTGGTCGCAAGGGACTTCTGAATTATGAAAAATATTAATTGAAAGTTTTTGAAGCGAGGCGTATGATATCGGAAGATGAACCATCTCTTTAGCTCCGGCCATAATATCAGTATGAATTTCCCCTGTTTGGTCCCCGTTTTTCCAGATAATGCGGCATTCGTTAAGATTCGAAAAAAAGAAGCGGTTTTCCATTTCCAGAATGACCGGATGATCCCCTTCCCCTTCTAAAAGTTTCACTTTGACAGGTGTGAAAATTTTCTTCATGTGCCAGTATTCGGGTTTGGGTCTTCTCCAGCCATCAATCGGCCCCCAGGTTCCGTACCCGACAACCGCACCGTCAGGAAGGAAAAAAGTGTCGTCAATCCCCGCCCAGAGCGCACCTCCAAGAACACCTTTCGAATTATACATCCCTTCCCACATTTTGAGTAAGATATCTCCGTAAAAATCGCGAACTCCGGGATCTGTCATCAGCTCATTCCTGTTATAGGCATTCAGGTGACAATATTCGTCAAAGGTTACGGGTCGTTGGTTTTCGCGATATTTATCAGGGCCGCCGGAACCCGGATAATGATGATTCCCAATCTCCAGGTATTCACTATCCGCCTTTTCGCTGTATTGACTAAAATTACGGGGTCGGGAAGGATCGGCAGCTTTGACCAGGTCGGCAGAAGTTTTAAAAAGTTCACTAAAATTCTCAGATTCATTCGCCAGTGACCATTGAAGAATGCACGGGTGTGATTTATCCCTTTCGACCATTTCGAGTGTTGGCTGAAGGATCGCCTCAAAAAAATTGGAATCATTTACAGGGTCTTTTGTTGCCCAGCAGAACGGAGCCTCCTCTTCAACAAACATTCCCTGCTCATCGCAAGCTTCCATCAATTTCTCATTGGGGGGATAATGGGATGTACGAATATAATTGATATTCCCTTCCTTGAAAATCCGAACATCTTCAGCCCACTGATTTCCCATAAGCGAACGCCCCCGTTCCGGTGAGACCTCATGGCGGCAGACCCCCTTAAGTTTGATAGGATGATTATTTACAAAAACCTGGTTTCCATGAACCTTAATCTGGCGAAATCCGAACCGGCGAACAACACGGGTAATCTCCTTCCCATCAATGGTGATTTTGCACTCCAGAAAATAGAGATTGGGATGTTCCGGATCCCATTTCGCGGGGTTGGCCACATTCAGATCAAGTATTTGCCTGGTGATCACTTTGGAGAGTAAGGCTCTTTTAATCGTATTTTTCTTCTCATCTGAGATTATTTTTCCGGATACATCCCGAAGAGTCAGTGCTATATCCACTGTTTGTTGAGCCGCTGTTTCGTTGGCAATCATCAGTTCTGCTTTAAGTACAGCGTTCTCATATTTGGCATCGAAGGTTGTACTTACATGAAATGAAGCTACGTTTAGGTCGGGAATAGCAATCAGGTAGATCGGACGGGTAATCCCTCCCAGCGCGTGAACCGCATATTTTGAAGCGCTTGACAAGGTATCGGCAAGACTTTCACTGCGAACGGCAATGGAGAGTTTGTTTATACCGGTTTTCACCAAATCGGTGATATCCGTTTCAAAGGGTGTCATTCCGCCCAGGTGTTTCCCTCCGGCTTGACCATTTACCCAAATTTTACACTCGCTGTAAATTGCCTCACATTTAAGGATAATCCGTTTCCCGTTCCATGTCTCCGGTTTATTAAAGTCCTTTGAATAGCCGGCATATTCACCGCTTTTAACCTCAAAGCCTTGCATCACCCATTCACCGGGAACCCCGATGGTTTTCCAGTTTGAGTTATTTTGGTTCTGAAAAAACTCCTTTTCAGGGGAAGGATTAAAATACCAGGAGCCATTCAAATCTATTTTTGTATCCTTCAGATCTCCGGATAACTCGGGAATCGGTGTCCACCGGATCGCTGACACTTTTTGGGGATCAAAGCTGAATTGGGCATTTGATGCAAAATTTAGCATGAAAACAATGAGGGTGATTGAGCCTATAAGTCTCATGATTAATATTTTAGAGAATTATACTTAAATCTGCCTGATAACTTAACCATTGACATATCTCACAAATAGTCAACTCTTTCAGGGTATTATCTAATTTATAGAATACAAAATAAGTAACTACTCAGGTCTTTATTACAATTTTTGACAAAAATCCGCGTCGGGTTAAAATTTCTAATTTTTCCTGAACTCGCCATGGCTAGCTTGCGGGGTGAATTTCTGTTTTGTTTTCGTGTGTCAGAGTGTCGCGGGGGTA